>JBEBRC010000127.1:0-10160 GCA_040395055.1 Steroidobacter denitrificans
CGCCTGAACGCCGTGACGATCGAAGGCTTCGCCAGCTATGTGGACCTGGACGGCGCGATCACCGCGGATGAGATTGCCGCGACGCCCGGTAGCCTGATGTACGACGAGGCCGCGGATTTTGC
This sequence comes from Steroidobacter denitrificans, assembly GCA_040395055.1. Lineage (GTDB taxonomy): Bacteria > Pseudomonadota > Gammaproteobacteria > Steroidobacterales > Steroidobacteraceae > Steroidobacter > Steroidobacter denitrificans_A. The sequence goes on from JBEBRC010000127.1 coordinate 123, forward strand.
CGCGCGCAGCGCCTCGATCATGGAAGGCCTGATCGATGCCGGCGGGGCGGTTCGCGGGCCGGCGCCGCAGATCGTCGCCGGTATCGACATCAGCTCCGAGGGAAATCTGGCACTGCAGAGCGACTGGTTCTTGAACGAATGGCGCTTCGACGATCTGCCGGGCTACCTGACGATCCGGGCCGGCGCAGACCTGACATTCAACGCCTCGCTCAGCGACGGCTTCACGGCGGACAATCCCTACCTGCTGGCCGACACCGGGGCTTCGTGGTCCTATCGTCTGAGCGCGGGTGCGGACCTCGGCAGCGCCGATCCGCTGGCGGTACGACCGGTATCCAGTCTCGCACCGGCAGACGGTGGATCGCTGCGCGTCGCGGCGGGGACGCTGCCATCGCGACCGACGCAGGTCCCAGGCTTCACCATGATTCGCACCGGCACCGGCAGCATCGAGATCGCCACGGCGCGCAATGTGGAACTGGGGAACCAGGCGTCCGTGATCTACACGGCGGGTGTGTCGACCGATGGCGTGTCCTATCCTGGGCGTGGCTCCACCGTCCTGGATCTGCGTGGACGCATGTATCCCGACCGCGGCGGAGACATCACCATCCGCGCCGGCGAGGATGTCGTGGGCGCCAGCACCAACCAGCTGATTTCGGACTGGCTGTGGCGCGTGGGCAGCGAGAATGCCAATGAGGCGAATTCGCGGGCGCCGGCCTGGACCGTCAACTTCGAGCGATTCATGCAGAACATCGGCACCCTGGGCGGCGGTGACCTGAGCGTCACGGCGGGCCGCGACGTGCTGGACCTGCATGCCGCGGCGCCGTCCATCGGCCGGCAAGTCGGTGGCATGACGCTGCCCGAGAGTGCGCTGGAGATCATTGCCGGCGGCAATGTCGATCTGCGCGCCGGTGGCAACGTGATCGGCGGCAGCGTCCACGCGGGTCTGGGCGCGTTGAGCGTGACCGCGGGCGATGCCATCGCGGCCAGTGCCATGACCAACCTGGGATTGATCGTGGCCCTGGGCGATGCCCAGGCCCATTTGTCCAGCCGTGCCGATCTGTCGCTGGGGACGGTGCTGAATGCCACCCTGCTGGGACGCGGCTCGTCCCAGAGCGGCACCAATGCCTACTTCGCCACCTATACGCTGGACACGCGTATCACCGGGCAGTCGGCCGGCGGCGACGTCGAGCTGCTGAACGACGGCGTGGTCGACGTGCGGGCCGTGTATACGTCGATGAGCACTGTGGTGGGGGGCGAGTATTCGCAGGTACTGTATCCCGCGGATGTCTCACTCACGTCGCTGCGCGGTGACGTCGCCATGCAGCGCTCGTTCTCGCTGTTCCCGGCGAGTCGCGGCGGCCTGGAACTGCTGGCCTACGAGGACGTGCTGTTTGGTTCCGGTGTGGAAGTGATCATTTCCGATGCCGATCCAGCCTTCCTGCCGTCCCTGGCAGCGCCCCGGGTCAACACAGCCTTGATCGAGGATGTGATGCGCAACAGTGATTCCCTCAATCTGGGCCAGTGGAAGGTCGACTTCCATGCGCCGGCGCCGGAGCGGCTGCGGCAGGGCCGCACCGACTTCGAACCCTCGCGCGTGGTTGCCAGAACCGGCGATGTGCTGATGTCCGGCGGCACCACCGGCATCTACTCGGCCGAGCCGATGCGGGTGGTGGCGGGCCGCGACATCCTGGGCCTGCGCCTGGATGCCCAGAACCTTCAGGCGCGCGACGTCTCGGCGGTGATCGCCGGCCGCGACCTGCGCTATCCGCTGCAGCGCGATGCCGCCGGCGGTGTCCAGCGCGATCTCGGGCGCATCCTGCTCGACGGGCCGGGGACCCTGGCGATACGGGCGGGCCGGGATCTGGACCTGCAGGCCTCGGAGGGCATCCGCACCTGGGGCAACCTGAACAATCCGGCCCTGCCCGCCAGCGGCGCGGACATCAGCGTGCAGGTGGGCACGGCGGCACGCCCGCTCGATCATGCCGCGTTCATTGATCACTACTTGATGTCCTTGCAGTTCGCCGACGCGTATCCCAAGGAATCCGCGCAATACCGCGCCGAGCTGCAGGCGTACGTCCAGTCTCGCGGGGTCGAGGTGGGCAGCTTCGAGGAGGCGTTGGGCGCCTTCCGCGCCCTGTCCGCCCTCGAACAGTCGCCAGTGCTGGAGCGCATGCTGTTCAATGAGCTGCGGGTCTCGGGGCGCGCTGCGGCGCAGCCGGGCGAGACCAACAACGACTTCACCCGCGCCTTCGCGGCGCTCACCACGTTCTACCCGGGCGCCAACCCGGACCTGGAGGCGGGGGAGATCAACCCCTACGTGGGTGACATGCGGCTGTATTTCAGCCAGATCTACACCATGGACGACGGCGACATTCGGCTGCTGGCGCCGGGGGGCGAGATCAACGCGGGCCTCGCCAGCCCGCCGACGGCCTTCAACCTGAACAAGGGCCCCGCCGACCTGGGGATCGTCGCGCAGCGTGCCGGCAGTGTCAGCGCGTTGAGCTTCTACGACTTCCTGGTGAACGAATCGCGCGTATTCGCCGCCGACGGCGGCGACATCCTGGTCTGGGCCACGCAGGGTGACATCGACGCCGGACGCGGCGCCAAGACAGCTATTTCCGCACCGCCGCCGCAGATCTCGTTCGATCCGCTGACGGGCGCGCCGATCGTCGTGTTCCCGCCGGCGCTGGCGGGCAGCGGCATCCAGACCCTGGCGAGTACGCCAGGACGTGAGCCCGGCAACGTCGATCTGTTCGCGCCGCGCGGTGTGGTGAATGCCGGCGACGCGGGCATCGTCGCGGGCAATCTCACCATCGCCGCCACCGCGGTACTGGGGGCGGACAACATCCAGGTCAGTGGCGTCTCGGTCGGCGTGCCGGTCGATGCGGGCGGACTGGGTGCCAGCCTGGCGGCGGTCAGTGCCGTGGGCAGCAGCGCCAGCAGCGCGGCAACCACATCGCTGGACGGCGGCGGCGAGCAGAACCCGCAGCAAGCTTCGCTGGCCGAAGCGGCGCTGTCCTGGCTCGATGTGTTTGTCATTGGCCTGGGCGAGGAGAACTGCCGTCAGGACGATATCGATTGTCTCAAGCGGCAGTCGCTCGACTGACAACTGACAACTGACAACTGGCAACTGGCAACTGGCAACTGACAACTGACAGGTCATCACTTTGACGTATTCATCACAGATCCTGCACGCAGGGCACAGAGAGTCAGACATGCCACTCATCGCGACCGCCTTTCGCCCATCGAGCTTCTGGTCCGGCCCACGTCATTGTGGCGACAAGCTTGCGGCTGGATCGCGGATGCAGACGCGCGCCGAGGCGGCGCCCCAGGATGTTCGGACGCCGATGGACCTGACGGTTTTACTTGATCAGGGCAGTCGGGGTGCGGCCAGTCAGAGACGGACCCGTCAGGGACGAATGTGGATTTCGGCGCTCATGACGATCCTGGCGTGCCTGGCGTCTACCTCGCCTGCTGCCGCAGGTTCGACGGATCAGGTGCATGCTGCATTGCTGGAACAGCTGCCGGGATTGCAGAAGGATCAGATCCGCGCCTCGGAAGTGCCTGGTCTGTTCGAGGTCCGCCTGGACGGCGGATCCGCCTTCGTCACGGGCGATGGCAAGTATCTGATCCGGGGCGACCTGTTCGAGGTTGCCACCCGCAAGAATCTCAGCGACGTGCGGCGGGGTGAGGAGCGTCGCGCCATGCTGAACAAGCTCGACCCCAGCCAGTTGATTACCTTCTCTGCTGCCACGCCGAAGCACACGATCACGGTGTTCACGGATGTCGACTGTGGCTATTGTCGCAAGCTCCATTCCCAGATTGCAGAGTACAACGCCTTGGGCATCAGTGTGCGCTATGCGGCGTTTCCACGCTCCGGCCCGAATACGCCCACCTGGGAGACCATGGAAGCGGTGTGGTGCTCGCAGGACCGTAACGAGGCCCTGACGAGAGCCAAGCTTGGTGAAGCCGTCGTCGGTCCGCAGGGATGTGCGACCACGATCGTCCACAGCGATTATCGGCTCGGCGAGCAGATGGGCGTGCAGGGCACGCCCATGATCGTGCTCGAGGACGGCGGCGCGATCGGTGGCTACATGCCGCCGGAACAACTGATCCAGGCACTGGAGCAGCGGTTTTCACCCCAGGCGGCAGCGGCGAATCGCTGATGGCCGATCTGCTGCAGGGATAGAGTCGGCTTGGATGCTCCATTTCTCGGTCGATAGCGCCCTGTAACGAAACCATCACAAGGCCATTCCATAATCGCGCGCTGACATTCAAGCCGTGGATCTGCTCGGCGCATCTTGGTGCACAAGATGGGTCGCCCGCGCCTTCGCGGGCCGTCGACAAACAGACAATCATCACCGGTCGAAGGATTCCAAACTCGTGCGCAAGCTCGCTGCATTGCTGTTGCTGATTGCTCCGCTGGCCGCCCATGCCTGGTGGAACGATGAGTGGAATTTCCGCAAGGAGATCACGCTCGATCTGTCGGCCTCCGGTGCCAACATTGCCGGCAGCCCTGCCGATGTATCGGTGCTGATCAGACTGCACCTGGGAAATTTCGGCTACTTCGCCGACACCAAGCCTGACGGTTCGGATCTGCGCTTCATCGCCGGCGATGACAAGACGCCGCTCAAGTTTCATCTCGAGCGCTACGACGTCACCAACAACCTGGCTTTCATCTGGGTCAAGGTGCCAAGGCTGGCGGGGGCGTCGGCGAGCGAGAAGATCTATCTTTACTATGGCAACCCCAAGGCGCCGTCCGGGGCGGACGTGGGCGGCACCTATGACGCGAACCAGGTACTGGTACTGCACTTCGGCGACGATGGCGCGCCGCAGGATGCGACGGCCCATGCCAACAACGCGGACACCTTCACCGCTGATCACAATCCCGCCTCGCTGATCGGTGGCGGCGCGAGCTTCCTCGGCGATGGTGCGATCACGGTGCCTTCGAGCGCGTCATTGCGCATCCTGCCGGGCAGGGGCGCCACCTTCTCGAGCTGGCTGCGAATCGACGCGCCCCAGACGGACGCCTATGTCTTCGAGCTGGCCGATGACACCGGCAATGGGACCTTCGTGCTGGGCGTCAACGGCGCGCAGGTGTTCGCCTCGCTGACGTCGCCAGGACAAGCTTCGGCAACCGCGCAATCATCCGAAGCCCTGACTACGGGCCAGTGGCATCATCTTGCCGCGACACTGACCGCGAACCGGCTGGCGCTGTTCGTCGATGGGACTGAAGTCGCCGCGACGTCTGCTGACATTCCAGAACTTGTTGGCACATTGACGATCGGCGGTGCTGCGGCCGGATCGAATTTCCTGATCGGCGAAATGGATGAAGTCCAGGCGGCCAATGTCCCGCGCACGCTGGAGTGGCTCCAGGCCGCGGCGCTCAGCCAGGGGCAGGAAGCGCCGCTGGTCGTGTACGGGGGCGATGCGCAGAAGGAAGGCGGCGGCCAGTCGTACATGGTGATCACCATGAAGAACGTCACGGTCGATGGCTGGGTGGTGATCGTGATCCTGGCCGTGATGTTCGTGATCGCGATGCTCATCATGATCGGCAAGGCCGTGTTCCTTGGCCGGGTGCGCAAGGCGAATGCGCTCTTTCTCAAGCAGTTCGAGCGCTTGAAGGGCGATCCCACCGCACTCGACAAGCCGGAGGACGACAGTGCGCCAGGGGATGCGGCGCTGGACGAGTCGCCGTTCGTCCATCTGAAAGAGGAGGGCGACGAATACCGGGTGTCCACCTTGTATCGGCTGTATCACCATGGGGTGCAGGAGATGACCGGGCGCATCGGGCTGAAATCAGCGGGCTCGCGTGCGGTCACGACCCTGTCGCCGCAGGCGATCGCGGCGATCCGCGCCACCATGGACGCCACGCAGGTGCGCCTGACCCAGAAGCTGCAGTCACAGATGGTGCTGCTGACGATCGCCATTTCCGGCGGGCCCTTCCTCGGCCTGCTGGGCACCGTGGTCGGCGTCATGATCACCTTTGCCGCCATCGCAGCCAGCGGCGATGTCAATGTCAATGCCATCGCGCCGGGCATCGCCGCCGCGCTGGCGGCGACGGTCGCCGGCCTGGCAGTGGCGATTCCGGCGCTGTTCGGCTACAACTGGCTGAACACCAAGATCAAGGAAATCAACGCCGACATGCGCGTGTTCGTGGATGAGTTCGTGACACGGATCGCCGAACACTACTCCTAACGGAAACCGCAGATGTCAGCTTCAGCCGAAGAGCAAGATGTATATGACGAGATCAACATCACCCCGATGCTCGATCTCGCCTATGTGCTGCTGGTCATATTCATCATCATGACCACCGCCTCGGTGCAGGGCATCACCGTCAATCTGCCAAAGGCGAGCGAAACGCCGGCGATCGCCAAGCCCAAGACCAAGGCGGTGTCGATCACCGCCGATGGCACGATCTATCTCGATACCTATCCGGTCACCCTGGAAGAACTCGAGCGACTGTTGACGCAGTACAAGGCGGCCGATCCGGACCTGCCGCTCATCGTCAAGGCGGATGCGACGATCCAGTACCAAAAGGTCGTCGATGTGCTGGACATAGTCGGACGTCTTGAGATCACTCAACTGGGTCTGGTCACGCAACGCGTGGTCAAGTGAACCGGCGTGTCGAAACAGCAGCATCCATTTGTGCGCCACCTGCCGACGATCGTGGGCGTGGCGATCGTCCTGCTGGTGGTCTTCGCTCTGTTGTGGATGATTCGTGGTTTCATGCAGGACAAGCCGGAGGGCCCGCAGCGCGCGACGGCGCAGACAGTGCAGCTGATTCGTCCGCCACCCCCGCCGCCAGAGCCGCCGCCCCCGCCACCGCCACCCGAAGAAAAGATCGAAGAGCCGTTGCCACAGGAGGCACCGGAGGAGGCGCTGCCGGATGATTCCTCGCCAGCCGAGCAGCTCGGACTCGATGCCGACGGCGTCGCCGGTTCCGATGGATTCGGCCTGGCGGCCCGCAAGGGGGGGCGAGAAATTGGCCTGGGGGGGACAGGATTCGGTTGGTATACCGTCATGGTCAAGGACAGTATTCTGGCGGCGCTCGAGGAGGATGAGCGCGTGCGCCGGGGCAATTATCAGGTGACGGTGCGCGTGTGGTTGACGAATGCCGGTGAGGTCGATCGTATCAGTTTGCAGAGCTCGACCGGCAATCGGGAGCTGGACTCCGCGATCCAGCAGGCACTCGGAGGCATGTTGCGGGTGCGCCAGGCGCCGCCGCTGGAAATGCCGCAGCCGATCACCCTGAGGATCGTGTCCCGGGGGTGATCGGGCATCTGGCGGATGACGCCCGGTCCCGCGGCTCGCGCTCGAGTCGCGCGGCGCAGAATCGAGGCAGAGGTACGAATGAACGAGGGCCCGCGTGTAAGATTGCCGGCCTCGTGCCGGCGCCCATGGGCGAACGCCTCGGTGGACGCCTTGGTGGGCGCCTGGGGGGCGCTGGGCACAGTGGGTAGCGAAATGAAGCCGACAGGTCGAACGTGACGAGGAAAATCTGGTGACATTGGTCAATCATTCATGGATGCGCCCAAGGGCCGCATTCCGGACCGACAACCCCCGAGCTGTCAAACTCCTTGTTGACAAATCAGTGGCGGGTTCATTGCGAGTGGCGGTGGCCATGGCGCTTCTGAGCGCAAGCGTTCCCTCCCTGGCGCAGTCATCGGAGGCGCGCGCGCTCGAGGAAGTGCGCAATACGGTCATCAACCTGCTGGAAGCGCTGGTGCAAAAGGGCGTGATGACGCGCGATCAGGCCGAGGCCATGGTCGCGGCGGCGCAGGACAAGGCAGCCAGCGATGCGCGCGTGCGCGCCGAACGGGATGCCGCTGAGTCGGATGCCGTGCGCGTCACTCATGTGCCCGAGATCGTAAAGCAGCAGATCAGCGAGCAGGTCAGCGCGCAGATCAAGGACGATGTGGCGCAGGCGGTGGTCGCGCAGGCAAAGTCAGACGGCTGGGGTGTGCCTGGCGCCCTGCCGGAGTGGATCAAGGAGGTGCGCCTGTATGGCGACGTGCGCGTTCGGGCACAGGGAGATCTGTATTCGAGCGACAACGCTCTGAATACCTATCTCGACTTCAATGAAGTGAACGATCGAGGCGGCCGTGGCCGTGCCGCCGAGCATGCATTGCTGAATACCAGCGAGGACCGCCATCTCATCAGGGGACGGCTGCGCGCCGGTTTCATCGCCGATCTCGGCAACTCGTTCAGGATCGATGCGCGGCTTGCCAGCGGCAATATACGCTCGCCGGTCTCGACCAATCAGACCCTGGGCAACTACGGCGGCCGCTGGGAGCTGAATGTCGACAAGGCCGCGGTCATCTGGAATCCCGTGAACGCAGCGAAGAATCGTGAATTCGATCTGCGGCTCGGTCGATTCTCCAATCCTTTCGTCTCGAACAGCGAACTGATCTGGGACAACGACGTCACCTTCGAGGGTGTGTCGGCGACCTATGCGCTGGATCTGTTCGGCAGTGATCCGGGGCGCATGGAGCGTGGGCTGTTCCTGAGCGTTGGCGCCTTCCCCCTGCAGGAGGTCGAGCTGTCGTCGGACGACAAGTGGCTGTTCGCCGGCCAGCTCGGTGCCGAGTTCCCTTTCGGCACGCAGTCACGGCTGCGCTTCGCAGCAGGGTACTACGCCTACGACAACGTGACGGGCGTGCGCAATACCCTGGACAGCACGATATACGATTACACCGCGCCTGCCTTCCTGCAAAAGGGCAACACATTGTTCGACATCCGCAACGATTTCGACAATTCCACCAACTTATACGCGCTGGCGGGGGATTACGAGTTGGCGACCGCCAGCCTCTGGCTCGACCTGGGCTTCGGCGGGACGAAGGTCGCGATCGGTGGCGAGTACGTCAAGAACCTCGGCTGGGATTCGCAGCAGGTATTCGAACGCACGGGCATCGCCATCGATGAGCGTACGGACGGTTACGAAGCGGGTGTGATAGTGGGACGTCCCGAGTTGTCTGCCCGCTGGGACTGGCAGGCGTTCGTGTTCTACCGCTACCTGCAGCGCGATGCGGTGCTGGATGCCTTCGCCGACTCGGATTTCCATCTGGGCGGTACGGATGCCAAGGGCTATCAGATCGGATTGGATCTGGGTCTGTCGCGAGGGACCTCGCTGCGCTTGAGGTATCTGACCACGAACGAGATCGATGGACCGCCACTGGGCATCGATACGTGGCAGCTCGACTTGAATGGTCGCTTCTGACAAAACGGGTATTTGATTCATGACGCGTGCAAGAGCCCGGATCGCCGATCTGCTGCGGGTCGTCGCCATGACGATCCTGGTGCTGGTTCCCACCACGGCGCCTGTCATGGTCCAGGCGCAGACCGAGCGCAGCGGCAATGCAGATGCCCGTGTCGCGCAGCAGTTGCAGCAACTCACCAACGAGCGGATGGCGCTGCAAGCCGAGGTCGTCGAGCTGAAGCAGGAGCTGGAGCAGGCGAGAAAGGAGCTGGCGGGTGCGAACTCGGCGAAGAGCTCGCTGGAAAGTCGCAATCGCACCTTGGAGGCAACGGCGGGCCGTGGCCAGGCCGCGCAGCAGAGCAGCGAGGAGCAGCTGGAGCGCACGCGCGACCAGTTGCAAGATCTGGTCGCGAAGTTCCGTGAGACTGCACAGACCTTGCGCGAAGTCGAGACCGACCGGGCGACAGTGACCAGTCAACTGGTGACGAAGGAGCGAGAATTCTCGACCTGTGTCGATCGCAACGCCGCCTTGTATCTTCTCAATGACGAGGTCCTGGACAGAATGCAGAGTCGCGGCTTCTGGTCGTCGGTGACCGAAAGGGAGCCCTTTACCAAGCTCAAGCGGGTACAGCTCGAGAATCTGATCGACGACTACAGGTATCGCGCCGAAGAGCTTCGCCTGGAACAACAGCAGGCATCGGCACAGTGATCGGGTCGTTCAGATAGAACCGGTTCGAGCGATGCCGGAGCGATCGGCCGACTACCGGTCGATGGCTGCCCTACACAAGTCAGCAATCCTGCTGCAACGATAGCGATGTAGTCTTTTGCTTTGATTCTCAACT
>JBEBRC010000128.1:0-10135 GCA_040395055.1 Steroidobacter denitrificans
AATTTTCCGCCGTCGCCGCAAATAGCGTGGTCGCGGACGCTACACCGCGTGCAACGGCAGCCGTTCGACGAGCCAACATTTCTGCATTGGAGAGGGAAGATGCGTCTGTCACGATAATTGAACTCGATTGATTGATTCGAAATACTATTGCGATCAGCGACCACTGCGGCATGCAGGCCGAACTGCAGGAAGGCGCACCGAGGCACGCCGGTCATGCGGCAGTCTTGGCTGAGGGAGAACTACACCTGGCGCGCCTGAGCGCTCGGCACGCCAGTTTTCAAGCGCTGTTGAACTTATCTCGCCGTCGGCACACTGGCCGCCTTTGAACCCGATGCCTGCCTGTGTGTATCGTTTGACGCATTGCTGCGAGCGATACGGTCCTGCTCCACCTGTTCAAGCGCATTTTTCGTAAATTGCGCCTTGGCCTCGTCACCGTCCGGATGTTGGATGTAGACCTGAACCCATTTGGAGTCGAGGGCCGTCGAAATCGCCGTGTTGTCACCAGTCTGAGGATCTGGATAGGCATCGGCCAGACGCCCCAGGGATTTTCGCAACGAAATGCCGGAAGTCTGCCCGTCTGCAAGATGATGCGTCGAATCGTTTCTAAGCAGCTGGGTATAGTAGGTGTCGACATCCGCATAGCCGGCAACCAGTCCCTCCGCCCTGTCGTCCGAGAGTTTCAGCTGCATGCGAAAATCCCGAATCAGCTGAATGCTTGGGACGCCAAGGTTCTGCCACGGAATTACGACGTCGAGAATTGGCTCCGTCGTCAGGACGCCATCGACGATCTGGCCCGCCATCTGCCGTACGATCTTCGAACCCCAGCGTGTGTCGATACGCTGGGAACCGCCGGGCATGATGGTGTTGCCGGTCGCGTCGGTGAGCAGCCGATCGATACCGCGATAGATGGTGACCTGAACGCTATCGTCATTGGTCAGGCTGTCGACGCCTGAAACCTCGATCATGGTCCTGTTGAAGCGCCCGGTAGCGATGCCTTTATTCTGGAAGATGTACTCGACGCCATCGGGTCCGCGAAAGCCAATGATGCAACCAACCGCCCGGTAGACTTGATTATCTATCCCTTGTTCGCCGCTCACGGGATGGACGAAATCGTTGTCATCGATCTTGCCATCCAGGTTCATCCCATACGAGAACTTCCCCTGCACTTCATGAAAGGGCAACGGGTCAGGATCGCTCGTCGGATGCCAGGTATCCAATTCGTACTTCAAATGCGTATCCAGCACCGTTCGCTTCTTGGATGCGGGGAACAACAGTCCAAACTGCTCTCGCGGGCCGAGATTGAATCCTTCAGGACATTCTTCCTTGGCGGTCGGCGTCTGGTACACGGACCAGAACAAATCGGTCAGCACATAACCTATCGTGCCGTTCTTGAGTGCCGTCGTGTGTTCCGCCGCTGTCGCCGCCCCCATGAACCCAAGCGCGGCACTGGACACGCATGCCAGAAGCCCCAGTCTTCGGTAGTCGCGACCTGTCATCGATAGCTGTCTCATGGTGTTCCTCCGACTCATGACCAAGGCGCTCAAAGACCGCCGCCGAAAAAGTCGTCCCGTATCCAGAAAGCCAAGAGACCGTTGCGCCCGCCGCGCCACTCTCCCGTTCCCGCACCCTGCACGTCACCTGGAACGATGTCGCGATAGTAGGTAAAGACCGGCCGATCTCTGAAGGCCCAGACATTGATCGCGTCCTGCTGCCCGTCCTTGGCCAGGTGACCCGTAGCCGGATCGATCGCCATCACGGTCCATGCTCTGTTCGCAGAGGCAGAGCCGGCCTCCGCCATGACGTATGGCCAGACTTCCATGCACCTTTCCTGTGTCCCACCGCACACCGCCAGGCGGTAGACCTGGGTATCCGTCGGGTGCTCGCAGCTCAACTGATCGTAGGAGTCGTCGCCACAGCTGTATAGATAGATCGTCATGCCGCGCGAGTCCGCCAGGACCGTCCCCGACATGGTCTCCTGGATGGTAAATTCGGGCGGCGGCGGCGGTGCAAGTTGGGTATAGACATTGCTCCACCCCGGCACATCGCTGCCTTCCTGGCGTGCCGCTCCAGAATCGGCGTTATGCGTATACACGGGCTTTCCCCGATAGACCCATTGCTTGACCCCCGGCGATCGCTCCAGCAGCGCCCACTCGCCCTGCGGTCTGGCCCGGTTCGGCGCGACAATCGGCGTCCAGCTGCGCATGCAGGCTGCGTCACAGGCAGACTTGTCCGCCGTATCCTTGTCGAACGCATACACCGATCGATCGCTGTCGGTGGTCAGCAGTCGACCATTCAACGTCGTTCGCACCTTGAAGCCGGGCGGTACCAGGGACGGGGGGCCGATCGGAGTTCGAGTAACCGGTTGCGCCCCTCCGACGCGACGAGTCGTACCTCCGAGCGCGTCCCCTGCCTCCTTGTCGAGCACGGATGTATAAAGAGGACGCTCGTCATAGGCCCACTGCTTCGTACCATCCTTGCGATCGACCGTCGTCCACTTGCCTACCGTTTCCGCTCCCGCTCCCGCCAGGACAGGTGGCCAAAGGTCCGTGCAACTGGGACGCGTGTCGAGTTCCGGCAACTCCAGGTCGGGCGGATACGGGCTCATCAACCCAGCCGAATGCTTCCTGACCTCGCCGTAGCAATTGGGATTGCCAGGCGTCTCGCCCGCATAGCCGTTGCGCAGGATTCTCTGCGGCCATATGTACAGCGTACGGCCGTTTTCATCCGCGAACACCGGCCCCTCGGTGGGCGACACCTCGACGCGGAACCCGGGAGGCATGGGCACTTCGACATACTGCTCGATGGAGGTTGTTTCAGCCGCGGCCGCGGTCGAAACAGCCGCTGCGTGTAGCAACAAGGCGCCGGACGAGATCACTCCCAGCACCCACCATGGCCGGCGGTTCATGTTCGTGACTTTTGAGTTCGAACTCACAAATTCTCCTTCTGTTCTTCTTCGCCCGACAGACACGCGACTTTCCGCCCCATCGTCGCCAGACCGCATCTGCCGCCCACCCTTGCGATGGGATGGGCGGCAGGAAGCGAATCGGCCAAGACGTCTAAACCAGGATTTCCCCAATCTCCTTCGACGTGTTGTTGCTCTGATTGCCCCACGAAGGAATATCCAGCCCCATCAATCGCTGCGCCGTGTAGCCCAGGCGACAACCGGGACTTCCGCCACCGTCGAGGTGCAGTCCGGTCTTGACACGTCCCTGCGCCGTGCCTGCTGTAAACATGGGAATACCTTCGATGGCGTGCGTCTTGGCAAAAGACTGGTCGGTCAAGGCATAGACCAGCACGTTGTCCAGCATGGTCCCGTCGCCTTCCTTGATCTTCGACATCGCCTCAACGTAATACGCCCACTCCTGCATTGCCCGGCGGGTGTACCACGACACGTTCGGCTGGCACTTCTCTGACTCGACAACCGCCTCTTCGTGCGTCGCCGTGTGGTGTGGCTTGTCGTATCCAGGCTTTGTCGTTGCCGAAAATGCGGCGGCATAGAACATGTTGAAGACACGAGTCTGGTCGCACGCCACTGCGGAGAGCATGAGATCGGTCATCAAGCGATGCCGCTTCTGCACCATATCGGCGTCGAGGCCCGACTCCATGTCCTCCGGCTTGGGCGCGACCACGCATGCTTCCCTGGGATCAGGCTTCGAAAGCTGCAAGTCGAAGCGACGCTCCAGGTCCCGCAACCCGGTCATGTACTGGTCCAGCCGAGCTCGATCTTCGGTACCTATCTTCTTCGACAGAGCGTTCGACTCCTCCAGCACTCCCGAGAGCACGCTCTTCCTGATCATGACGCGCGGATCGGGCTTGAACTCGGAGGCGTTCGGATGCTGGAAGTCCTCACCGAACAGGCGTTGATAGAAGCGCAGTGGAGACCACTCCGGGGTATTGATCGAATTACCACCCTCATAGCTGAAGCTGTCGCGCACATCCCCGGTTGCATTAGCGCTGAGAATGCGGAATCGAGTGCTATTACCGATTTTTCGGGCAACCGTGACGTCGATCGTTTCACCCGGCCGGTTGGACGAGCTCATCGGCGCTATTCCGGAACGCAGAATGATCCAGCCCGTTGCGTGGCACAAGTTGGGCGCGGCATCCTTGAATACGTGGTAATTGGTAAACAAGTTGATGTGCTTCTGAATGGGTTTCAGCGAAGCAATCTCTGGCGGCAAGTCGAAATTCGCACCGGTTTTCTTGGGCACGAAGATCTCTTCGCTCATGCCGAGGCCCCACGACCAGGTACCGAAGCGCAGAGGAATCGGTGCTCCGGAAGCCAATGCCGTGCCATTGCTGTTCAGGAAGCAGTTCAGCAGCGGCAGGGCCACGGTGACTGCACCGCCATTCAACATGCCCCTCAATACTCGACGTCTAGTTAGGTTCTTCACGCAAATTACCTCCTCTGCCGCCTACTATCGTAGTCTCTTATCGCTTCAGTGACCCTGGGGCGCATGATTCACGCGCGCTATCGACTCCGACGACTCACCATCCTGAGTTGGGCCCGAAGCTGTCGTTGTAGTGGCCGCTTTCGGCGCCTCATACCGGACTTTAAGAAATGCGTCGCTGAGTGCGATTTCACGCAGCAAATCCGGCACTTTGTAGTCATGCTTCTCGAATCTGTCGTTGAAGTATTCCAGCACGTCCCGATCGTTGCTGATCGAAACTGGCCCACCGGTGGCATAGCTGTATACCCTTCTGACGAGACACGATGGTAACGCCGGGTGATCGCGCAGCGCCTTGCTGAGGCCAATGACGTCCGTATAAGACGCACCATCCAGGTTACCGGTGGTATCGATCTCGGCACCGTTCTCGGTGTCGCGATAGCGGCCCGCACCATCGAAATTCTCCAGCGCCAATCCCATTGGATCGGTAATCAGGTGACAGCCGGCGCAGGAGGGATTCGAGGCATGAATGTCGAGCCTCTCGCGAGCGGTAGGCACGTCACCGGCGTCCTCCAGGAGCGAGAAGTCGACATCGGGCGGTGGCGGCGGAACGATCTGGCAAAGAAAGAGTTCTCGCAGCGCCTTGCCCCTGAGGGTCGGGGAGCTCCTGACGGAGTGCGCATGGGACGCGAGGAAACTCACATGGGTCAACAATCCGTCGCGCTGACTTTCGGCCGGGAATTCATACGGTACCCAACCGTCGCCGACGGTCGGGATGTCATAAACGACAGCAAGATTCATCGACATGAAGGTGCTTCGTGTCGTGAAAAGGTCGCGATAATCCCTCTTCTTCGCCACCAGGTGATCGACGACGGTCAGTAAAGTCTGCTCTCTGGCATCGGCCAGCGTCGCACCCGTTACCATTGGATAAACGATCGCGTCTTTAGCCAGGCTGTTGAAGTTGTCAAAGCCCATCATGTCGTCAAAGAATGCCCGGACACCATCGGCCAACCGAGTACTCGCGAGCATTCGGTCAACCGAACGCTGCCTGCCTTTGGTGGTGTGCAACTCACCGCTTTCGGCGGCGCGCAGCAACTCGTCATCGGGAGCTGCATTCCAAAGGAAAAAGCTCAGCCTAGACGCCAGGGAGTACGCGTCCAAGCGGTATTGACCCTTATTATCGGGATCCGGCTCAGCAATGTCGGTGATGAACAGGACTTCCGGGCTGATCAACACGCCTTCCAGCACGCTGGCCAGGCCCGCATAAAAGTCCTTGAGCTCATCGGCCGCCAAGCCGGCCTCCTCGACCAAACGCGGAAGCTCGGCGCCTTCGATCGAACGACGGTACAGCAACCGCCCGACTTCCGTGAAGAATTGGGTGGCGCAGGCCGTATCCGCGGCATCTGCCGCCGCAGGCTTGCAGGGGACGAGAAAGTCCCGGTGCTCTTCGTCCACCACCTTGGCGGCAATAGAGACGGCAGATTGCTGCAGCTGCTGAATCTGATCCGACGTCATGCCGATGGAGGATGCACCGGATGACAACAGACCGCTGGTTCTGGTGAACGGCGGGAACGACACAGGGACTTGCTCGCTGATGTCTTGCCCGAAGATATCTTTGATCGTGGCGGAAAATTGCTCAGCGCTGAGCAATCGGACCCTCGCTATCGAGGCACTGTTCTCCGGTTCGCCCGAGGAACAGCCGCCAAGCGCGAGGGCAGCGATCGATATGAATGCAGCCCAACGGGTTCGGAGCACTGCAACCTCTTTCCGCATGTCATTTCTTGCTGGCATACTTTGCTCTGCGATTCATACGTTACGCCCCGCCGCCAGACCGGTTACCGGATTGGACAACACAAGGACGTGTCAGTTCACGATTTTTCGGCTCACGGCTCTTGGATCAAACAATACACACCCAAACGCCCCGGATGACGGGACATTTATACTTAACAACGACCCGAAAGTGCGTGTATTCGCCAAACGTCGCTGCATTGCAGCAAAAATGACGTAGATCGATGTAGCCCAGGGGGCCTGGGACGGCATCCGGAAAATTCGATCGATATGCCCGATGACATCCCGGCATCGAGCAAGGCATGGATCAGCGGACAGCAATGATTCCGCCCTGATAAATGCCACTGGCGCTTTACGCATCTAATGGTGCTCGCTACCAAGCTGCCAGCCATGCAGGCATGGCAAACATCGAATACAAACGTCCGTTGGCGTCCGTTTGCATCCGTTTTTCAACCGCCCCCTAGCTGAAAGTCGAAGTGAGGGAGCGTCTCCCTCACTTCTTTTTCAACATCTCGCAACACTACATCTTGATGCGGAATCCGGTACGGAATACGCGTCCAAGAGTGTCGTAAATACCGGAATTCGTGGAGAGCGTGTCAAACGGCAAACCGCTTGGCCCGCCAACGACAATGACTGGATCCTTGTTGGCAATGTTCTTCACGTTGAAAAACACCTCCATTTCCACGTCATTGCTGGAGCGATTGAAAAGCTGATAGGTCAGCGCCAAATCCAGGTAATACGCACTTGGGATGTAGTTACTGTTGATCGTTGGGTTGTCCAGCGTTGCGGTTGGGCATCCGGACGTACACACGATAAACGTGTTGTTGTAGACGCCCGAGCTGATGCCACGTGCGCTCAACGAGCCGGTAAACGCTTCCTTGCTGTAATTCACCGCCGCACTCCAGCGCCACTCGGCAGGCCCGCCGCCCTGGTTCTGACCTGAACTATCGGTAGGCGTGATCAGTGTATTGTCGGTGTAGTTCTCGAGCGACTTGCTGGCCAAGGCTCTAAAGCCCAGGTCACCGTCAAACACCGCCATCGGCAATCGATAGCCCATCTCGATGTCGATACCGCGCACCAGCTGCTTGGCGAGATTGAACGGCTGGCGCCTGATGGTGTTGCGATCGGCGCCGGTGGTGGCGCGCAATGGCTGGCCGTCGTTGATGGCGGCACAGAAGGCAGCGTTGCCACGGAAGCACATATCAACCACTTGCTGTGGGGTCACGGTGTTGATAGCGCCGCCCAGGTCGATTTCCCAGTAGTCGACCGACATGTTGAAACCAGGGGCGAAAGACGGCTGGAATACAAGACCGATACCGAGCGAGTCGGCCTCCTCGGGCTTCAGAGCCGGATTGCCGCTGGTGATGTTTTCAACCGCAACCGCCTGCCCGAGCACATGGTCGACGACCTGGTTATTCTCGCGCAGCCCAGCATTGAACAGATCGTTCAAGTTCGGAGCGCGAATGTCTCGCGAGCGAGTGAGCCGAAAACGAAGATCGTCGATCGGCGACCAGGTCAAACCAGCCTTCCAGGTCTCAACGGAGCCAGAGGTACTGTAATCCGTCAAACGCAGGGCGGCATTGAAGTCGAGCGCCTGAGCGAATGGCTTGCCGTTCAACAAAGGCACGACCGTTTCCAGGAAGCCTTCCGTGACATCGTACTTGCCAAGCGTGGGGCGATAGTTGCCGGCGAAAAATTCACCAGCCATATCAGCGTCGGTCGATGAGCCGGTCACCGACTCACGCCGATGCTCAAGCCCGGCGGCCACCGATACCATGCCCGCCCAATTGGAGAATGGCGTGCCGCTGACAGAGGCTGCAACGACGTCCTGCTTGAAGCGCTGCGTCCGATGCGAGACCAGGCCCGAGGAGTAGCGCAGCGCCGCCTCGGAGTTCACGCCGATGCCAAACGGATTGTAGGGAACACAACCGTTGCTTGGATCGGTCAGCGTCGAGCGACAGACAATTGCGCCGGTATCCGGATGGAGCACGGCATCCAGCGCCAATTCATGGCGAACCAGATTGAGGGAATTGACAGCGTTTTCCGAGCCGCGCGATTCGCCGCGCTGGTAATAGGCATCCCAGTTCCAATCGGAACCGAAGGCGCCGAACGAGCCATTGATGGTGAGCACATTGCGTACCACCTCGCGCCCAGTCTCGATGATGACAGGCCCGATGTCCCGCAACGAATGTCCCATCTCGATCTGGGTAACGCCAAGCGCTTGCGCGCGCTCGGCAACCGACGCGGGCAAATACGGATGATCGGCATTGAGAATCATGCCGCCGAAGTACGCGTCGTTCGGATAGGCGTGCGTCTTGAAGTCGCCGTTGTACCAGCTCGACTGCAGCGAGATCTCGGTGTTGTCACCGATCGCATAACTCACACGAGAAAACAGATTCTGCGCTGAACTCTTGGATTGCAACGCAGCGCCGACGTGATGCAGCGAGGACTCTTCCCAATCGCCGCCCTGCATCGCGGAGCCCGCGATCAACGGACCGAAATTGAACTGGTAAGGCGTGCCGCCCTGGCCGAACGCAGCTCCTCTCAAGTCATTTCCAGCGACGCCATCTACGAAACTTCTAACAATGATGCCGCCAGGTGTTGCATTGCTCGGCCCGATCTGGGGCAACAGCAAGCGTCGTGGCTGACCATTGGTATCCGTGTAGTCCGGGTTGTTGATGACCTGCCAGCCGCGCTTGTTCCACTCGCGGTCCCCGTGCAGGACACCGGCACGCTGAGAATGCTCGGCACTGAAGATGAAGTGCCCGCGACCATCCGCGAAAGGCAGGCCGCCCGTGGCCGACACCCTGTAATTCTCATCGTCACCGTAGCTGGTCAAGCCGCCGGAAGCCTCGGCCTTGAAGCCCGTGAAGTTCTTGTCCAGGATGAAGTTGACCACGCCACTCACGGCGTCTGAGCCGTAGGCGGCGGACGCACCACCGGTCACCACCTCGACGCGCTCGATGAGTTGCTGCGGCACGTTGCTGATGTCGACCAGGCCGGTAACGGTCGAGGGCACGACGCGCTGACCGTCAATCAGTACCAAGGTCCGATTCGTGCCTAGATTGCGCAGATTCAGAGAGTTGGTGCCGGCCGCGCCAGAACTTACGTTCTGGGTGCTGTTGGACATGTAGTTGCCGGAAAAGGAAGGCAGCGTAGCCATGTAATCGATGACGCTTGGCGTCGCCTGCTGCGCAAATTGCTCCGCACCAACGACCGTCAGCGGCGTCGGCGCTTCGTAGCCGTCGCGCACGATACGGGTACCGGTCACGATCACTTCGTCCACGGTGAGACTGGCTGTTTCTTGCGCGTAGGCAA
The DNA here is from genome assembly GCA_040395055.1 of Steroidobacter denitrificans. Classification (GTDB taxonomy): domain Bacteria; phylum Pseudomonadota; class Gammaproteobacteria; order Steroidobacterales; family Steroidobacteraceae; genus Steroidobacter; species Steroidobacter denitrificans_A. Next base: position 9,492 of record JBEBRC010000128.1, read on the forward strand.
CCTGCGCCATGCCAGGCATCAAGCCCGCCATCAGAGTAGCCGCACCGGCAGCAACCAACCCCTTCGGCCGCATCGATCGGATAGTCGGGTACTTAACCCGGCGTAGGTCGACTCTCATACTTCCCCCCCAGTCTTGTTCTTGCACAAAAATAGCCTCGCCACCGCATAATCACGCGCCAAAAGGCGACAATGACTATTGGACATTTTGCAATGGTAGACTTGTCTAAACAAATTGCAAGCGGCCCGTGCAACATTTGCACGCCCATCTAAAGAGCAATAAATGGACGTTCCGGCAGCGCTTCACAGCAGCTGCCAGCCCTCCTGCCCCATCTTGCGGGCCATCGGCGGGCAAGCGGTCGCTAGCGACGCCCCCGCTGGCTCAACAGTCGAGTTATTTCGAGGCAGGACGGGCGGCCACGTTATGACAAGCCACCGGACGAATTTCTCGCCAGAGCGCCGTATCGTACACCAGTGCCCCGGATCCCTCCCCATGGAAGCTGCCGATAAGCAGGCGGGCAGGGCCTGTCCGCCCCGCGCTGGAGCGCTTTCGGCACCGCCGGCGCCTGCCGGGCGGTCCGCGCGCGCCATCGTCGCTGCGCCGGATTGCCCCCCCCGGCGCAATCGATCCGGCTTGCGCAACTGCT
>JBEBRC010000129.1:0-10082 GCA_040395055.1 Steroidobacter denitrificans
AAGCGTCGGATTGCAGGCTCATCGGCGCTCGGCGCGCTGGCGCAGCGCCTGCTTGTCTATCTTTCCGACTGGCAGGCGCGGCAGCTCATCGACGAACAGGATGCGTTTCGGCACCTTGTAGTTGGCCAGATGCGTGCGCAGATATTCGCGCAGCGCTTCCTCGGGCGGCGGTGGCGAGCCGGATACCACGAAAGCGACCACCACCATGCCGAAGAGTGAATCCGGGGCGCCCACCACGCTCGCCTGCCGGACCTCCGGATGGGTCTGCAGCGCCGCCTCGATCTCCGGCGGGTAGATGTTGTAGCCACCGGACTTGAACACGTCGTGCACCCGGCCCAGCAAGCGCAGGTCCCCGGCATCGCTCAGCGTTCCCACATCTCCGGTGCGCCGCCAGCCGTCCTCGGTCACCGCCTGCGCGCTGGCCTGCGGATCGCGCCAGTAACCGGACATGCCGAACGGCGTACGCACTTCCACCTCGCCGCCCTCACTCGCCGCTTGCGTGGCACCTGCGATCCGCACCTCGTATGGCGGTGTCGCACGACCCACGGTGCTGCTGAGCATTTCGATGGTGGCATCGGCCGGGGTGAAAGTAATGGAGCCGACGGTTTCGGTCTGGCCGTACGAAGTGGCGAGGCGCGGACACAACTGGTGCAGTCGCCGCACAAGTTCCGTCGAGGCATGGGCGCCTCCCCAGAAGATCAACTGCAGATCCTTGAGTGCGGCGGCATCGAACGCCGGCGAATCCAGCGTCAGCTGGAACATCGTCGGCACTTGGCCCCAAACGCTGATTCGCTCCTGGCGCATCAGCGCCAGGCTGTCGGCAGGATCGAAGCGCGGCGAGAAGACCACCGTGCCACCGCCGATCAAGGCGTAGCACGTCAGGTCGCCGACACAGCCGATGTGATTGATCGGCAGATTGTTGAGCACCCGCAGCGGCTCGGCCGGCCATACGCGCAATTGAACTTCGCTCGCACCGCTCAGGGCGGCATGGCTGATCATCGCCCCTTTGGGCACGCCGGTGCTGCCGGAGGTGAACACGATCAGGCACGGATCGGCGGGATCGGTTTGCTCGCGGCGATGCTTCAGCTGCTGCGGCGTGACGTCGCCGGCGCGGGCCCGGAACTCGCCGTAGCCGATGACGGCTCCCCCGCTCGCTTGCCCGCCGCTGCAGTGGCTCGACTCGAGCCCCTGCCCGGCGGCGGGTGCTGCGACGTCCTCGGGCGAGCGGCCGGCCGCGCCCGCTCGAGCATCCAGTGCAACCGGCAGGACGCAAGGCGCAAGCCGCTCCAGCCAGTTGCGATAGCAACGACCCTCGATGGTCGTGACCGCGAACACTGCCCGCGGCTCGATTCGCGCGACGACCGCGTCCAGCTCCATGTCCGCATAGCGCGGGTTGAGACCGACCCAGATGGCACCGATCGAGGCCGCCGCCAGGAAGGTGGTCAGAAAATCGGTGCCGGGCACGCCGAGCATTGCTACCCGATCGCCGCGCTGCACGCCCGCCGCCATCATGGCCTGGGCGCACTCGTCCACCGCTTGCTTCAGTTGCGCATAGCTCATCCGCCACGGACCGATCGCCGCCTCCACGTCAGGCCGCAGGGCCGCCCAAAGATCGAGATAGTCATGCAAGCGCTGCCGCGCGCCGGGATGCTGCTGTCGCTCACCGGAAACTTGTTCCGTGATCGCTCCCGGGATTTCCTGCGCGTCCAGCGGCCAGATCGGGCGCCGCACGTGGCGGTACGGGATCTTGCGAAAATCGGTTTCCAGCGGTCCGCCGCCGGAGGCCAGCACATACTTCGGTGCCAGCGCGGCGAAGCCGGCGACGAAATGCTGCGCCGATTTCACCACTACCAGCCGATGCGCCGCCGGATCGATGCCTACGGCCGCGAACAAGTCGGGACTGTAGGCCTGGTCGCGCACCGAGGAGACCATGATGTCGATGGCGCCGACGCGCACCGCGCAGGCGCGGCCCAGAGACATCCGGGTTCCGGCCCAGGACTGGAACGCCTCCTCCGCCAGGCCGATCACCTCGACGTCAAGATCCAAGGGCAGGCCCGAACCCGCGCCGAATTTGCCGCCCAGGCGCAGTTCGCACCGGCCACCCAGGCCCACTGCATGGGCGATTCGCACCACGGCCGGATCCCAGAACGGGCCCACACAGGCGCTGATGCCGGGCCGTTGCAACAGCAAGCGCAGCAGATGCGTGGCATCGCCGGGTGCGCCGCCGCCAGGATTGTCGGCGATGTCCGCCAGCACCACCGGTGTTTCCCCATACGACAAGGCCGTATCCAGCGCCTGCTCCAGCGGCGCGGGCGGCGTGAAGGTGAGTTCGCGCAGCGCCATCAGCCGCTGGCCGAATTCCTGGGCGGTTTGTCGTGCCACGGCGATATCGTCCGCGAGCACCAGGCACTTCGCGCCCATATCGGGTACGTCGCCCCAGGGAAAGCCGTGAATGAGGGATACCGATGCCACGCCGGGGCGTCGCTGTGCTGCCGTCATGTCGTGCACGAAAGTCTTCATCGGCTCGCGCGTGGTATGGAAGCGGCCGATCGTGCGGCAGTCGAACAGCGCACGCGCCGGGCGCCAGCCGGTGCGCGCGCAGCGTTCCAGCAGGTCGATCAGCTCGACGCCGCGTTCCAGGAAATCGGTGTGCGGATACTCCTTGAATGCGATCAGCACATCGGCGTGCCGGACCATCTCGGCCGACAAATGCGCATGCGGATCGAGTTCCACGCCGATGGGCGTGCCGGGCCCGACGATGGCGCGCACCCGTGCCAGCAGATCGCCCTCGCAATCGTCATAGCCGACGGCGCACATCGCACCATGCATCGACAAGGCGACGAAGTCGTAGCGTCCGCCGGCGCGCAATTGCTCGAGAATCTCGTCACGCAGGCGCTCGTACGCCGCACGGCCGACGCGCCCGGCGGGCAAGGCAAAGGCGTAGGTCCCTTCCACGACCTCCCATCCCAGGCTCTGGCGCCGCTGCCGCAGCACGTATAGCGGAGCCGACACTTCCGTCAACGCATCCGGATGCGTGCCCGGACGAAAAAGAAAGGTCTGGGCGAAGGCTTCGATATCGATGTACAGGGGGGAAAGCGTGTTGGTCTCGACCCCGAGCCCGGCGGTGAACGCCCGCAGTGCCGGCACCTGCTGCTCAGGCGCCGGTAACATGCTTCACCCGCCTTTCAAGCCGCTGCCGTATGGCCTCGTGCCGCGCGCGATCTAGGGGAAAGCCGACTACCGCCGCGGCCCCGCCCAGCAGGACCAGGGCGGAGGCGAACAATGCGACCGCCTTGAATGAGAGCACCACTTCCGGTGGATTGATCGATTTGGCATCGAAGCCCAGCAGGCCGACCAGCAGCAGTCCGGCCCCGCCGCCGATGGAGGCCGTCATCTTGGTGACCAGCGACACCAGTGCATGGAAATTCGCCGCTCGGTTCGCCTTGCGCTTGTACAACTCGTAGTCGACCACATCGCCCAGTAGTGCGTTGGGTGCCACGTAGATGACGCAGGCGCCGAAGGCGCGCAGGCAGATGAGCAACATCAGCGGCAGGAAGGCGGCTTCGCCCACCGGCAAGGCCCACATGGCCACGATCGCAACGGCCGAAATCGACAGGCCCAGTGCCCAGGCGCGATGCTTCTGCAGGCCGCGGATCAGCGCGTACCAGATCGGGATGCTGCCCAAGGTCACGATCGCATCGGCAAGCAGTATCCAGGCGAAGCGATCGCCGAGTTGCAGCACCGATCCCACGTACAGAAAGACCAGCCCGTAGAACACGCCCTGTCCCAGGCCGGTCAGCAGGAATACGCTCATGTAGCGCAGCAACAGCCGATTGGCGATCACCGCCGACATCAGGCCCGACAGGCCTCCCTGGTTGCTCGGCGTCGGCTGCCCGGACGGCGCCCTCCATACCGCGATCAGCACCGCCAGCGGCAGCACGACCGCGACGCTCCAGGCGACCAGTGACAGCGTGGCAGCGTCGTAGGCTTGCGCACCCGACGACGACAGGAATGGCGCGGCCGCGAACGCCAGATTGCCGATACCGAAGGCGATCGCCAGGCTCGCGGCGATGCGCGAGCGGTCGATGTAATGGCGAGCGAGGTCCGTGCCCCAGGCCTTGTGCGCGATTTCTATCAGCGAGTAGCCGAAATAGAACGTCAGAAACCAGCCCAGATAATAGACCGGGCCGACGGTGGGCGCCGGGGCGTACAGCTTCACCACCGATACCGACAGGATGATGGCGCCGGCCACGATCCATGGCTTGCGCGAACCCTGGCGATTGGTCGCGTCCGACAGGTAACCGATCGCCGGATCGACGACGGCGTCGAAGACCCTGGCCACCATCAGGATCACGCCGATGGTGGCCAGCGAGATCTGCGTATGCAGGGCGTAGAAGCCCGGCAGGATGGCGTAGGAGGGAAAAACGATGACGGCAAGCGGCAGCGCCGGCAGGGCGTAGGCGGCCAGGTGTCCGGTGCGCAGGCGACCGGCCTCGGCGCCCGCTGGGGGGGTGTCTGCCGGTGCGGATGCGGTGGCTTCCTCCATGGCGTCGCTTGCCCTGCTGCTCATGCCATCGATCCGCGATCGGACTGCCTGCCTGGTGCTGCCGGCGGCCGCATGTCGTTCATGTGGGAGTCGGCGTCTTGCTGTCGAGTTGCGTGCTCGAGGTGTCCTGCACGAACATGCCCAGCCACTCGGCGATCAGTGCCGGACGCGAAACCCCTTCGATCTCCAGCGTGTTGCGGGTGCGGATCAGAAACCGCTCATCGCCGCGCTCGGCAAGATCCAGCAGGTGGCACCGCATCCGGATGCGCGAACCGACCTTGACCGGATGCAGCCAGCGCACGCGATCGAGCCCGTAGTTCAGGCCGTAGGCCACATTGCTCGGCCACATGCCGATCTCATGTGAGAAATGCGTCAGCATCGACAGCGTCCAGAAGCCGAAGGCGATCGTTCCTCCGTAGGGACCTTCGGCGGTGGCGCGCTGCGGGTCGACGTGCAGCCAATCCATGTCCATGGTGGAGCGGCCGAAGCCGTCGATCAGGGACTGTTCGACGCGCAGCCAGTCGGACAGGCCGATCTCCGAGCCGATCCGTTGCAGCATCTCCTCCAGCGTATGTGCATTGCGGGTCATGCCGCCTGCTCCTTGTGCGCCAGGAACGCCGTTTGCGATGGCGGCGCCGACGGACGCCCGCGACCGCGCAGATGCTTGCCGCCCAGGACCAGCACGGCGATCGCCGCCAGCACCGTCACCCATACGACCGGCGTGATGCCGGCCTTGGAGGTGGCGTTGAACAGCATGTGCGGCACGATTCCGGCCCACAACACGCTGCCGCGCGTGTTGACGAACAACCATGTCATCAACACCGAGAACGCGATCACATTGATGGTGAACACACCGAAATCGACACTCGACTGGGAGAGGCTCGCAAGAAAGAAGGCGGGCAGGTGCCAGAGCGCCCAGATCAGTCCCAGGACGATGGCGGCGACACGTGCATCGGCAAGCTCCAGCAGGCGCGGCAAGGCAAACCCGCGCCACCCCAGTTCCTCGCCCAGCGCACCGGGATCGCGCAACACATGCCCGCCGAGCAGCACCAGCGGCAGGGCGACGAGCCACGGACTGAAGTCGAACGACCCCAGGCCGCCGCCGACCGCCGCGCGCACCAGCTCAACCGCCAGCCACAGCGCCGGATAACCCAGCAGGGCGATGGCAATCCATAGCCAACGTGCCTTGATCCGGACCAGCGAGCCGAACAGATCGGCCAGGCCGGCGCGCCCGTAGCGCAAGGCTGTGACGATGAGCGCGGCAATGCTCGGAGCGTAGACCGCCAGGTAGAACACCGGTGAGCCTAGCTGCATCGGTCCGAGCAGCCCGGTGGCTGCCGGCGCGTCATAGATGTACGCGCCCAGCAGCGCCCAGGTCAGCCCGAACGCAACGGCGTTGAACAGGCACAGGTCGACATACAAGCGCCGGCGCAAGCCTGGACCGACGGCCGTATTGCCTAGAAGTCCCATCGTAGATCGATCCCGTAGGTACGCGGCGCGGAGATGGTCACGGCTTCGACGATCGGTGCGACGGCGAACCCGCCGAGGGTGAAGCGCTCATCCGTGGCGTTGCGAACCCATGCCACGGCCGACCAGCCCGCCTTGCTCTCGAAACCGGCGCGCAGGTTGACGACCGTATTGGCTTCCTGCTCGAACGCCTTGGTGTTGGCGCTGTCGACGTAGTTGGCGCCGCGATAGGCCACCTCCGGCATCACGAAGAACGAACCATTGTCGAACTGCCAGCTGATGTCGGCATTGAGCGAACCGGTCCACTCCGGTGCCCGCGCCAGCTTGTTGCCGCTTCGGGCGCCGAAATCCTCGTATTCCGCGTCCACGTAGCCCAGCCCACCGTTCAAGATGACGTTGTCCAGCAACCGCAGGGAAAGTTGCGTCTCCACGCCGTAGCTGCGCGCCGAGGCGGCATTGCCGATGTAGAAACCGGCACCATCCTGGTCGGAGTGCTGGATGTCGCTGTAGTCGAGATAGAACACCGCGCCATCGAAGGTAGCGCGCCCATCGAGGAATCCAGTCTTGTAACCGACTTCATAGCTGGTTACGAACTCTGGTTCGAACTCGATGCGGTTCGGATCCGAACTCGGTCCGGCGTTGAAGCCGCCCGACTTGAAGCCGCGCGCAATACGAGCGTAGGTGATGGCCTCCGGCGCGATGCGATAAGTCAACGTGAAGGTGGGCGACCATTCACCACCGTCGGTTTCCTTGCTGAAGGGCGCCACCACATCGAAGCCCGGTATCGGCAAGGTAGCCGTTTGCACATAGTCGAGGGACTTCTTCTCCGAGGTATAGCGCAGGCCGATTTCCGTGCTCCATCTGTCGTTGAATACGTATTCGCCCGATGCGAAGCCGGCGAGGCTGCGAGTCGTGGTGTCGGCGAGCGCGTTCACCAGGTTGCGGTTCCCGGGTCCGAGGAAGCCCGGTCCCAGATCGAGAATCGTATCCTGCAGGTAGTCGCGCTCGAACCAGAACGCCCCGACCACCCAATTGAAGCGCTCGTTTCCTGGGCTGGCAAGTCGCACTTCCTGGGTGAACTGCCGCTCGTCGGTGTTCAGGCCGGTGGCCAGGATCGGCAGGCCGGTGAAATCGCGATCCGTCAGGAACTCGGTCTCGCGCTCACGATAGGCGGTAATCGAGGTCAGCGTCAGGCCGCCCAGTTGCTGGTCGCCGCGCAGGGAAATGCCGCTTACATCGCGCACGCTGGCGCAGGGTCCGTCCCAGGCCGACAAGTCCGGATTCGTATTGCCGTCGTACAAGGCGCCGCCGACGATCTTGAACATGTTGTCGCAGGTGGCGTCGTGGGAGTCGTCGACGCTCAGCAACAGATTCAAAGTGTCGGTCGGACGTGCCAGCAAGTGCGCCCGCAGGCTGTGCCCATCCTCATTGTTGCCCCGCACGCCGGGCTGGGCGGTGTTCTTCAGGTAGCCGTCGCGTTCGCGGTCGACAAAGTTGACGCGCGCCATCAGCCGATCGTCGATCAATGGTGCGTTCAAGGTGATGCCGTACTGCCGCAGGCCATAGTCGCCGATCGTTGCATCCACCGCGCCGCTGAACTCGTTCTGCGGCTTGCGCGTGACCACGTTGACGGCGCCGGCCACGGTATTGCGGCCGAACAGGGTGCCCTGCGGCCCGCGCAGAACCTGGAAGTTTTCCAGATCGTACAGGCGCTGGCTCACGGACGCCTCGTCGCCGACGAACACTTCGTCGACGTACAATCCGATGCTGGTGTCGCTGCCCGAGCCGGCGGAAGTCAGGCCGCGAATGCTGAACTCGCCGCCGCTGCCGTTACTGTCGTTGAAGGAGACGCCCGGAAAGAGGGAGCCGATGTCCCGCAGATTCTCGCCGCCGCTGCGCTCGAGGCGCTCGCCGCTGAGCACTGATACGGCCATCGGCACATCCTGCGCGCGTTCCTCGCGCTTGCGCGCGGTGACGACGATCTCTTCGATGCCCACAGACGCCAGCGCCTGCGGACCGGTGCCCGTTTGCGCGTAGGCCGAGAAGGGAACTGTGATGGATGCAGCGCCCAGCACGGCTCCAAGCGACAAACCTACCGCGATACGCGCCGGTCGATCCAAGGTTTTTCGATCAAACATCAGTGCGCCCCTTACTGAAATTGAATTCATTTTCATGTTGCACCACCCAAAAGGGATGCGCAAGATGATTGCGCGACTTCCTTTTCGATCCCCGGCGAGCTGCCGTTCCTTGGCTTCAGTGTGCCGCCGCGCCGCGCGCGCGGGTGCACGCGGGAGATAATGCCCGGCGTACTACATAATGGGACGTCTCGAGGGGGAAGATTTTGAGCCAGAACAAAGAGGTATGCTGATGGAGCGTCCGGACTCCCAAAACGGGCACGCACGACGAAAACTGCCTGCCGCGCGCAGTCCGAAGAAGGACGCCGCAACCAAGAGCCGCTCGCCGCGCCCGCGACGCGTCAACGCCGTACAGGTCAAGCCGCCTCCCCCCATCACGCAGCGCGGGCAGGCCACCCGGCGGCGGCTGAAAGCCGCCCTGACGCAGCTATTGCAGGGACAGGCGCTGCAGGACATCAGGCTCGAAGACATCACTCGCGAAGCCGGGGTGCGAGTCAGTCTTTTCTATCACTATTTCCAGAGCAAGATCGACATCACCCAGGAGGTGCTGGCCGACGTGCTCGATACCTTTCGCAGCGAAGTCAGTGCGCGGCCGAAGGATGACAACCCGCTGTCCGCCATTCACTACGCCAACCAGCGCATGGTGGCGCTCTACGCCACCAATCCAGGAGCCATGCGCTGTCTGTTCGAGGTGCAGGATGGCATGGCGCCGTTCGCCCCCATGTGGCGCGACCTGACGCTCGACTGGAACCAGCGCATCGCCGCCAGCATCGCGCGCCAGTTCCCGCAGGCCTTTTGCGACCAGGCGGAATATCTCGCCCTCGCCTATGCGCTCTCGGGCACGGCGGACATGTTCCTGCTCGAATACTACGTGCACAAGAATCCGGTATTGAAACAGGCGCATCCCAGCGACGAGGATGTAGCCCGCTTCGTGACCACGCTGTGGTATCGCGCGCTGTACCTGAAGAATCCGCCGGACGCCTTCCTGGGCCGTCTGCGCGGCTTCCGCCGTCTCGGAGACGGCAGCACCGACCGGCCCTGACCTCCCGCACCGGCCGCCGGGCGCGATCCCCCACTCGGCAGCGCCCATGGCCGTATCAATGGCCAACACCCTGTTCCGCCCTGGGCGCCACGTCATCAGGCAATGCGCCGGCCAGCCAGCGCAGGGTGTTCAGTATGAACTGCTTGTTCTGGGCCGCCTCCGGGGCGTTGAACCCCATGGTGGTCACGGCTGCTGCGGATCCGGACGCGGAGATCTGGGCTGTGAACATGCCGGCCTCGGCGAACACGGCCAATCGCCCCGCGCCAAAGCGCATGACTGCCCCTTGCGCATAGCCGGCACCGTGGCGCCGGGGGGTCTGTTCGTCGAACTGCCAGGCCGATGAAGGGAGCAACAGGACGAACTGTTGTGGCAGGACGATCAGTGGCCGTGCCGTGGGCGGAGGCCGGAAGGCCGAGCCGGTAAAGGTTGCCAGCGCCGTCACCTGCTCCCCTGGATCCCGTCCGCGCGTGATGGCATCATCGCGCAGCGCTCCGGATTCCAGTGTGAAAACATCCGCCTGGCGGGCCGGTACCGCCAGCGCAAAGCCGTTGACGAATTCGAAGCCGAAAGCGGCGGCCAGCTGCTGCGCGGCCCCGGCGAACGGAAAATGATCCGCGATCAGCAGCAGCGAGCCACCGTCCGTTACCCACCGCTTCAGCGCAGCGATCTCCTGTGCCGAGAATGCCGAGGGCGTGGGTAGCTTCCAGTTTTCGACGTTGAGCGGATGCAATGCGTTGGCAATGACCAGGACGTCGACGTCGGCGCGCAGGGAGGCCGGCAACGGCGCCGTGACAGCGGAGACACGCAGGCCATCATTGCGCAGCAGTGCGGCGAATGGCGCGAAGCGATCTTCCAGGGTATGGAAGTTGTCATGACCGCCATCGATCGCGAC
>JBEBRC010000130.1:0-10068 GCA_040395055.1 Steroidobacter denitrificans
GCGTGCCTCATGCCATGAACGCTCGACGCTGCTGCGCATCGCGCCGCACCTGGTACGACCGCTTCCCATTGCCATCCCAACCTATGGCCACGGGCGGCGTGGCCGAGCCTTTCTCGGTGCCGGGGCGTGCGTCTACGATCTACTCACTTGCGACCGAAATTTCGGCATTCGCGACCACGGGCAACGCATCCGGCGCAGCCAATACCTTTCCCGGGCGGAACTATTGAGATTGTTTCCGCATCTGCGCTCCCCGCAGCTCAGTGGTGCGGTGGTATTCCAGGACGGACAGATCTACAACCCCTCACGGCTGGTCCTGGGCTTCGTCAAGGCGGCGGTGGCGGCCGGTGCCGCCGCTTGCAATTATGTCGAAGCGCTCTCATTCCTGTGGCAGGGCTCCCAGGTGCGCGGCGTACGCGCGCGCGATCATCTCAGTGGAGAAACCTTCGACATTCGGGCGGCACTGACCTTGAATGCCGCCGGTCCTTGGGCGGACTACCTGCAGAACGATCCGCGGCATTTCGGGCCGTGGCGGCGGCGGCCTTTCTCGCGCGATGCCTATTTCATTGTGGATCGTACTCCAACGTCCGGGTATGGGGTTGCCGTGCAGGGATTGAGTCGTGACAAGGACGCCGTCCTGGGTCGCTCGACGCGTCACCTGTTCGCCGCACCCTGGCGGGACAAGATGCTGCTCGGCGTATGGCATCGATTGTTTCCTGAAGCGCCGGACTGCGCTCGAGTGGAACCCGCCGAAATCTACCAATGGATCGCGGAACTGAATGCGGTCTATCCCGCACTCGAACTTTCGCCCTCGGAAGTCACGTTTTCCAACTATGGCCTGGTGCCTTTCGGTGACACCGCCACCGAGACTGAGCTGAGCTTCGGCAAGGAATCGCGACTGATCGATCATCGCGCTCATTCGGTACAGGGACTGGTCAGCCTGGTCGGCATCCGCTTCACCACGGCGCGGGCGGACGCCGCGCGGGCGCTGGATCTGCTGCTGCAACAATCTGCGCAGCCACCACCGCGCATCCAGACCGCCCACCTGCGGCTGCCCGGAGGAGATATCGACGGCTTCGCCTCGTTCGAAGCCGAGGCGCAGCGGGCAAATCCGTCCATACCAGCGCGCAGCCTGCAAGGCTTGCTGCGCAATCATGGAACCCTTTATGCGGACGTGATCCGCGCCGCCGTACACGGGCAGGGCGAGCGGCTGGTACCTGGCAGCGCCACCTTACTGGAGGAGATCGGCTACGCCATCGACCACGAGATGGCGGTACGGCTCGATGATGTGCTCATGCGCCGCACCGACATCGCCTCAGGCCATCACCCTGGCGCCGATGCCATCGAGGTCGTCGCCATGGAAATGGGACGCCGCCTCGGCTGGAGTGCCCAGCGAATGCGCGAGGAACTGGCCGCGACCCACCGCACGCTGGCACGACACCTGGCCCGCGACGGCAGCCGCAATCGCCTTGCGGTGAGTGCGACTGGCGACCGGCCCAAGCCAGGCGCGATGCTTGCCATGAATCATGCATGACACACTTCCGATACGCCTGCTTGTCACCGGAGCCACCGGCTTCATCGGTTCGCGGCTGGCGCTGCATGCGCAGCAATGCGGCATGGAGGTGCTTGCCACCGGACGTGCAGCGCTGGAAGTGGAAAACGATCGCCTGCAGGAGTTACGCAGCGCCGGCATCATCGTGGAAACGGGCACGCTGCAGGATGTTACCTTGATGCGTCACCTGCTCAGCCAGTGCAACACCGTCATTCACCTGGCGGCCGCACAGCATGAGTCACAGATGCCCGCGAGCTACTTTCGCGCGATAAACGTCGAGATCGTCGCCACGCTGCTGCAGGAATGCCGCCGCGCGGGCATCCAGCGCCTGGTCTATGGCAGCACCATGGGCGTATACGGCGGTGCAAGCGATCAAGTGCTGGATGAAACCAGCCCGGTGATGCCCGACAACGCCTATACGCAATCCAAACTCGAAGCCGAAGCACTGATACGCGCCGACGACAGTGCATTGCAGACCTGCATCATTCGTATCGCCGAAACCTACGGCCCCGGCGACCGGCGATTGCTGAAACTGTTCCGGGCAATCGACCGTGGCCAATTCGTGATGATCGGCGCCGGCAACAACCGGCGCCAAAGCATTCATGTCGCGGACCTGGTGCGCGGCTTGCTGCTGGCCGCGCAGAGTCCGTCGGCAGTCGGCGAAACCTTCATTCTCGCGGGACGGGAAGCGCTGACGACCAACCAGATGGTCGACAGCATCGCCGCCGCACTGGAGCGCAAGCCACCGCGGATACAGCTGCCCCTGTGGCCCTTCTCTGCCGCCGCAAGCCTCATGGAAACCCTGCTGCCGCCGCTGCATATCCAGCCGCCACTGCACCACCGCAGGTTGGACTTCTTCCGCAGATCCTTCCTCTTTTCCATCACCAAGGCTCATCAACGGCTCGGCTTCCAGCCCGAGATCGACCTCCAGGCGGGCATGCGTGACACGGCGAAGTGGTATCGATCCCGAGGCCTGCTTGGTTCGCGCCGAGCCACTGAAGTCGCCAGTACCCAATCGGTCTGAATCTCATGTCGGCAAGCTTTCTTCATCCAACACGATCTTCGCCGGAACGTACCAGCTGGGCCCAGTCCACGATCGATATGGAATCGACGGCGGACCTGGAAGTCGAGAATACGACCGACCTCGCCCCCGTGACTGAGGACTTCACCTCATCCGGCAGTGCTGAGCTCGCCGGCGATGGGTCGCTCACCGGCACTGCGCCGGACGCGGGGCCGCCTGGCAGTCCGCCACCGCCACGCGACACCTCGCCACCATCGGCCACCGTCGCCCAGGAGGAGATGGCGATGGACCATGCCGTGTCCCTCTCTCCTGGCTTCTCTCCCGGGACCGTCCTGGGTGACCGCTACCTGCTCGAGCAGGCCATCGGCGCTGGCGGCACGGCGATCGTGTACAGGGCACGCGACATGCTGTCCAGCGACGGCGCGGCGGCGAACAAGCAAGTGGCCATCAAGCTTCCTCGGACCAGCGGCAGCAATCGAACACGCGACAGCGCGCGCATCAAACACGAGTTCGATCATGCCCATCGGCTCTCTCATCCGGCAATCGTTCGCGTCCTGCAGCTGCACGAGGATGAAGCGTGCTGCTTCATGGTCATGGAATTGATCGAAGGAACACTCTTGGCCGACCTGGCACGCGACTGGACCACGATCTCCCCACCCCTGGCATGGAAAATCCTGCGCGACTGCGCCCAGGCACTCGCGCATGCCCACCAGCGCGGTGTCGTGCACGGCGACTTCAAGCCGGGCAACGTCTTCGTGACTGCCGAAGAGCGAGCCAAGGTCGTGGACTTCGGTGCCGCCGCCACGATGCTCGATGAGCATGACAACGGGTCCAGGATCTGCGCCGGAACGCCTGCCTATGCGAGCCCACAAGTATTGGCCGGGCTGACGCCAGAACCGCGCGACGACATATTCAGTTTCGCCTGCGTCGCCTACGAACTGCTGACCGGGCAGCACCCATTCGAGCGCCGCTCCTCGGTTCAGGCACGCGACGAGGACATCATTCCACCGCGCGCGTGGAGCCTCCTGGCGCCGCAATGGCTGGCGTTGCTTTCAGCCCTGTCATGGGAGCGAGCGGATCGTCCCGACAGTATCGAGAGTTTGATGGACGCTCTCATGACCCCACCGGCCGCTGCGCCTGCGACCCCAGCGGCCGCTGCGCGTGAATCCCAGCCGAACCGCGCCCCGCTCGAGGCTGCCATCGCGACGGAACTGCACGCGGACCTTGTTCCACGCCAGGGAAGCTGGGGATTTTACGTCTTCATCGCCTGTGCCTTGCTGGTGACGCTGTTCGCCAGCCAGCGCCAGGACGCCAACGATCCGCCCGCACCGGCCGCAACCGACCCCCAGGCAGCGATCGGGCAGGCGGCACCAGCCAGGACTGGAGCAGGCGCGCAGCTGGCGCAAACGCCGCAGAATGCCGTGGCGGGATTGGGCATTGCCGGCGATGTTCATACCAGGCTGTCACCCCTCGGCGAAGACCCATCGCAGACGGCGGCGGTGCCCGCCGCAAGCCCCGCCCAGGCGGCTGCACGCACCCCCGTGGCACTGAGCGAACTATCGTTCCAGTCCAGTTCCATCGTCACCAGCGAGCGGGCGATCAGCGCAGTGTTCCTGGTGCGCCGCACTCCGCCCTTGTCCGAAAGAGTTCAGGTGCAATGGAGCGCAGCCAGCGGCACCGCGGATGCCGGCATCGATTTCATCGCCGATGGCGGCGGTACGATCACCTTCGCCGAGGGACAATCACAAAGCGTCATCTATGTCCCGCTGCAGGATGACTTGCTGCGGGAAGGCGATGAAACATTCAGCGTGCAACTGCATTCTCCGCAAAACGCGCGCCTGGGCTCACCGGCGCGGTCCGAAGCGACGATCCTGGACGACGACTGAGCGCAGGCAAGCGACGGGCGGCGGCGAATCAGCCACGGACGGCGACGGCGGCCACCTTCTTGCTGAGCACGCGGACATTCTTGCCATAGAGCCTGAACAGCAGGCGCATCATGAACTCCAGCACGCCGGTGACGACCAGCCCGACATAATTGAGCGGATTCTTCCAGAACACATACAGCTTGAGCGCGAACGGGCGGATCGCGGTGAAACCGCCGAGTTCGAGCAGCTGTGCCAGGCTGTATTCCGTCACGAGATAGAAGTGGTCGATGTTGTGCGCCAGATTTTCCGCGCCGACGAAGGGATTGGCGCCGTTCAATGCATAGACGATCACGCGGCCGGATGGGCGCAATGCTGCATGGCACAAGCGCAGGAAGTCGATCGTCTCGGCATGCGTGAGATGATTCAGCTCCTGCTCGGGAATGATGACGTCGAACTCGCCGGCCCGCTGTTCCAGGAACTCGAATGCGCTGGCGACCACGCAAGGCAAGCTGTGGCGGTGCGCGTGGTCTATTTTTGCCGGATCCGAGTCGATACCCACGACCGATCGATAGCCCGCCTGCAGCAGCACATTCACCAGATATCCGGGACCGCAGCTGATCACCAGGATCCGGGCATCCCGATCCGAAGGAAGATGCGCGAGGTAGTTCGCGCGATAGTAGGCAGCAAATGATTTGTAACCCGCTTCGATGTCCTTCGGCGCCTGCCAATACGAGTCGAACGGCTCCAGGCGAGCGGCCTGCTGGCGCATTCTGGCGCCTGAGCGGTCAGGATGCAGAGGCTGGACTTTCATACTGTCCTCACGAGTTCCGCTGATCGGCTGATGCTTTGATTTGGATAGTAATCCGGGGAACGCTCCCATAGTTCCCCCTCCCGCAACAACGCAACCGGGAGCGAGCACGCGCCGGATGCCCGGGTCGCGCCGGGCGCGGCATGGAACTTGCTGCTGGCAAGGACGACGCTTGGATATCACCGGCACTTCAAGATGCGCATTCTTTTCTGCAACTACGAATACCCGCCGCTAGGCGGCGGCGGCGGCGTAGTCATGGGCGCCTTGGCCCGCCAACTGGCGCGGCGCCACGAAGTCACCGTCCTGACGTCGCGTGCCTGCGATCTTGCGGCTGAGGACAGCGATCATGGCGTTCGCATCCTGCGAGTACCGGTGTTCTTCCGGCGCCAGCTGCCGGTGGCCAATTTCGCCTCCATGCTGGCCTATCTGCCCATGGGCTTCCTGCGCGGGGTCGGTTTGCGCGGCAGCGCACGCGGCGCGGATTTCGACGTCATCAATACTCACTTTGTCGTGCCGACCGGCCCGCTAGGTCAAGCCCTGTCGCGCTGGCACCATCTACCCAACGTACTGTCGGTTCATGGCGGCGACCTGTTCGATCCATGCAAACGCAGCTCGCCCCATCTGCACGCGCCGCTGCGTGTCGCGGTACGCTCCCTGCTCAAGGCCGCCGACCAGGTGGTCGGTCAGTCACGCGATACGCTCAGCCACGTGCGCGAGATCTACGGCGTACGGCGACATGTCGGACTCATTCCCCTGGGCATCGAGCGCCCACCGGCTGAAGGCCCGGCTTCGCGTGCAGCCTTTGGCCTGCCGCCGGATGCATTCGTGATGATTACGATCGGCCGGCTGGTCGCGCGCAAGGCAACCGTACAGCTCATCGACGTGCTCGCAGACAGCCGTATCGCCAATGCTCATCTGCTGGTCGTCGGCGACGGCCCGGATGCTGCGGCCATACGCCAGCGCGCCGCCGCCCTGGGCGTACAGGATCGTCTGCACCTGCTGGGCCAGATTCCAGAGGCCGACAAACACGCGGCCCTGAGGATCGCGGATGTATTCGTCTCCACCAGCCAGCACGAGGGCTTCGGCCTGGTATTCCTGGAAGCCATGGCTTTCGGACTACCGATCCTGTGCTACGACCGGGGTGGACAAACGGACTTTCTTGCCAGCGGCAAGAGCGGCCGTGTCGTCCGGCTCAACGACCGCGCCGGATTTACGCGCGCCCTCATCGACCTGCATGCCGATCAAGCAATGCGGCAACGTTACGGCCAGTACAACTGCGAACAGGTGGAGAACTATTTCATCGACACCTGCGCGACACGCTACGAGAGCGTCTTCGAAGCGGCGATCGACAAGCGCATGGCCTCACGGCGCCATGCCGCCTCGCCCTCCTGAACCGACACCCGATGTGCGGTATAGCAGGAATCATAGGCGCCCACCCGCTCCAGGAGCGCGCGCCGGCCGCTGTCGCGGCCCGGCCCAGCGCACACGAGCACCCCATCATCGATCCGGTCCGGTACGCCGCCATGCGCAGGATGCTCGATGCACTGCGACACCGCGGCCCGGACGGCGAAGGAATCCATCAGGATTCGCTTGCGACCCTCGGTCACCGGCGTCTGTCCATCATCGACCTGGCCACAGGACAGCAGCCGCTGCGCAATCCGGATGGCTCTATCTGGCTGGTGTGCAACGGTGAAATCTACAACTACAAGGAGTTGCGTCGCGAACTGGCACTAGATGGCTACCACTTCCTGACCCACAGCGACAGCGAGGTCATCATCGCCTTGTACGAACGCCTGGGCGAGCAGTTGCTCACACAGCTGCGTGGCATGTTCGCGTTCCTGCTCTGGGACGCGAAACGGCATCGCCTGCTCGCGGCGCGCGATCATCTTGGACAAAAGCCGCTGTACTACTCGTTCAACGAGCTGGGCTTCGCCTGCGCCTCCGAGATCAAGGCCCTGCTGGCCTGCGGCGCCAGGCCGCCGGCCATGAACCTGGCGGCGCTCGACCAGTATCTGGCTCTGCGGCTCATCGACGCCCCGCTTTCCATGTTCGATGGCATCCACAAGCTGCCACCTGGCCACCTGCTCTCGCTCGAACCGGGCGCAGCGCCTCGCATCGAGCCTTACTGGCAACTACGCCATGGGCCGAAATTCATCGATACCGAAGCGCGCCTGCTCGATGAGCTGGAGGCGGAAATCGAGCAGGCCCTGCAGTTGCACCGGGTCAGCGACGTTCCCGTCGGTGCGTTCCTGAGCGGCGGCATGGACTCCAGCCTGCTGGTCGCGATGTTGTCGCGCAAGCTGGGGGTGCGGCGCCTGCCAACCTTCACCATGGGCCTGGCCTACGAACGTTTCGACGAAGCCCCCGCCGCGCGTGAAGTAGCGAAACTGTTTGACACCGATCATCACGAGTCGCGAGTGGAACCGCACATCACTTCTGTGCTTCCCGACCTGGTGTCCGCGCTCGATGAGCCTTCCGACCCTTTGTCGCTGTGCACCTGGCTGCTGGCACAGTTCGCACGCCAGCACGTGAAAGTCGTCATCGGCGGCGACGGTGGCGACGAACTGTTCGGCGGTTACGACAGGTATTACGGCAATCTCTATGCCGCCCGCTACGGCCGGGTCCCGGAAATACTGAGGCGTCGAGTGTTGGCGCCGGCGATGACGCTCATACCCGAGTCGGGCTGGTACAAAAGCATCGGCCATCAACTGCGCTGGTTGCACCATCTATCGTTTCATCGCCGCGGTGCCAGGTATGCAGCGAGCCTGAACTACTTCTATTTCGATCGCGAGCGGCGTCACGATTTATTTGCACCGCAAATCCGCGACAGGTGGCTCGATCTGGATGCCGAAGCGGCGATCCGCACTCCTTACGACCGTGCCTCGGGAGACGAGCTGGACAGGATGCTCTATGCGGACAGCATGGTGCGGCTGCCGAATCATCCGGTCATGATCACCGATCGCATTTGCATGGCACATGGCCTGGAGGCGCGCAGCCCCTTCATGGATCACAAGCTGGCCGAGTTTGCCGCGCGCCTGCCTTCGGCATTCAAGATTCGCGGCGGCACCCTGCGCTACCTGCAACGCAAGCTGGCGGCGCGTTATCTGCCGGCACGAACACTCGAGCGGCCGAAACAGGGATTCTCCTCGGCGCTGCCCTATCTGTTGCAGTCCGAGTACGCACGCCTGTATGCCAGTTGTCTGCGCGACTCATGCCTGGCTCGGGATGGAATACTGGATCGTGGCGCGATGGTGCGACTGGTCGAGGAGCATGTGGCTCGCCGCGCCGATCACGGCAACCGCCTGTGGCTGCTGATCAACGCTGAAGTCTGGTATCGGATGGCCATACACGGCCAGAGCAAGGAAGACATGCGCCGCGAACTCGACGCCGGGCGCCAACTCGCGCGACGAGCGGGCTGATTCGCCCGAGTCCTCGGCGGATCGCAGGATCCGCCGAGGTTCGACACAAGACGGTTTACTGCGTCTTGATCACGACGTCGCCGGGATTGTCCAGCACCTGCATAACGACGCGCCGGTTTTCAGCTCGCCCTTCGGCGTTTCGGTTGTCTGCGACGGGCTGGGCTTCGCCGTAGCCTTTCGCGGTCAACTGCTGGGCGCTCACGCCTTCTGCAATGAGGAACTCCCGCACCGACTGCGCACGCTGCTCCGACAGACGCAAGTTATAGGCATCGTTGCCGACGCTGTCGGTGTGACCCTGCAGCTCGACCTTCAGGTTCGGATAGCGCTTCAGGTCGGAGGCGACGGCAGCCAGTGCCGGACGCGACTCACCGGTCAGGTTGGCCGAGTCGAACTCGAAAGTGATGCCTTGCAGAGTCGCGGAACCGCGACGCGTGCAGCCGTGTTCGTCAACCGCCACGCCACGCGGCGTATCGGGGCATCGATCGTTCGCATCCAGCACCCCATCACCGTCGGTATCCTTCGGGGCCGGTGGTGGTGGCGGCAGCGGCGCGGGCTCGGGCGCCGGCTCCGGAGCCGGTGCGGCACGTGCCGGGCCGAAGCCAAACATGAATCCCAGGCCTGCCGAATAGTCGAGGAACTTGTCCTGCGGATCGTTGTGGCGTGGCAATGCCCAGCGCGCCTTGACCTCCGGGCGCAGCGCGAAGCGGAAGGAACCATCGCTCTTTTCCGCCAGTTCGATCATCAGGCCCAGGCCGGCCTGCGCCAACAGATCCGTATTGCTGTCCTGGCCATCGGCCTTGCTGTACAGCGCACCCGCGCCCACGCTGATGTAGGGCGACACGCGTGAATTCCGGGCAAACACCCGCAACACGTCGAGCGAATAGGAGGTGAGATCCAGTTCCGCGCTGGCAGGCAGATCGAAGTCGCCATCGGTGACCCCCAGCTCGAGGCTCCAGGCATCGTTCAAGTGCTTGCCGATCGCCAGTCCGAAGAACTTGTCATCCTTGGCATCGCGATCGTTGTCCAGCCATGTATAGCCGGCCTGCGGCGCCAGGTACCAATCCCCGACGCGCTGTTCCGCTGCGGCCGTAGTGGCGGCCGTTCCGAGCACCAACGCCATGGCAGCGCATATCTTCCAATTCATGCAAATATTCTCCATAAAAGTAACAGACCGGCCTGTCGCGTTAATACGACATAAAGACGTAAAAGCTAACAAGAGGTGTCAGCATTATACCTATTATTTCAAATAAATTAGGCGATTTGAATGGAAATCCGAGCAGTGTCTTTTTGTCGCATTTACACACTACAGCTCGACTCGCCGTCCTCGACCCAGATGCCATCGCATTGCATACCCACCGACCGTCCGCAGCCGAAGATGTCGCGCCCGACGCCTCAAAATGGTTGGC
>JBEBRC010000131.1:0-10050 GCA_040395055.1 Steroidobacter denitrificans
GCGTACAGGAACCCCCGCCCTGCTCGTTGCGTTGACTCATCGCATCAGTTCGGAGTCGATCATGCAGCGAACGAAACAGTGGCAACGGCACTTGCACGTCCTGCTCGACGCAAGCCTGGGCCCCGCCACGGATCCGATGATTCACGCGGCGCATTGGGGACAGGATCCACGTCGACAGCAGTGGGCCCACGATGAGCGAGCCGCGACATTCGAAACGTTGAAGGGGCTGGCTGCCGCGGTTGCCGCAGGACCGCTGATGCCGCAAGGCCGCTGATTCCCGCAAGGCTCTGTCCGGCAGGGTCGCTGACTTCTCACGCAGGGTTGGGGAGTCCCTGAGGGAATGCGGCGTTGCGCGGCTGGTGTCCGGTCAGCGATATCGCGCGAGTATCTTCTGCATTCCTGAGCTTCCCGGGCTGAGCTTGTCGTAAGGCAGCTGATTGATCGCAGTGGCCGAAGTCTGGTTCACTTCGTGAAAGTCGGGGCTGTTCTCGTCGATGTGGATCAGGCCGGTCACGTACTCGCCTTGGGCCAATTTCGCGCGCAAGTAAGCGTAGGCCTGGGTGCGATCCGTGGGGTCATAGGCGGGATCGAGCTTGCGCAACAGGATGCGGCTGCCGTCATGCATGGTCACGGGCAGGGCCTCGCCGGCCGCATACTGGGCGGTAATCTGCGCTGCCGGTGCGACGAAGTCCGCATGGACGACCTCGTCATAGTGATTGCGAATGAATTCGTAGCTTTTGGTCGAGCCCTCGTGATCGTTGAATGTCACGCACGGCGACAGCACGTCGATGAGGGCGAAGCCGCGGTGCTCGAGACCGGCCCGGATCAAGGGTACCAGCTGTTCCTTGTCGCCGGAAAAGCTGCGCGCAATGAACGTTCCTCCCAAGGTCAATGCAGTGAGCACCGGATCGATCGGTGGCTGCCGATTCTCCTCACCGCGCTTCGCCTTCGAGCCGACGTCGGCCGAGGCGGAGAACTGGCCTTTGGTCAGGCCATACACGCCATTGTTCTCGATGATGTACAGCATGTTGAGATTGCGGCGGATCGCGTGCGCGAACTGTCCGAATCCGATCGACAGCGTGTCGCCGTCCCCTGAAACGCCGATGTAGTACAGGTTCCTGTTCGCGGCTATCGCGCCGGTGGCGATCGAAGGCATGCGGCCATGCACTGCATTGAAGCCATGCCCGCCGCCGACGAAGTAAGCGGTGGTTTTCGACGAGCAGCCGATCCCGGACAGCTTTGCCAATTGCTCCGGCCGCATGGACATTTGCCACACGGCTTCGGTGATCGAGGCGGTCACCGAATCGTGGCCGCAGCCGGCGCACAAGGTGGACATCGTCCCCTCGTAGTCACGGCGTGTCAGCCCGAGTTCATTCCGGGGAAGACCGGGGTGCGAGACTTTCGGCTTGGCGATGAAGCTCATGGGGATCTCGGTCAGAGCTTGACGGCAGCGGGGGCTGCGGGGGTGGCATCGAGGGCTATGTGTCGTCGGCCTAGCTCGGCGACGATGCCGTCGATCACTACGTCGGAGGCCATCGGCAGGCCGCTATAGTGAAGAATGGAGCGCAGCTTGGCTTTCTCGACCGCGGTTTCGAGGGTCAGGAGGCTCCTGAGCTGTGCATCGCGATTCTGCTCGACGACGAACACCAGCGAATGCGAGGCCAGGAAGTCCTCGACTTCCTGGCCGAAGGGAAAGCCGCGCACACGCATGTAGTCCGGCACGATGCCGCGCCGTCGCAGTACATCCAGCGCTTCCTGGATCGCGCCGTCGCAGCTGCCCAGGGACACGATGCCGATGTCGTCCGAATTCCTGCCGGTGAACACGGCCGGCGGCACCAAGGTCTTTGCCGTATCGAATTTGCGCCTGAGCCGATCGATGACGATTTGGTACTCGACCGAGTCCTCGGTATAAGCACCGTATTGGTTATGACCGGAGCCGCGCGTGAAGTAGGCGCCTTTGGGATGCACGCCGGGCAGCGTGCGATAGGGGATCGCATCTCCGTCCTTGTCGAGGAAGCGATGGAATTTTTCCAGCTGCTCTACCTGCTCCTTGTTCAATATCTTGCCGCGGTCCGGTACGTAGGCGTCATCCCAGTTCAAGGTCGGGCACATCCAGTCGTTCATGCCGATATCCAGATCCGACATGACGAACACCGGGGTCTGCAGTCGCTCGGCGAGATCGAAGGCCTGGACCGACAAGTAAAAGCACTCCTGCGGGTCGCTTGGGAACAGCAACACGTGGCGCGTATCGCCGTGAGAGGCGTAGGCGGCCAGCAGCAGATCGCATTGCTGCGTCCGCGTCGGCATGCCGGTGGAGGGGCCGACGCGCTGGATGTCGAAAATCACCGCCGGGATTTCGGCGTAGTAGGCCAGGCCGATGAATTCGTTCATCAGCGATATGCCTGGCCCGCTGGTCGGAGTAAAGGCGCGGGCTCCATTCCATGAAGCGCCGATCACCGCGCCAATGGCGGCAAGTTCGTCCTCGCACTGCACGATGACGAAGTTGCGTTCGCCCGTCTGCGGATCGACGCGCCATTTCTGGCAGAAACCTTTGAATGCATCCATGACCGAGGTCGAGGGAGTGATCGGATACCAGGCTCCCACTGTCGCGCCGGCGTAGAGGCAGCCCAGGCCGGCGGCTGTGTTGCCGTCGATCAGAATATGCTCCGCGGTCTTGTCCAGGCGCGAGACGCGGGTCGGCAGTGGACACGGCATGTGTTCCCGGGCGTAGTCGTAGCCGATTTGTAATGCTTTCACGTTTGCGTCGAGCAGCGATTTCTTGCTGGCGTAGCTTTCGTGCAGCATGGTGCGCATGATATCGATATCGATATCGAGCAGGGCGCCCAGCAGCCCGGCGTACATGATGTTCTTGAGCAGGATGCGCGAGCGCACCCCTTGGAAGGTCTCGTTGCACAGGCGAGCAAGCGGCGCACCGAAAAGCGTGATGTCGTCGCGCTTGAGCAGCGCTGGTCGTGGCCAGGTGGAGTCGTAGATCAGGTAGCCGCCGGCACGGACGTCCTGCAGATCCTTGCCGTAGGTTTCGGCATTCATGGCGACCATCAGGTCGACCCGGCCCGCGCGGGCCACATGGCCGTCGTGACTGACACGGATCTCGTACCAGGTCGGCAGCCCTTGGATGTTGGATGGAAAGTAGTTCTTTCCAGCCACCGGAACGCCCATGCGGAAGATGGATTTCATCACCAGCGTGTTCGCGCTGGCCGAACCGGTGCCGTTTACGTTCGCGAGCTTGAGGACGAAGTCATTTATGCGGTCTTGCGAGTCTGATGCATGAAGCATGATGGGGGCGTCTCGTCGCTCGCGTAAGGAATCCGGATGGTCGATTTCTGCATGTCCCAGGCCGCGGTCGGACAGCGCTCGGCGCACAGGCCGCAGTGCACGCAGATATCTTCGTCTTTGACCATGACGCGGCCGGTCTGTTTCAGCGCAGCGGAAACAAACAGCGGCTGGCTTGGATTGAGGGCCGGTACTTTCAAGCGCAGCCGTAGCGCTTCTTCGGCGGCGTTGGCCGTCATCGTCAGGCAATCCACCGGGCAGATGTCGATGCAGGCGTCGCACTCGATGCACAGCTTGGCGTCAAAGACCGTCTGCACATCGCAGTTCAAGCAGCGCTGCACCTCGGTCATGACCTGCTCGGCGGTGAAGCCGAGCTCGACCTCGATGTCGACTTTCTTGAAGCGCTCCTTGAGGCCGACATGCGGCATGAGCCGCCGCTCGAGCGGGTTGTAGTCGTTCTTGTACGACCACTCGTGGATGCCCATTTTGCGACTGGACAGCTTCATCGTCACCGGCGGACGCGGCATCAGCGGCAATTCCTGGCAGAACTTGTTCAGGGAGATCGCCGCCTGATGGCCATGTTCCACGGCCCAGATGATGTTCTTCGGGCCGAAGGCCGCGTCGCCACCGAAGAAGACCTCGGGGCGGGTCGACTGAAACGTAACAGGATCGACCTTCGGCACATGCCATTTGTCGAATTCCAGCTGCAGGTCGTCTTCGATCCATGGGAAGGCGTTTTCCTGCCCGATGGCCAGGATGACGTCGTCGCAGGGGATCAGTTGTTCGCCGACGATGCGCTCGGCGGTGATGCGTCCCTGCGCGTCCAGATCGTACTCCATGCGATCGAACAACATGCCGCCGAGCCGCCCGTCCTGTACGACGAATGCCTTCGGCGAATGGTTCACGACGATGTCCACGTTCTCTTCCTCGGCGTCTTCGAGCTCCCACTCGGATGCCTTGAAAAAGCCGCGTGGCTTGCGCGCCATGACCTTCACCTCGCTGGCGCCGAGTCGCAGCGAGGTACGGCAGCAATCCATGGCGGTATTGCCTACGCCAATGATCAGCACGCGTCGGCCGATGGACTTGACGTGCTCGAACGCCACCGACTCCAGCCAATCGATACCGATATGAATGTGTTCCCGCACGTCCTGAGTGTCGCGGCGGCCGGGCAAGTCCAGGTCCTTGCCCTTGGGCGCGCCGCTGCCGATAAAGACTGCGTCGAACTCACCGGACGCGAGCAGGTTTTTCAGGCTCGTCACCGGTGAACCCAGACGCAGGTCCACCCCCAAATCTATGATGTATCCGATCTCCTCCGCCAGGACCTTCTCGGGCAGCCGGAAGGATGGAATGTTGGTCCGCATGAGGCCGCCGGGCGTGCCCCATTTCTCGAAAATGGTGACTTCGTAGCCAAGGGGCATCAGGTCGTTGGCGACCGTCAGCGAGGCAGGCCCGGCGCCGATGCAGGCGATGCGTTTGCCGTTTTTCTGTTGCGGGGCCTTGGGCAGGAGCGGCGTGATGTCGTCGCGATGATCGGCTGCGACGCGTTTGAGGCGACAGATCGCTACCGGCTCCGCCTCGACCCGGCCGCGGCGGCAGGCGGGCTCGCAGGGTCGGTCGCACACCCGGCCCAGGATGCCCGGGAATACGTTCGATTCACGGTTGACCAGGTAGGCGGCCGTGAACTGTCCTTGTGCGATGAGTCGGATGTACTCCGGGACATCTGTATGCGCCGGACACGCCCACTGGCAATCCACGACACGATGAAAGTGCCCAGGATCACTGGTATCGGTTGGTTCCACCGTGTACGTAGCCCCCTACCTTCGCCTGGCGCCCGGCGGCGCCCAGCTGCTGCACGAAGCCCAAGCGTATACCTAGTAAGGAAATTGGGGAAGGTCACGGCGATATACCGCAGGGATGCCGCGATCCGGATCATCTCGGCGTGGCAGGGGTTCAGGCCGGTGGCAGGCGCGCCCCGCCAAGTCGAGCGTTCAACCCGGCCCGAGGAATTCGGGCGAAATGACCGGTTCCAGGATGCGGCGGCGGCTGTCCAGCGACAGTTCGTCCCAGCGAACTTTGAGGATTGCACTGCGGCGCAGCGTCTGGTCGGTGGCGCGCCGGACTATCTGCGCCGCGGGCGCCGGACGCCGGGTGCTCAGATGTCCGCAGTCGCCGGTTTTCAGCAATTCCACCACGGCGGCGATGACCTGGTCGTTATTGGTCAGTGCGCCATGGCTTTCCTGCGCGAACCATGTCCTGGCACCGTCCCACAGGGCGCGCGACAAGGGCACTGTGCCGTCGCCGTCCCGGCGCCATACGTACTCGAAACCATTGCCATGGCTGAGCGAGGCCGATGTCACGGTGTCTCGATCGATTCCCGCGATCACCGCGCAACGCTCGTCCGCGCCGGGCATTTGCGTGCGCCGCCGGCGTGCTTGCTCCAGCAAGGCCGGATCCGGACACAATCCGTCGTCCGGCCAGGCGCTGCGATCGAAGAAATCGCTCTGCCCGGGACCCTCGGCCGACGGCAGCATCTGGTACAGCCCGGGCAGCGTGAGGAACAGCCGGCGGGCCAGTTCCTCCGCGGTATGTTCGTGGTCCAGGGCGGCGATCTTGCGCACGGTCGGATAGACGGCGCGCAATGCCTGCATGGGGGCGAAGGAGCCGGTATTGGGTGCGCCCAGCTGGATGAGTCTTCCGATCCGGCGCTGGGTGTCGTGCGCCAGGGCCAGGCGTGCAACCACACCGCCCATGCTGTGGCCGACGATCATCACTCGCGTGGCATCGCCGATGGCGCGCATGAATTGCCGTGCCAGTCGATCCAGGTCCTGGCGCCAGTCGAAGGGATGCAGGATGGGGCGGAAGCCCGCGATCTCCAGCGAGAGTTTCAATTTCAGGTAGCCTGGCAGCATGACTCCGAGCGCACGCACGGAGCGCGAGCCGGGCATGGCCAATTGCAGCAGCCCGCCGTGCGCGACATGCGCGGGATGCAGCCACAGAAGGTTCGATACGCCGCGGCGCAGCGTGCCCAGCCGTGAACCCATGATGCCCGGCAGGATGTAGACCAGTTCGCCACGCGGGTTGTGGCGCGTGGCGGCCAGCTTTGCCAGATGGCACAGCTCTCGATATTCGAACTCGCCGAAGCTGCTGCTCAACAACGCTGCATGCGCACCCGAGCGCAGCAGGGCAATGACCTGATCCTCGTGCAGGTCGCCGGGGCTGGGCGGCTGGGACATCGATGCTAGTGATGGGAGTGATCGTGGTCGCCGCCGGCACCCGGCGCCGTCACGACCACTTCGATTTGAATGCCGCCTGCGCGCTCGAAATGCAGCGTGAACGGAAACTGCGTGCCGGCCACCAGCGGTTCCTTCAATCCCAGCAGCATGAAATGCAGGCCGCCGGGCTCCAGGGCGATCCGGTTGCCGGCTCGCAGTTCGACCTTGGGCACCGGGCGCATGGTGGCGGTACCGTTCTGTTGTCGGCTTTCGTGGATTTCCACACGCTCGGCGATGGGGGTGCTGGCCCCCATCAGTGCGTCTGTCTCGCCGGACAGGATCTCCATGTATGCCGCGGCGACCGGCACGCCGGGAGGCGTTGCGGCAGCGTGGGGATTCCTGATGCTTATTTCTATTGCGCCGCTGATCCTGGGGCCGCAGCCGCTCAGCAGAGCCGCGGCCAGCAGGCACGCCGTGACAGTGCGCAACCAAGAGAGTCGAGCCGGCATCGTATTCATCGTATTCGGGCAGCAGAGGGTGGAATGCATCATGGGTTCAAGGTGGTGCTGATGACATCGCATATGGCGTTGATCACTTCGCCTCGCGCACTGCTTTTGCGCCATATGGCGCCGATGGTGCGCGAGGGGATGGGCCGTACGAAGGGTCTCATGGCCAGGCCGTGGCCCGAGCCGAAAGGACCGCGCGTCGCAAGTTCCGGCATCAAGGTCAAGCCCAGGCCGGCGGCGACCATCTGGCGCAGCGTTTCCAGGCTGGTGGCACGATAATCGTCGCTCTCCCTGACCTCGATGCGGCTGCAGACCTCCAGAGCCTGGTCGCGCAGGCAATGTCCGTCTTCCAATAGCAGCAGATTCTCCCCGGTCAACTCGTCGAGCCTGATGGCCGATTTCTTGGCCAGGGCGTGCGTGCTGGGCAGGGCGACTTGGAAATTCTCCGGATACAGCTCGCGCGCCTCCAGACCGTCGAGCAGCACGGGCAGGGCCAGTATGCCAAGCTCGATGCTGCCGCTGCGTAGTTTTTCCAGCAGGGGTTGAGTTTGATACTCATAGAGCATCAGTTGAAGCTGTGGCAGCCGTTTGCGCAGTTTGCGCACCACCAGTGGCAGCAGATAGGGGCCGACGGTCGGAATCAGGGCGACCTTGAGTTTGCCGGATAGCGGATCGTGCTCATTGCGCGCCAAGGATACGATTTCATCGCTTTCTTGCAGGATGCGCCGCGCCAGCGGAAGAATCTTGGCGCCGGTGTCGGTGAGCGTCACGCGCCGCGGCTGGCGTTCGATGAGCTGCACACCGAGGTAGTTCTCGAGTTTCTTTATTTGCGCCGAGAGCGTCGGTTGGCTGACGAAGGAACGCTCGGCCGCCTTGCCGAAGTGGCGCGTATCGGCGAGGGCAACGAAATAGCGTAGATCGCGCAGATTCACGGATGCCGCCTTGTCGCGCGCCGATCGTGCCTGGATGGCTGCCACGGCTTGCCGTGGCGTGCAGGCGTGAGAATCGAAGATCTATGCATTCAATACCTCGTCAGCGAATTCCCAGCTCCAGTTCGAGGGTGCGACGTGGGGCCTGGTCATGCGTGGCAGATGCGATGACGCCCGGGGATAGTCTGGCCCTATCGAAGCAGCCAGAATATCGACTCTTCTCTATTCTACGCGATCGGCGCGCGAGGCGAGGGATGCCCGCCGGCGCATCCCAGGGGAGCCAGGCGGCGTCGGAGTCCCCAGGCAGTGCCCGGGAGTCTCGGGAGCGCCGGGATCAATGCGGGTCCGAGCTATACTGTTTCCATGGCTTTTCGTCCAATGAGACTGTCCTCCGGCGTGGTCGTGATTCGTGAAACGTCTCAAGGCTGGCGATACCTGTTGCTGCGCGCGTTCAACCATTGGGATTTCCCCAAAGGCATGGTCGAGCTCGGTGAAGCACCGCTGGCGGCCGCGATCCGCGAAGTCCGGGAAGAAACGCTGATCGAGGACCTGGAATTCGCCTGGGGGGATATCTACACCCAGACCGGCCCTTACAGTCGTGGCAAGGTGGCGCGCTACTATCTGGCGCGAACGCGCACGGTCGAGGTCACCCTGAGCGTCATCGAAGAACTCGGCCGTGCCGAGCACAATGAATTTCGCTGGGTCGACGAAGACACCGCGCTCAAGCTGGTTTCTCCCCGAGTCGCTCCCGTGGTCGAATGGGCCGCAGTACGGCTGCCCCGGTGATCCATTCGTGAAAAACGTTCTGATAGTCGGCGCTGGGTTCGCGGGACTGAATGCCGCCAAACGCCTGCGCGGGGTCGAAGGCATTTCGGTCACCCTGATCGATCGCGAAAATCATCATCTGTTCCAACCGCTGCTGTACCAGGTCGCCATGGCGGCGCTGAGCCCGGCGGACATCGCCGTGCCGATACGCAGCCTGTTCGCGCGTGCCTCCAATATTCGAGTGCTCAAAGCGCAGGCTCTGGGCGTCGATACCGCCAATCGCAGGCTGAGCACGGACTGCGGCGACTACGAGTACGATTATTTGCTGCTTGCCTGCGGCTCGCAGCACGCGTACTTCGGCCACGAGGAATGGGAAGCGAATGCGCCGGGACTCAAGACGTTGCCGCAGGCCACGGAAATCCGGCGCCGGGTGCTGGAGGCGTTCGAAGCGGCGGAGCGCGACGCCAGTGCCGACACGCGGCGGCGCCATCTGACATTCGTGGTGGTCGGCGGCGGTCCGACCGGTGTCGAACTTGCCGGTGCGATCGGCGAAATGAGCCGCTACACGCTGGCTCGCGATTTTCGCAGCATCGATCCACGGCAAACGCGTGTCATGTTGATCGAAGCAGGAGCGCGCATTCTTCCCAGCTTCCATGCCAGGCTGGCCGCGCGCGCGATGCGGGACCTGGAGTCCCTTGGGGTGCAAGTCTGGACCAATGCGCGTGTCACGGACGTGACCGGGCAGGGCGTTGTGATGGGGACCGAACACATCGCATCGTCGACCGTGCTATGGGCCGCTGGAGTGCGTGCTTCGGAGGTTGGCCGTACCCTGAACGTTGCGCTGGATGCGGTAGGCAGAGTGAGCGTCGGCGCCGACCTTACGATCGAGGGTCACCCGGAGATATTCGTCCTGGGCGACCTGGCGCATTGCATCGGCGCCGATCGCAAGCCGCTGCCGGGCGTTGCCCTGGTTGCGATGCAGCAGGGTATTTACGCGGCAGGAATCATCAAGCATGAGATCAGAGGCAAGCGCCCAGGGAGCACACGAGAGCCGTTCCGCTACGTGGACTTGGGCCAGATGGCGACGATTGGCCGCAGTCGCGCCATCTGCGAGTTCGGCAGGCTGCGCCTGGCCGGCAACTTTGCCTGGTGGTTCTGGCTGATTTTGCACATCTACCGCTTGAGCGGCTTTCGCAACCGCCTGTCGGTGCTCACCCAATGGGCCTGGTCCTACCTGACCTGGGGGCGCGGTGCGCGACTGATCGTGGGCAAGGAATGGCAGGCCTATCCGGCCAGGCGGGAATGAGCGGCCCCACCCCGTAGCGGCGACCCCGACCCGTGCCG
>JBEBRC010000132.1:0-10029 GCA_040395055.1 Steroidobacter denitrificans
TGAGCAGACTGACGGTACGACCCGCTTCATTGGCGTTGGCTGAATCGAATCCCAGCAATGAATCGACGAATGGGGCATCCCGGTCCAGAAGATTGATGGCGCTGAGCTGGACACCTGCTCCGCTCAACCATCCGTCCTCTGAGAACTGATACCGCAGGCTGGAATTGATCGTGGTCCATGAGGAAATGGGCCGACCGCCGCGTGCCTCTCGATACTTGTCGGCATAGTTGAGCGAGGCATTTGCCTGCCAGTTGCCCCGGCCCCAGGAGAGGTATCCCTGAAGCCTCAATGAAAGGGGCCGGCCTGGGGTATCGAGTAGATCGACGTATGGCGCCGTCGAGCTTCCCGCCAGCGAGTGCTCGAACAGGTACGTGCCGCGCAGCCCGAGGTTCGCGTTGCCCTGCATCAGCTCGGCGCCGTAGCCGACATCGAAATCAACACCTCGAACGCGCAGGGCGCCGATATTGCGCAGCCGAAGATCGAGGATTACCTCTACCCCAGGTGGGCAGGCGGGGATGACGTTTGGACCGCTGCATACGGCATCGAGCTGTGCCTGAGTCGGATTGCGAGTAATGATCTCCGCCCAGGCGTCCTCGGACAGCAAGGTATTGGAGTAATCTCCTCCTACTTGAATTTTTTCCTTGTAGCGCACATCGAAGTAGGTCCCCGAGATCGATAGGCCCGACTGTCCAGGCCGCATCAAATCGAAACCGACACTCCAGAACTCGGCCGTCTCTTCATGCAGATCTGGACTTACTCCGGTGAGCTGGACGGACATGGACATGCCCGTCGCCGATCGCGGATCTCTCACCGGGAACGCACCCGCGCCCAAGGCGTTCGCAGTCGGACTGAGGTCACCGAAGCCAGGTGCACGAAAAGCCGTGCCCCAGCTGCCACGCAGCCCGAACCGCGGCGTGACGATGATATTCAGGCCTGCCTTCGGGTTAAGCGTGGAACCAAAATCGCTATATTCTTCGTAGCGCGCCGCCAGCGACAGGTCGGCCGACCGGCCGAGCGCTCCATCCTGGTCGCGGCGCCAGAGCGGCAGGACCAGTTCTGAAAAGCCAGCGGCTACCTGGCGCCGCAGCTGCCCGATGGAATATACGGAGCGCGTAAAAACGCCCGTCGATGCTGCTATGTATCCGCCACTGCCATTCAGTTGCTCCTCGCGGAAATCCGCACCCAAGGCAAGCTTTGCCGGCCCTCCAGGCAACCGGAACACATGGCCATTGGCCAATGCGGTCAAGGAAGCGGTAGAGAATGCACTGTCGGTGCGGCCGATCTGCCGCAGGGCGTCTATCGTGTCCGGATTGTTACGGTAACCGTCGCCAAATAGGTTGAGCGCCGTCGCCGGATCGGGATCGCTCAGCGCCAGCAGTGCGGCTGGTGAATTGAAAGACAGAAAGTCATATTGGAAGACATTCCGCTCCTTGCCATAACTGGCCACTGTGTCCAGCATCCATTCCTCTGAAATTCTGGTCTTCAATCCCGCAGTGACACTGTATGTTTCCGTTTTCATCACTTGCGCCGGATTGCCGCCGAGTTCTTTATCGAAGTTATAAGCAACGCTCACCGGGCCGTCACCGAAGGGATTCACGTAGTAGGCATTACTGGGCTGGACGAACACCACCGAGTCTCGCTGCCGGGCAACCAGCCTGCTATCCCGATGTCCGTAACGTCCTTCCGAGAACAATTCAAAGCGCTCGCCCAGTCGGCTTGTGAGCGAAAAGAACGCGCCATGCTGCGTGTGTTCCGGCAGTACTGCGCTGCCGGTATCGTCGCGATAGTTTGCCTGGCCCGGAATCAGATCCTGGATGCTCAGGTTCAACCCATCCTGTCCCGCCGGAATGGCGTAGGCAGGCAGGCCTGCCATCGGATGCCCCGCGGGGAACAGAATCGTGCCGGGGCTGCCACCTGGCGTGCGATAGTCACGACCGCCAAATTTTCGGAAATCCTGGTTTGCCGCACCGTAGGTCGTGTCGGCCGCGAAGAGCGGCTCGCGATGGTCGTACTGATACCCGACAAGCACGTTGCCTTGGCTCCAACTCGTTCCTGCGAGCTGGGCAAACTGAATTTCCTCGGCGTTCCCATCCTTGCTCGACAGGCGTAGCCTGGAATCCATCCCGGTGTAGTCCTTCCGCAGCACGAAATTCACCACGCCGCCGATCGCGTCCGAACCGTAGATCGCCGACGCGCCGTCCGTCAGAATCTCGATCCGCTCGATGGCCGACGCCGCAATA
This sequence comes from Steroidobacter denitrificans, assembly GCA_040395055.1. Taxonomy (GTDB): domain Bacteria; phylum Pseudomonadota; class Gammaproteobacteria; order Steroidobacterales; family Steroidobacteraceae; genus Steroidobacter; species Steroidobacter denitrificans_A. Next base: position 2,241 of record JBEBRC010000132.1, read on the forward strand.
CTGGAGATGTCGACAAACGACCCGTTGAGTCCGCCGGCCGGCTGCCGGCGGCCATTCATCAGCACCAAGGTCGTCCCGACACCCAGGCCGCGCAGATCGATGGATTGTGCCCGGGTCAAATTGTTGTTGTTGCTGCCCCGGTCCTCGCTCAGGCTGCCGAAATTCTGTGGCAGCTCCGCCAGCAGGTCCTGCACGCGCCCATGGCCGCTGGCGGCGATGTCCTGCCGGTCGATGACGATCAGTCTCGAGCCCACCGGCGCCGCGCCGCGGATGTGGGTGCCGGTGACGACGATCTCTTCGAGTTCGATGATCCGCGGGGGCGTGCCCGCCGGGCGCTGATCGCCATCGCCGGCCGGTGTCGGTGTCCTCCGAGCTGGTGGAGCACCCTGCTCCGACTCCGACTGCGACTCCGCCTCCATCGCATGCATGCTCACTGGCATCCACCTGGGCTGTACCTGCGCCAGCCGCATCGACGCGCCCGCATCCAGCAGCAGGCCATGTGCCGCAGTCGTCTCATACCCGGGCAGGGTGACGGCGATCGTGTGTTCATTGACGCGCTCGAAGGAAGGACCGGCCCCGAGCAGCTCATGCAATGCCGAGTCCGCGGTATATTTACCGCTCAGCGCGGGAACGACCGCGCCTTGCTCGATCGGCGCTCCCGGCAGGTAGCCCACGTGCAGCCCGGTCTGCCGGGAGAATTCCGCAAGCGCCGACATCAGCGGCTGCGAGGGAATCTCCAGGACGTATTCAGTCGACGATTCACTGGCCAGAGCCGGCACGGCGGCCATGCTCGCCAGTACCCATGCAGATAGTCCGAAATGGCTTGTATTGCCCACGCCGTTCTCCCCTACTGGTTTTCTTCCATGGATGGTTCGTTGAAGCTCGATCCTGATGTAGATCGACTTAAAGACCGGTCAAGCGAAACACTTCATCCCCATATGGGATGATTCGATGAGCAGGTATCTCATCCCTCGCTGGCATGACACCGTCTTGCTATGGAATGCGAGCGCCAGTTCCCGGCGAATCGATCTCGGCGGGCAGCGCATGCTCATCGATGACGAGCCCGGAATCCCGCCGCTGCTCCAAGCGCGCCGGGTTGCGGGGGAACCGGCCCGACTGCGCGGGCTTCACCCGCAGTACATCGCGCCCGTCCCGCACCACGTGGACCGGCGCCACGGAGGCGAGAAACTGAGCGAAGGATTCCGGGTCGGCGGCATCGAACACGCCGCGCACGGCGCGCCCCGCCAAGGCCCTGTCGTCGAGGACGATCTGGATGCGGTTGCGCCGATTCAATTCGGCGATGGCCTCGGCGACGCTCTTGTCGTCGAAGATCAACCGTCCCTGCGCCCAGGCCAGTTCCTGGGCAACGTTGACGCGCTGCACGGTGACGGGGCCCTGGCGCGGCACGGCCGCCTGCTCTCCCGCCGTGACGGCCACGCTATCCTTGTCCTGCGCCGGATCGATCCGGCGTGCGGCGCCTTCGCGCAGCCATGGGAAGCGAGCCGGCGCATGCGAGATGGCGACCGCGCCTTCGGCAACGGTGACCAGCACTCGACCGTCGAGGCGTGAGACGCCGAACTCGGTGCCCACCGCCCGCATCACTGCCTGGCCCGCATGCACCAGGAACGGTCGCGCCGGATCCTTCGCCACCTGGAAGTACGCCTCGCCCTTCGCCAGCTCGAGGTCGCGGCGCTCGGGACGAAGTGCGACGTTCAGACGCGTATGCGGACCGGCGCGCACCAGGCTGCCATCCGCCAACGTCAGGTATCGCCATTCGCTTGCCGCGGTCTCGATCGTTCCCTCGAAGCGGCCGAGCAGCGACCCGCCTACGATCATGGCCAGCAGCACGATCGCCGGTGCGGCGACTCCCAAGGTCCACGGGCGCCGGTACCAGGGGGTCCGCAAGCCGTCCGCCCCGGCCCCGTCCGATCCATCACCAACGTCCAACCGCACGACATTGGATCGTTCGGGGATGATGCAGCGCTCGAGCTGCGAGTGGCGCAGCAAGCCGTACAGCCTGCCCATCCGCAATGCCTCGGCCATGTGCTCCGGCGAGGCCTGCAGCCATTTCACGTACTCCTGCTTCCGTGCTCGGCCAAGCCGCGTATCCTTCAGTAGAATGAACCATTGGGCGGCCTCTGCGGCCGCCGCGGTAGATTCGACTGTGTCGCGCCGCTCCCTCATTGCAACGTCCTCACCGTTGATCCACTGGACCCAGGTCTTCAGCACTCAAATGCAGGCGAAGTTGACTGTAGGCGCGGGTCAGGTCGCGCAGGACGACACGATATGACAGCCCCATGCGCGCGCCGATCTGGGTGTAGGTCAGTCCTTCGTTGACGTGCAGCAGCAGCGCCATGCGTTGGCGCGGGGGAAGTTTCTGCACCGCCGCGTGCACCTGCCGACGCACCAGTGCTCGGGCGACGGCATTCTCCGGCTGATCCGCCGGTTCGCTCTGCAGTTCCTGCAGCCAGCTTTGATCGTGGGGCCGCCGCAGGCGCGCCCGATCGCGCCATTCGCTGGCTACATTGGCGGCGATGCGGAACAGGTATCCCTGTGGATTCTCGATGACTACGTCATTGCCATAACGTAGCAAGCGCAGGAATACCTCCTGCGCCACATCGTCCAGGTCGGCTGCCGGCACACAAGAGCGGCTCGAGAGCCAATTCCTGATCGGCCCACGCCACTCGCGGAACCACGATGCCAGGCGGCCTTCGCGGCAACCCCGCATCTCATCCCTGGTCCCTTCGCACGCATCCGACATCGACGGCTCTCCCCGGGGGTGCTCTGCTTCGTCAATTAATCCTCTTTCAGGATAGAAGACCGGTCGGGCGGATAGATCCATCCCCCATGTAGACGAATCAATGGCGAGAAATAAAAGCGCTGCCGATGACGATGCCGGATCGCCGATGTATACATCGGTGCAGAGATCGCTTCAGCTTCAGCTGATGCATACATCATTCATCGAAAAATAAACCCTGCATTTCTCCAAAAATAAGCAGTTATTCGTGCTCCTCGGCGCGATTTGGCATGAAACAATCCAGCTGTGTTGTAAAAAACCTTGCCAAGGGAGGATGCTGTATGTTGGTTCTAACGCGTAGACAAAACGAAAGCATACTGATCGGGGACGACATCGTGGTCTCGGTGCTGGGCTTTGATCACAATCGGGTCAGACTGGGCATCACCGCCCCCGATGAGGTGCCCATTCTCAGGGACGAGTTGGCGGACGCGATGCACCGTGACGCGGCAGGTAGTGGTACAGAAGGGGATCCTGCCGACGACGAACGCGACAAGCCGCCGCGGGCGACGCTGCGTCGCAGATAGTCGCGAAGCGAGCGGCATCGCAGCCGGTCCGGCAGGTGCACAGGCCGATATCGAAGGGCAATGCCCCTCGGGAGACCCTGACGGACGATCGCGGCGGATGGCTGGGGCAATGGCCGGACCGGCGAATGAGTCCAGCGGACGGAGCCGGCGGATAGCCGGATCCGGGTGGATGGCTGCGCGCGCTCCTGCGCGCAGCCATCCCTTTCGTCTAATTCTCGCTGTCGATCGTCAGCAATTCATCGCCGTCGCTGGCCTGCTGCCCGACGGCGAAATGGATGCTCGATACCCGTCCCGCCACGGCGGCCTTGATCGTGTGCTCCATCTTCATCGCTTCCATGATCATCAGCGGCTGGTCGCGCTCGACCATGTCGCCGACGGCGACCAGTACTGCCGCAACCAGTCCGGGCATCGGCGCCATCAGGCGTCCCGACCCACCCTCCTGCCGGGAAGCGCTCGCCATCGCATCGTCGAGCGTCAGGCGCCACACTTGCCCATCGCTGAACAAAGTCAGCGACAAGCCGGTGAAGACCACGGTCGCACGCATGCGAACGCCGTCCATCGATGCACTCAGGATGTCGTCCTTGAGACTGGCCCGGGTCAAATCGATTCGACGCCCATCCGGCAGTTCTACTTCATAGCCGTCGCGGCGAAAATGCAGCACCACCTCGCGCAGCTGCTCGCCGTCGATCAGGCGCAAATCCTGCTGGTTGTCCGCGTTCAGGCGCCAGCCGTTGGCAGTGTTCCAGGGCGAGTCCGGATCGGCGGATTGCTGGCTGCGCACCGCGGCGGAACGGCGCAGCGCCACCGCCAGCGCGGCCAGCGCCAGGCCCTCGTCGGAAACCGGCTGGCGAGTCATGGCCAAGTCGGCCCGGTGGCGCTCGATGAAGCCGGTGTCGATCTGCGCCTGCGAGAAGGCCGGATGCCCGGCAATCAACGACAGGAAAGACACGTTGGTCGCCACACCGGCGACCTGGTATGCGGCAAGCGCGCGCTGCAGGCGGCGCAACGCACTGTCCCGATCCTCATCCCAGGTAATGAGCTTGGCGATCATCGGATCGTAGTACACCGAGATCTCATCGCCGGCGCTCACGCCGGTATCGACCCGCACATGCACTCCTTCTTCAGGCGGGCGCAAATGCGTCAGCTTGCCGATCGCGGGCAGGAAGTCGCGCTGCGGATCCTCGGCATAGATGCGCGCTTCGAAGGCGTGGCCGCGACGCACGATCTGCTCCTGGGCCCGTGGCAAAGGCTCCCCGGACGCGACCCGCAACTGCCATTCGACCAGATCGAGCCCGGTGATCATCTCGGTCACCGGATGCTCGACCTGCAGCCGGGTATTCATTTCGATGAAAAAGAATTCGCCGTTCTCGTACAGGAATTCGACCGTGCCCGCGCCGACATAGTTGACCGCTTGCGCGGCCGCAACCGCCGCCGCGCCCATGCGCGTGCGAACGCTGTCCGGCAGCTCGGGCGCCGGCGCCTCCTCGATCACCTTCTGATGACGACGCTGAATCGAGCAATCGCGCTCGAAGAGATAGACGCACTGGCCATGGGTATCGGCGAATACCTGGATCTCCACATGCCGCGGACGGGAGAGATACTTCTCCAGCAGCAGACTGTCATCGCCAAAGGCCGCTTTCGATTCCCTTTTCGCGCTGGCGATGGCCTGCGCCAACTCGCCCGCTTCCTGCACTACCCGCATGCCCTTGCCGCCGCCACCCGCCGAGGCCTTCACCAGCACCGGGTAGCCGATGCTCTCGGCCTCCCGCTGCAGTATCGCCAGCGCCTGGTCCTTGCCGTGATAGCCAGGCACCAGCGGCACGCCGGCGGTGCTCATCACTCGCTTCGATTCCGCCTTCGAGCCCATGACGCGGATCGCCTCGCCCGGGGGACCGATGAAGACGATGCCGGCATCCAGGCACGCCTGGGCGAACTGGGCGTTTTCCGACAGGAAGCCATATCCGGGGTGGATCGCCTGCGCTCCCGTGCGCCGGGCGATATCGAGTATGGCATCGCCACGCAGGTAGCTCTGCGCGGCCGGTGCCGGGCCGACGCGCACCGCTTCATCCGCGTACTCGACATGCATCGCATCCGCGTCGGCATCGGAATAGACCGCCACGGTGCGGATGCCCAGACGTCTTGCCGTCCTCATCACGCGCACGGCGATCTCGCCGCGATTCGCAATCAGAATCTTGTCGAACATGGGTGGTCTCTCGAGCATTCGGGTCTAGTGGGCGAGGAAATCATTGCCGAGCCGCAGACGCTCCGGTCCAGGGTGCGAACCGTGGGCGCCGGCGGGAGCGTGGAGCGTCTAGGAGCCGGGCGCCTTCCAGGCGGGCTGGCGTCGTTCCAGAAATGCCATCACACCCTCCCTGCCTTCGGGCGATGCGCGAATCTCCGCAATCCTGTTGGCAGTCCAGCGCGCCAGGGAATCATCCGGCACGTGATGCGCCACCGTGCCGATCAACTGCTTCGCCGCGGTCTGCGCCTGGGGCCCGCCATCGGCCAAGGCACGCAGGATCCGATCGCGCGCCTGGTGCAATGCGCCTGCTTCCACGACTTCGTGCACCAGCCCGAGGCGATGCGCTTCGGCCGCCGGGAAGCGCTCGGCGCTCAGGAAGTAGCGCCGGCAGGCCCGCGCGCCCATGGCCGCCACCACGTACGGCGAGATGGCCGCCGGGATCAATCCCAGCCGCACCTCGGACAGGCAGAACGTCGCATTGTCCGCCGACACGGCAATATCGCAGGCTGCAACCAGGCCCACGCCGCCACCGTAGGCGGCGCCCTGCACCACCGCGATCACCGGCTTCGGGCAGCCATCGATGACCCGCAGCAGATGGGCCAGCGTGTAGGCATCACGCTGGTTGTCGTCTGCCGAATAGTCCGCCATGCGGCGCATCCACTCCAGGTCGGCGCCGGCGGAAAAGCTGGCGCCGGTGGACTCCAGCACCACCCAGCGCACCTCGGGTGCGGCCGCCGCACGCTCGAAGGCCTCGGTCAACTCCGCGATCACCGCATCGTCGAACGCGTTGTGCCGCTCGGGTCGAGACAGCGTGATGGTCGCGCGGCCATCCGCGCTGACTTCTGTTTGGACGCTGGCCATGTCTTCTCCTGGAGATTCGTTGCTATGGGGCAGGCAGATGACTGTGCTACATCCGGAACACGCCGAAGCGTGTGCGCTCGATGGGTGCATTCATCGCGGACGAGATGCCCAGGCCCAGCACCATCCGCGTGTCGACCGGATCGATGATGCCATCGTCCCAGAGGCGGGCGCTGGCATAGTACGGATGACCTTGCGTCTCGTACTGCTGCCGGATGGGCTCCTTGAACGCATTCTCGTCCTCTGCGCTCCAGGTCTTGCCCTGCGCCTCCAGGCCGTCGCGACGCACCTGCGCCAGCACGCCTGCCGCCTGCTCGCCGCCCATGACCGAGATGCGTGCATTGGGCCACATCCACAGAAAGCGCGGCGAATACGCACGCCCGCACATCCCGTAATTACCGGCGCCGAAAGAGCCGCCGATGATGACCGTGAACTTCGGCACCTGCGCACACGCCACGGCCGTGACCAGCTTGGCGCCGTCCTTGGCGATGCCGCCTGCCTCGTACTTGCGCCCCACCATGAAGCCCGTGATGTTCTGCAGGAACACCAGCGGAATGCCGCGCTGGCAGCACAGCTCGATGAAATGCGCGCCCTTCTGCGCCGACTCGCTGAAAAGGATGCCGTTGTTGGCAATGATCCCGACGGGATAGCCGAAAATATGGGCAAAGCCGCATACCAGGGTGGTGCCATACAGTTGCTTGAATTCATCGAAGCGACTGCCGTCGACCACGCGGGCAATGACTTCACGCACGTCGAACGGCTTGCGCGGATCATCCGGGATGACCCCGTACAGCTCCTGCGGATCGTAGGCCGGCTCCTCGGCCGCCACGGTCTGCAGCGGCAGGCTCTTGGGCCGATTCAGATTGCCCACGATGCGTCGCGCCAGCGCCAGGGCGTGCGCATCGTCCATGGCATAGTGATCGGTGACGCCCGAGATGCGCGAGTGCACATCGGCGCCACCGAGATCCTCGGCCGAGACGATCTCGCCCGTCGCCGCCTTCACCAGCGGCGGACCGCCCAGGAAAATGGTGCCCTGGTTGCGCACGATGATTGCTTCATCCGACATGGCCGGCACATAGGCGCCGCCCGCCGTGCAACTGCCCATCACCACCGCGATCTGCGGAATGCCGGCGGCGGACATGTTGGCTTGATTGAAAAAGATGCGGCCGAAGTGTTCGCGATCCGGGAAGACATTGTCCTGCTCGGGCAGGAACGCGCCACCGCTGTCGACCAGGTAGACGCAGGGCAAATGATTCTGGGCCGCGATCTCCTGCGCCCGCAGGTGCTTCTTCACCGTCAATGGATAGTACGTCCCGCCCTTCACCGTCGCATCGTTGGCGACGATCACGCACTCGCGGCCGCTGATAC
>JBEBRC010000133.1:0-10008 GCA_040395055.1 Steroidobacter denitrificans
TTCCGGAGAATCGTCCGGATTCACCGTTCTATGAGGCGAACAGCTCGCTCACCTTGGCCCGGCCGCTTTCCTGCGCGATCATCAGTGACAGGAATTCGTCCGAGCTCATGGCATCGCCAAACAAGCGGCCCTGAGCATAGTGGCAGCCGCGACTGCGCAGAAAATTGAACTGTTCTTCGTTCTCCACGCCCTCGGCCACGACCTCGAACTCCAGCGCCTTTCCCATGTCGATGATCGTGCGCACGATCGTCGCATCATCTGCATTGATCGCCGCATCGCGTACGAAGGACTGATCGATCTTCAAGGTGCCGATGGGAAACTGCTGCAGTGCGCTCAACGATGAGTAGCCGGTGCCGAAATCGTCGATCGAAAGGTGCAGGCCCATCGCGTACAGCTCATCCAGCAATTTGATCGTGCGTTTGGGGTCCGCCATCAAGGTGGTCTCGGTAATCTCCAGCTCGAAACTGGTGGGTGAGACATTGTGGCGCCGAAACACGGATCGGCAGCGGGTGATGAAACTGGCTTGGCGTAGTTGCTTCAAGGACAGGTTGATCGAGACGCGCCCGGGATTCTGGATGCGTTCCGTCCAGCGATGATAGTCGGCGCAGACCCGGTTCAGCACCCATTCGCCGATCCCCAGGATGAGATTGGTTTCTTCCGCCAGCGGAATGAATTGCGACGGCGGAATGTCCCCGTGTCCCGGCAGTCGCCAGCGCAGCAGCGCCTCCGCGCCGATGATGCGACCATCGCGCAGATCCACCTTCGGCTGATAGAACATGACCAGCTCGTCGCGCTCCAGGGCGCGGCGCAGCTTGCTCTTGAGCATGAGCCGCTCGACCGCCGCGGCATTCATCTCGGGCGAATAGAAGGCGAAGCTGTTACCACCGTTCTGCTTGGAGTGGTACATCGCCGCATCGGCGTTGCGGATCAGGTCGATGACGTTGTCTGCGTCCTTGGGGCAGAAGGCAATGCCCACGCTGGCCGTCAGGAATACCTCCTGCTGGTCGACGTAGTAGGCCTTGCAGACTTCCGCGAGCACCATCCGCGCGAGGTTGGCGGCTTGCATTCGTTCATCCTCGGTTTCGGCAAAGCCTTCGACGAATAGTCCGAACTCGTCTCCAGCCAGACGCCCGATCACCGTTTCACGCGGCAGAATATGCGTCAGTCGTTCGCTCAGTACCTCGAGCGTTCGATCTCCCGCAGCATGGCCGAAGGTGTCGTTGATTTCCTTGAACCGGTCCATGTCCAGATAGAACAGGACGATGTTGCGCTCGTTGCGGCGCGCGCGCGCGATTGCCTGCTGCAGCATATGCTGGAACTGCATGCGGTTCGGAATCTTTGTCAGGGCGTCGTAGCGTGCGAGATAGCGAATACGCCGCTCGGCACGCTTGCGATCGGTAATGTTGCGTACGACAAAGATGGTGCCCTGGAATTGCGGATCGTCGGCAGCGAGTGGAGCGCCCGAGAGAGACACCGGGATCGTCTGGCCGCTACGGGTGGCGATCACGGATTCCCGTGTTTCGACTGCGGCCGCCTCGAGAGAGAAGTGGAGCCGTTCGCTGGGCGCGATCAGGTTGGCGAACGGCTGGCCCGCGATCTCCTGTTCGTTGTAGCCGAACAGTCGTATGGCTGCGTCATTGACGCGACGGACCAGGCCATCGGGCGAAGTGACGATCACCGCGTCGTTCATGCTGTTGAGCACGGCCGTCAGATAATTCTTGGTGATCGTCGTCTGGCGCAGGTTCTGCCGCATGCGATCCAGTGCAACCTCCAGCTCGGCGATCTCGTCGTTGCTGGTGACCTTGTGCGGCTGGGTGTAGTCGCCTTCGCCGATGCGCTCGGCGGAGCGGATCAGTTCCACAATGGGACGTTCGAGTCGCCTGGCCAGCAGCCATACCACGAACGCCAGGACGGCGGTGATCAATGCGCCGGCGGCGGCAATGATCCAGATCCAGTCCTTGAAATCCTGTTGCTTGGTTTGCTCGAGCTGTTCGCGCAATGCGCGTGCGGAAGCCTTGAGGCCCGGACGGCCGACGGTGACTTCCAGGCTGCCGAGGGATTCCAGAGCGCCCAACTGGTGCCGGACGCTGCGCTTTTCTTCCTCGGCCAGGGACGCGGCCCACGGGGCGGTGCGCTGTGCTTCGTAGATGATCTTGCCGTCGCTGCCGATGACCGATGCCTTGACGGCCGCCCGATTCTCCAGCAGGGCGGCGGTAGCGCGGCGTATCGCACTCAAGTCATCCTCTTGCAGTGCTTCCTCGAACAAGCTTGAGTTGGCGGCGGCGATATCGCCGGCAAGCTGATCCAGACGCCGCGCTTCGGCGGCTATCAAGGAGCGCTCCCCCTGTACGCCGATCTCAGCGCTCGAATTCCTGTATTCGAGGTATTCGAGGAGAAAAAGTGTGGCAGTGATGCACGCTCCCGCAGCAAGCGCGATCAAAAGCAACCTGGTTTTTAGGCCACGCGATCTCAACGCATGCTCCATCGCTTGTCGTGCATCCGCACCGTCAGCTTCCCCGGTCCAGTGGGAATGTGGATTTCATTTTTCTTGGTCGGCAATCTGCGTGTATTCACCATCGGCCGTGGCAAGCTGGCGACTGCTGCCGGCAAGCATGATACTCGTGTTAATGGTACAAAAGCGCGCCAGTTGGATGTCGGATTTTTTGACATGAACTTTGTCATACTGGCACGTAGCAAGATATTTTCACGAGGGTTGTTTGCAGGATGAACGAGCTGGAGCTCACAGGGCGCGCACGCACTCATATCATCGAGCTGGAGCTGCCGCGCTGCATGCTTCACTACGAGGCCGTCACATCGTTCCTGGCGATGCGCGATGCCGCCGCCGCGGAGGGCATCGAACTGGCGGCGCGTTCCAGTTTTCGTGATTTCGATACCCAGCTGGGCATCTGGAATCGCAAGTGGAGCGGGGAGCGCCAGCTCTACGATCGACAGGGTGTGGCGCTGGAGCGCACGGGACTTGGCGATGCGCAGCTGATGGATACCATTCTGTGCTGGTCGGCGATCCCGGGCGGTAGCCGCCACCATTGGGGCAGCGACGTCGATGTGATAGATACCGCCAGCATTCCGCCGGGATACAAGGTGGAGTTGTTGCCGTCCGAGTACGCCCCCGGCGGCATCTTCTGCAGGCTGTCGCAGTGGATGGAGGCGAACATGCGCAGTTTCGGCTTCTACCAGCCCTACCGCGCCGACCACGGCGGCGTCAGTCCCGAGCCCTGGCACCTGAGCTATGCACCGGTGGCGCTACCGGCACTGGAATCGCTGAACCTGTCGATACTGCGGCGGGTGCTCGAGGCGAGCGAGATGGCAGGAAAAGCCCAGGTGCTGGGCCGGCTGCCGGAGATCTATACCCGATACATGCTGTCGGTGGACGCCCCCTGAGTCGCGGCTTGGAGTGCGGTGCCGGGCAATGTCCGCGGCTGCGGACGGCATCGCTTATTCCACAACGCTTTGCGTATCGCTCTGTGCCAGTCGTGCTCGTAGCGTTTCCCGCTTTTTCTGGATTCGGCCGAAAAAAAACCCGGGCATCCAGCGCTTGAGCAGCCACCATGGCCGTATCGAGCGGGGCAGCACGATATACGTCCGGCCTGTGCCGGCCTGGCCGAGTACCTCGCGCGCCACCTGTGCGGCGCTGCAGGCGGAACGCCGCATCATGCTGTGGGCCAGGTCCTGCAAGGCGTCAGGGCCGCGCGCCGATTCCAGCAGATTGGTCTTGAAGAATGCAGGCATGGCTACACTGACCTGCGTTCCGGCACCGCGTAGTTCGCCGCGCAGCGATTCGCTGAGCGACACGATTGCTGCCTTGGTGACATTGTAGGCGATCATGCCGGGTGCCGAGGCAAAAGCGGCCGCACTGCTGATATTGATGATCAGGCCGCGGCCATTGCGCTGCAGGTGGGGTATGGCCGCTCTCGAGCCATGCACCGCGCCCATGAGGTTGATGTCGATGATCCAGCGCCAATCCTCCAGCGGCACTTCCATCAGGCTGCCCCAGCCGGCTACGCCGGCATTGTTGATCATGACGTCGAGCCCGTCGTTGCCGGCGGCAAAGGAATTGACGGCGACGGTGAGCTCATCGGCGTGGGTGACGTCGCCAGGATAGGCGGTCAAGGAAACCCCCGAACCGGACAATTGTCCCTCGACCGCGGCCAGCCGCTCGACGTTGCGATCGAACAAGCCGAGGGTCCAGCCACCGTGCGCCAAGGCGCGCGCCAATTCCAGCCCCAGGCCGCTACCTGCGCCGGTAATGAAGGCGCGCTTGCGCGGAAAACGTCTGGCGAGCTTGCGCAGCGAGCGGTTCACCGGGTTCGTCCTCGTGCGATCACCAGATGGCCGGTGTGTTTCATTCGATAAAGACTCCCAGGAACCATCCGCCCCAGGCGGCCAGTAGCATCAACGCCAGGCCGGGTGTGAGTTCCAGTCCATAGCGCCGGTCACCGAGCGAGAACGCCACGATCGCCTTGGAAAGGGTGTTGGTGCTGAAGCCCGCGAGCACTGCGATCGAGGCCAGGCCGACGGCCGTGCGCCCACTTTCCGCAAGCGTCGCCGCCGAAATTGCCGGCGCATGGGTACCACTGAAGCCTGCCATCGCGCTGGCTATGAGCAAACCCTGGTCGCCGAGCCAGAGCGTGAGCAGCGCTGAAGCGACCAAGGTCACGCCGACGATCAGTACGAACGCGATCGCGGTTTTCGGATCGAAGGGCCGGCCGGCCGGTTGCTCGTGTTCACGGTTCTCGCGCACGCTGCGCAAGGTGAATACCGCCGCGTAGGCCGCCGCCGCCAGGCCGCTGGCGAGCAATGCGGGTGCAAGGCGCAGCAGGGTCGGCACACTCACCATGCCAACCAGTACGGCCATTTGAACGATGGTCGCGACCGAGGATGCCGCGGCGCCCGCCACGGCTCCGCGATGCAATTCAGGGTTTTCCTTCACCTTCGCTCCCATGGAGGCGATCGTCGCCGTGCTGGACACGAATCCGGACAGCAGGCCGGCGATGATCAGCCCGACTCTGGGGCCGAGTGCCCGCAGGGCTATGTAGCCGACGCTGTTGATGGCCATGACCAGGACCGCCAGCAGCCACAGCTGGCGCAGCTGGATGATGCCCCAGGGATCGATCGGTTCGCGGGGCGTCAGAGGCAGGATGACCAGTGCGGCCGCCGCCAGCATCAATCCGTCGCGGATCTCGGCATCGGTGAGCACGTCGTGTATCCAGTTGTGGATGCGTGTGCGCGCGGCCAGAACGATCGCCACTACGACCGCCAGCGCCGCCGAGAGCTGAGGCTCGCGCATTGCCAGCCCGCCCAGCAGGTAGGTGACCAGCATGGCGATCTCGCTCGTCAGGCCGGGATCGCGCCGACGCGTTCGTGCATAGCTGATTGCCACCAGCGCGCCCAGCGCTACCCCGAATCCGATCAGGGCCAGCACATCCCCCAGTCTCAGGGCGATTGCTCCGGTGAGCGCGATCAGCGTGAAGGTTCGTATGCCGGCGGCTGCGCGCTCGGTGCCGCGGCCCTTGTGTCGTTCCCGCTCCATCCCGATGAGCAGGCCGACTGCGAGCGCGACCCCAAGGCCGATGATGGAATGTTCAGGCAAGGACATTGGCGCAGGCTACCGTTGCCCGCGCGCCCTGTGTAGCGGGGTGGGAGTTATTTCCAGACTTCCTTGAGATGGCCGATGACCAGTGAACGAATGTTCTGCACCGGATTGCGCTCCCAGGTGAAGCAGGGCGGTTCACGGCGCAGCATCGGCCAGCGGCCGGTGCGCAGCACTTCCGTAAGATAGTCCAGGTTGCGCTGGATGACCTCCATGTAGGGGTTGCGTCCGTTGAACAGCGCTTCCAGGCAGCGATAGTCGCCGCCGAATTCGCCATCCAGTCGGGTGCGACGCACTTCTTCGGCGAATTGCGGTGTTTGCCGTAGAACATCGAGCCCGGAACTGAAACGCACCGAGGTTCCGCCGGCACCGTCGCTGGGCATCGCGATTCCCCCCAGCACGAACTCCGGATACAGCCGGTCGCGGCACTTTTCCAAATAGCAGCGATCGGACATCTGCGCGATCAGGTCGCCGGTGCCGATGAGGTGCCCCAGCTTGCGATCGCGATGGTCGTCGAGGCGAATCTGGTCGAACTGCACCTCGTAGCCGGTGAAGTGGACGATCTTGGTCGCCACCGGTACCCATTCGGCCATGCCGATCGTCGGCAGGTAACGGCTGATGAAGTGGGCGCTGCGGCTGACGTGATTGAGGGTGAACTCCGCGCCGTTGCGATGCGCCTGGTCGTCGGTCTGGCGGATGTATCCGGCGTCATGGAACAAAGCGGTCACGACGCCGAGGATTGCGCGCTCCGGTCCGAGACATTCGTCGAGGGCGTGGGTCCGATCATAGGCGACGATCAGCCTGGCGACCGCGAGCGTGCCGTCGAGGGAATGCTGCAGATCATGGTAGACGGTGTCGCAGCCGTAATAGCCCGGAAACTGCCCGTTGAATAATCTCTCGAAATCCTTAAAGGCGCTATCGATGCGATCGAACGGGTAGTGCGGCCAGGTTTGGCGAAACAGATCGTGCACGGCACGGCGCACCGCCTCCGCCGAGCTGACCTGGACGGTGTTGGTGACATCGAAATCGCTGCGCCGATAGTGCATTGTCTGTAGGCATAGCCGGCGCAGTCATTCTGCGCGAGACCAAGTGAGTCTAGCTGCTTGCCGGGCGTTGTCCATGTCGAAAAAATTGCCACTTCGGCAGCCTGGGCAGTCCCTTTAACGACATTCGTATTGGAATCTTGAGCTTGGCGACGGCGGTGGCTGCGATCCGAGGATCGCTCCCATGCGCGCGCGGCGTGTTCTCCCTGTGACAGGCATCACATATTGGCGCCGGGTCGGCCCTGGCCGCGGCAGGGCGCCGCGCGGTCCGGCGAGGTTCGCCGGCGTGAATCCTTCCCGGGCGCCGCCGAGTCAAGGCTGCCGGAAAACCGGATCCGACAGTTTCATTTCCGTCACCGGGCCGTACTTGCGCAGCCCGTCGCGTATGACGTTCGCGTTGCCGATGACCACCAGGACCAGTTCGTCGCTGGTCGGGAACACCTCGCTGATGACCCGTTTGGCATCGGCCAGCGTTACGGCTTCGAGTGCGTTGGAATAGCCGTCGATGTAGCTGCGATCGAAGCCGTAGAATTCGAGGTTGCCGAGCTGGTACGCCCATTGGGCCGCGGTCTCGAACGCCAGCGGAAACTGGCCTTGCACGTAGCGCTTGCCGGAAGCGAGCGTGGCGGCGTCGATGACGCCCTGGTGCAGCGTGTCCAGCGTCGCCAGTGCCAGGTCGATGGCTTCGATCGTGGTGGCGGTGCGAGTGAATGAGCGTAGCGCCCAATCGCCTGACTGCGCGAGACGATCGAAACTGGAGTTCGCGCCATAGCTCAGGCCGGTGCGGACACGCAGTTCGGCGTTCAGCATCGAGGTGAATCGGCCGCCGAACAAGGTATTGGTGACATCCAGCGCTGCGCGCCGCGGATCGTTGCGCGCTACGCCGAGGTTACCTGCCCAGAAATAGGACTGGACGGATCCGGGAGCGTCCACCAGCAGTACCGAGCGACCCTTCGGTGCTTGCGGGCTGGGCGGCACCGGCAAGGGTGCACCGGCCTTGCGCCAGTCGGCGAAGGCGCTCGATACCCGCTGCTTCATTTGCGCCGGGTCGAAATCGCCGGCGAGCGCAATGATGAGTCGGTCCGCCCCGATCTGATCCTGATGGTAGCGCAGCAGGTCCGCATGCCGTATGCGCGCCAGACTGGCTTCGCTGCCGTCGACCGGACGTCCATACGGGTGCTCTGCGAACAGTCTGGCGGCGCCGTAGATGGAAGCCAGGGCCGCCAGGTCGGAGTCCTTGGCGGCACGTATGAACTCGATATGCCGAGCGCGCAGCGCCTCGAATTGTGCCGTGTCGAATCGTGGACGTTGCAGCATGTCCGCCAGCAGCTCCACCATCAGCGCCTGATCGCGAGCAAGGAACGAGCCGCTGACCGCGATGCTTTCGGTGCTCGCCGAGGTCTGGAGCGTGCCGCCTACCGCAGCAAGCGTTTGCGCGAAGCTCGCCGCATCGCGCTCGCCAGCGCCTTTTTCCAGCATCGAGGCCAGCAGGCTGGCGGTGCCGAAGGCCTGCGGCGGATCCGCCATGGCGCCGCCGCGCAGCACGGCATTGAACGCGACCAGTGGCACGTCATGGCGTTCCATCAGCAGCAGCACGACCCCATTGTCGAGCTGCACGCGCTCAAAAGGCGGTGTCGTCACGCTGCTGGCGCCGAACGCCGCCTGAGCGCCGAGCAGGCACGCCAGCAGGCCGGCAGAAAGCTGCGCCGGCAGCCGGACGTGCCGCAGGGCCGGGATGCGCATGAAGATGCTCATGGCTGTTCTCCATTTTCCATGGCATGCGAGGCCAATACGCCGACCGTGCGGTTGCCCTGGCGCAGCAGTTCCGCGGCGAGCTTCTGGATCTGTTCGCGCGTCACGCCTTCGTAGGCGCGCGGCGCATCGAACAAGCGTTCATGGCCGCCGCGCAGCACAGCGTAGGTGCCCAGCGCTTGCGCCTTGCCGTTGATGGTTGCAAGTCCACGCCAATAATCGGCCATCGCCTGATTGCGCGCACGTTCCAGCTCTTCGCTGGTCACGCCATTCTTGACCAATTGCGCGATCTGCCCGGTGAACGCGGCTTCAGTCTGCCGCGCATCGCCGGCGGCGGGCAGCGAGAGGAAGAACCAGACCAGTCCGGGATCGAAACCGTCGTCCGTGTAGCTGTCGACGGCGATCGCCAGCTTCTGCTCTTCGACCAAGGAACGATGCAGGCGCGAGGCATCGCCATCGGTGAGGATACGAGCCAGCAGATCCAGAGCGGGTTGGCGGCTGTCGGTGCCAGCGATGCCGTGGTAGGCGAACTGCAGCAAGGGGGTCTGCGCGTCGGCATCGATACTCACGCGCCGCTCGCCCGCCTGCTCCGGTTCCACGGTGCGTATCGGCGGCGGCGGCGTCTGTGCTGGAATCGACTCGAAATATTTGCGGGCCATTGCGATCACGCTTTCCGGGTCGAGATCCCCGACCAGCACCAGCGTGCAATTGTTGGGCGCATAGTTGGTGATGAAGAATTTCTTGAGGTCTTCGATGGTCCAGGACTCGATGTCCGAGGGCCAACCGATCGTGGGGATGCCATAAGGATGCGCCAGGAACGCAGTTGCCTGGACTTGTTCCTGGAGACGTCCGAAATGGCTGTCATCGACGCGCAGGCGGCGCTCCGAGTAGACGACGCCACGCTCGCTTTCGATGATCTCTGGATCGAAAGCGAGATTGCGCAGCCGGTCGGCTTCGAGTTCGAACACCATCTCGAGCGCCGAGCGTGGGAACCAATCCTGATACACGGTCACGTCACTGCTGGTGTAGGCATTGTTGCGCGCACCGTTGGCCTCCAGAAGCCTGTCGAATTCGCCAGGCGCGCGTTTGCTGGTGCCGTTGAACATCATGTGCTCGAAGAAGTGGGCGAGCCCGGTGACGCCTGGGGCTTCGTTGCGGCTGCCGACGCGTACCCAGTTGTACAGTGCGACATTGGGGACGTCGTGATCGGGCCAGACAATGATTTGCATGCCGTTGGCCAGCGTGGCGGAGACGACTTGGTCCGCGCTCGGCACTTGCCCGAACACGGCGGGCATCCAGAACGCGGTCGCGAGCAGCATTCGGCGCAATATACGCATTAGGTGTCGGTCCTGATCGGTGCAATGGCGCATCATAGCGGCAAAGAACGAGCGCAAGAACGGTCGCCGCGCAGCCGCCTGGGCGGCGCCGACATACGCCGCCCCTTGAGGCAAGGCGTGGGGCGGCGTCATCCAGAGTCCGTCTCATCCTCAGGGGCGGGTTGAGCGCCAGTGGTTGGGCCTGCGGCCGGCGCCCGGTGTGGATCGCAGCACTGCTCCGGCGACGAGGCGAATGTGGCAAAGTTCGTCGCCGTGCTGGCGACATCGA
>JBEBRC010000134.1:0-9856 GCA_040395055.1 Steroidobacter denitrificans
GACGGCCAAGACTGGTGGTCTTCACCGCGAACCCCGGAGGCACCCTCGAGGGGGGGCCGGCCGGGACACGCAGTGCCGGGGCATCGAGACCGAAGCGGCGCGTCGTGCCGCCCATGACGTCGCCGGGCTCGCGATCCTGGCGCGAGGTGTACAGCGGCTGCTCATCGTAGGCCCACTGCATCGCGCCGTCCTTGCGCTCGACGAGGGACCACTTGCCCACGGGTGCGGCGTCCGCGGCCGCCAGTACCGGTGGCCACAGATCGGTGCAGCTCGGGCGCTGGTCCAGCTCGGGCAGTTCCAGCCCCGCCGGATACGGACTCATCAATCCCGCCGTCTCGGTACGCACCACGTCGTAACAGGCCGGGATACCCTTCGGCTCGCCGCTTTGGCCGTTGCGCAAGGGCTTCATCGGCCAGGTGTACAGGGTGCGTCCCTGGGCGTCCGCGAACACCGGGCCATCGAGTTCGCTCGACTCGACGCGAAATCCAGGCGGCATCGGCACCGGTACATAGGCCTCGATCGCCGGCGCCGCGGGGGCATCGCTCGCTGCGCCCGCGGCGGCCGTGAACGCAAACAGCGTGATGGCCGAGATGACGGCCAACCGCTGCCTCACATTGCATCGGGTCTCAGAATGATTCGAATGCACATTGTCCCCTGATGAAAACTGCCTCATGCCCCGATGCCGATGCCGCTTTGCCGTCATCCCTCAGGCCAGGATCTCTCCGATTTCCTTGGACGTGTTGTTGCTCTGGTCGCCCCACGAGGCCACGTCCAGGCCCATCAGCTTCATCGCGGTGTAGCCCAGGCGCGTGCCGGGCGTGCCGCCGCCGCTCAGATGCATGCCCGTCTTGATCCGTCCCTGGGCACGGCCGGCGCTGAACATGGGGATGCCTTCGATCGAGTGGGTCTTGGCGAACGACTGGTCGGTCGTGGCATAGACGAACACGTTGTCGAGCATCGTGCCATCGCCCTCCTTGAACTTCGCCAGCGCCTGCACGTAGTACAGCCATTCATCCATCGCGCGCCGCGTGTACCAGGACACGTGCGGCTGGCAGGCGAGCTTCTCATCGACGGCCTCCTCGTGCGTGGCCGTATGGTGCGGCTTGTCGTAGCCGGCGCGCGTGGTGCCGGAGAACGCCGCCGCATAGAACATATTGAACACGCGCGTCTGGTCGCACGCGACCGCCATCAGCATCATATCGGTCATGAGCCGGTGACGCTTCGCCACCAGATCCGCATCCAGGCCCTGCGACACATCCTCGGGCGTACCCATCACCTTGCAGGCCTCGATCGGGTCGGGCTTCTGCAACTGCAGGTCGAAGCGCCGTTCCAGGTCGCGCAGGCCGCTGAAATACTGGTCCAGGCGCTGGCGATCCTCGACGCCGACCGACTTGGTCAGTGCGTCCGCATCCTCCAGCACGCCGGTGAGTACGCTCTTGCGCACCATGACGCGCGGGTCCGGCTTGAAGTGAGGGGCATTCGGATCCTGGAAGTCGGGTCCGAACAGCCGCTGATAGAAGCGGATCGGCGACCACTCGGGCGTGGTCACCGTGTTGCCGTTCTCGTAGCTGAAGCTGTCGCGTATGTCGCCGGTCGAGGTCGCACTCAGCATGCGAAAGCGCGTGGTGCTGCCGATCTTGCGCGAGATCGTCACATCGATCGTCTCTCCGGGACGATTCTGCGCGGTCAGCGGCGCGATGCCGCTGCGCAGGATCACCCATCCGGTGTGATGGCACAGGTTCGGCGCGGCGTCCTTGAAGACGTGGTAATTCGTGAACAGGTTGATGTGCTTTTGTATCGGCGCCAGGGATGCGATCTCCGCCGGCAGCTCATAACCCGCCCCGGTCGTCTTGGGCACGAAGATCGCCTCGCTCATGCCCAGGCCCCACTGCCAGGTGCCGAAGCGCAGCGGGATCGGCGCGCCCGAGGCCAAGGCAGTCCCATTGTCGTTCAGGAAGCAGTCCAGCAGCGGCAGTGCGACCGTCACCGCGCCGCCGTTCAACATGCCCCTCAACACACGACGTCTACTTAGCTTGGCCATAGCCCCTCCTGCCATTCCAATTCATGTCCTGATTTCAGCCCGGGTTCGAGGCGGACTGCTCCGCCCCTGCCCGCGTGGCATCCACGATGGTCGATGCCGGTGTGGCGGCCGGCTGGGCGCCCGGCCGGACCGCGGAGAACGCGCGACTGAGCGCGATCTCCCGCAGCAGCTCGGGCAGGCGGTATCCAGCCTTCTCGAATCGCGCCGCGAAATGCGCCAGGATCTCGCGATCCTTGCCCATCGACAGCGGTCCGCCCGTACCATAGCCGTACACCCGCGTCACCAGGCACGATGGCAGTCCCGGATGGTCATGCAAGGCCTGGCCCAACCCTTCCACGCCGTCGAACTGGGCGCCGTCCAGATTGCCGCTGGTATCCAGCGCTGCACCGCGCTCGGTTTCGCGGAAGTGGCCGGCACCGTCGAAGTTCTCCAGCGCCAGGCCCATCGGATCGGTGATCAGGTGGCAACCGGCGCAGGATGCATTCGAGGCATGGACGGCCAGCCGCTCGCGAGCGGTGCGCAGGCTTTCGTCCGCATCCTCCAGCAGCGAGAAATCCACGTCCGGCGGCGGCGGCGGCACCACCTGGCACAGGAACAGTTCGCGCAGCGCCTTGCCGCGCAGCGTCGGGGAGCTGCGCACCGGATGCGAATGCTCGGCCAGGAAACTGACCTGTGTCAGCAGGCCGGCGCGCGGACTATCCTCCGGAAACTCGTACGGCACCCAGCCGTTCACGGTCGGCACACCGTAGATCACCGCCAGATTCATCGACATGAACGTATTGCGGGTGGTGAACAGCGCCCGATAGTCCTCGTGCTTGGTGACCAGATGATCGACGATCGTGCGCAGCGTCTGCTCGCGCGCATCCGCCAGCGTCGCCCCCGTCACGGCCGGGTAGGCCAGCGGATCCTTGGCCAGGCTGTCGAATTTGGTGAAATCCAGCATGTCATCGAAGAAGGCGCGCACGCCGTCCTTGATGCGCGCGCTGGCGAGCATGCGATCCACGGCGCGCTCCAAGCCCTTGCGGGTGTGCAGCTCGCCGCTTTCGGCCGAGCGCAGCAGCTCGTCATCGGGAGCGGCATTCCACAAAAAGAAGCTCAGTCGCGAGGCGAGCGAATAGGCATCCAGCCGGTACTCCCCCGCATGCTGCGGATCGGGCTCGGCGACGTCGATGATGTGCATCGCCCGGGGGTTGAACAGCATGCCTTCCAGCACGCTCGCCAGGCCGGCGTAGAAATCCTGCAATTGGTCGGCGGATTCCCCGGCCGTCTGCACCAGCTGCGCCAGCTTCGCCTCCTCCAGCGGATGGCGGTACCACAGCCGTCCGACCTGGCCCAGGAACATCCTGGCGCAATCGGCGTCCGCCGCCTCCAGCGAGGCGGGCTTGCACGGAATGAGGAAATCGCGGTGCTCCTCATCGACGACCTGGGTCGCAACCGCGGCGGCAGCCTGCTGCACCTGCTGCAACTGGTCGGATGTCAGCCCGATCGAGGCCGCACCCGCGGCGAGCAAGCCGTCGACTCGGGGCAGCGGCGGCAGGGGAGCGGGAACGCTGTCGGCGATGTCGGCGCCGAAAATATGAGCCACCGTGAGGGAGTACTGCTTGCCCGTCATCAGGCGTACGCGCAGCGGCGAGCTGCTGTTTTCCGGCTCACCGGTACCGAAGGAGCAGGAGGCGAGCGCGGCCGCGACACAGGTGACGATACCTGCGCGCAGCACCCGCCGACCCACCCGGGAGCGGGATGTCCGAGCAGGCGCCGCTGAAAGAGTGCTTGGGGTCATATTTTCGCTCACGATGGCCTTTTTGGTGGGCAGGGCGACGATATCTTGCACAGACGAACGAGCCTTGCAGCACCGCGTTGTCTGCCCGAGTAAGCCTTTCATATTAGAATGAGTCAATGAGGTGGCCTGTGATCAGCTTTAGGCATGCTAAACGCCACGGCACAGGCACGGTATGGCTGGCCCCTGGCGGCGTGCCGTGCAAGCCCCGCAGCGGGCGGAAATGCCCACCCCGCCCTACCCGCGGCCTGAACATTTTACGACAACCAGCGCGGCCGCACCGTGTCGGCGCCCCCCCGGTCAGCGCCACCAGATGGCCGGCCCAGGTCTCCCTGAATCGCTGACGCGACTCCGTGGCATTGCAGGCAGCCGAATACGAAACCCCAGCCCAGCTGCCGGGCAGGCTCCAGCAAGGGCCCTGGCCGAAGCCAAGGCCGGGTTTGCGAATCGAGGGTTCGTCCGGCATGACGTCGCCATATCCTGCCCATCCTTGGGCAGACGACGCGCGCTGAACCGTGCCATGGAGCGCATCGAACGCTCGCGGCCCGCAGCCGCTCCCGCCTCAGCGCCCCTCGAAGTAGTCGACGATCAGTCGCGCCGTCGCACCGATGCGATCGTCCGTGGTGGCGGACGGGCCAACCGTGCCGCTGGTATAGAAAGAAACGATGATGGGACCGGAGCGGCCATAGATGATGCCGACGTCGTTGGTCACCGGGCCGGTGTCGCCGGTCTTGTTCGCCACCGGAACATCCAGGTAGTGAGGCAGCTTGTGGGTCACCTGCTGGCCGCGCAGGATCCTGATCATCTCCTCGCAGCTGGCCTTCGATGCGACGGTGCCGCGCTCGATGCCCTCCAGCAGGCGTCCCATGTCCCCCGGCGATGCGATACCGAACCAGCGTGTCTGGTCCTCCACCCCCACGCTCATCGAGGCAGCCGGGTGTCTGGTGCGCGCCGCCGCCAGCTGGCCCCTGACCTGCGCAATCAGATCACGACGTGGTTCGACGAACTGCGGGCGATCGGTCTGCAGCGCGAACACCTCCTCGGCACTCAGCGCCCCGTAGCGCGCATCGAGCTCCTCGTAGCGCGAGCGGAAATACTCCAGCGTAGTGCGATTCAAGCGCAGACTCTCATAGCCGGCCTGGAGCAGGAACTGGTTGAGCCTGTCCTTGCCTCCCACCTTCTCCACCATGATGTCGGTGGCAGTATTGTCGCTGGTGATGATCATCTGGGTGAGCAGGTCGCGATAGGTCGGTTTCAGCCCTGGATCCGCGTACTTGAAAATCCCGGACCCGCCGCGCAGGTCCGCAGCCTCCAGCTCATGACGCTGATCGAGATCGAGCTTGTCGTCATCGGCCAGGCGAAAAGCCAGTACCAGGATGCCGAGCTTGATGGTGCTCGCAGACTCGAAGTGATCCGTAGCGCGTACGCCCGCCTCTTCCCCGGTTCCCAGATGCTTCACGTAGACGCCCGCCCTCCCCGGAAAGCGGGACAGCTCGGCCGCCAGCAGATTGCCCAGGCGGGACGTTGCGGGCTGTGCCTGCGCGAGTGGGGCCGCGCCCTGTGCCCGTGCTTCGATCAGCAAGCATTGGGTACTCAGCCCCAGCACCACGGCCAGCAAGATCATTCGCATGTCGGTTTCCTGTTATTCATGTTCTGGCCGAGCGGCTCTTCTCACCGATTATGGGTCATGAACGTCGCGACATAGGATGAGGTTTCGAACGCACAGACTCCAGCGCCTGGAAGACATCGCCCCCTTTCGCGGTTACTACGTTCCAGATTCGAGAAATGGAACGCAATGCCGTAAAACGGATCGCGCACCGGCGATTGCACCCGTGCGGTGTTTACCCGGGGGGATCCCGTCCGCCACGGCAGGCATCGGCTACACCGGGTCGTATCCCCGCGCTGCACCACCACCTGCGCCGGCGCCCGCAGCGGGTAGCCATCGCTCACCGGGGTGTAATTCACTTCGAGGTTGGCTACGCAATGCCAGTTCGCACCTTGCAGCCTGCCGATGTGCTACTGGTCGAAGAGCAGCTGCGGGGTGTAGGCATGACCCGTCTCGCTCCGTGCCGCATGTTGCATATCTTGCGCTATGCTGTATCAGGTTAGGAGCGCATCGACCTCGCCCGTTTTGCCATCCGGATTACGAAGCACCCAGGAGCCGACCATGAGAAATCTGCTGTTGACGATTACCGCCTTGATGAGCGTCGGTGCAATGCACAGCGCACTCGCCGCCGGTGACCTGACTGCACAAACCCCGATCGAGGTAAAAGTCCAACTCGGCGACCAAGACAACGCCATGCGCTTCATTCCGAACAAGCTCGAGTTCGAAACAGGCAAGCAATACAAACTCGTGTTGCACAATGCCAGCACAGTGGCGCACTACTTCAGTTCCGAAGGATTGGCACGTGCTGTTTTCACCAGGAAAGTCCAGGTCCTCGGTGCGGGCGGCCAAACCCTGGCAGAAGTCAAAGGGTCGATTTCCGAGATCGAGATCTACCCCGGCCAGACCGCAGAATGGTTTTTCGTTCCCGTCAAAACGGCCAGCTTGAATGACCTGAAGTGCACCATCCAAGGCCATTCGGAAGCGGGCATGGTCGGCGCCATAGAGATCAAGTAGCAACATCCCATGACCGCTCACTTAAAGATCGACTTCGTATCCGATGTGTCCTGCCCCTGGTGTGTGATCGGCCTCAGAGCGCTCGAACAAGCGCTCGAGCGCATCGGTGACGAGGCAACCGCCGATATTCATTTCCAGCCGTTCGAGCTCAATCCGAACCTCCCGCCAGAGGGACAGGATATCGCCGAGCACCTCGCGCAAAAGTACGGCTCGACGCCCGAACAGATGGCGCGCAATCAAGAAGGCATTCGTGCCCGGGGCGCAGCACTCGGATTCACCTTCAACCAGCGCTCCCGGATCTACAATACCCTCGATGCGCATCGACTGTTGCACTGGGCGGGCATCGAAGGTCATCAACATGCATTGAAACAGGCGCTGTTCGCCGCGTACTTCACGGACGAACGCGACCCAAGCGATCGCGAGGTGCTGGTTGACGTCGCCAGGCAGGCCGGCTTGGATCCCCTGCGCGCCCACGAGATCCTCGAATCCGGTCTTTATACCGACGAGGTGCGTGAGCGCGAACAGTTCTATGGCCGGCAGGGGATCCGCGCGGTGCCCTCTGTCGTGGTCAACGACGAGTACCTGATTCAGGGCGGGCAGCCGGTGGATGTTTTCGAGAAGACGCTGCGCAAGATTGCCGCCGAGGCCGGCAAGTCGAGCGCTTGAGCCGCTCCGAGCGAACCTGAGGCGCCTGCGCCGACAGCCCGCACCCACCCGCCCCGATCGCCGCGCATGACTGCTCGCCTGCGCCAGAGAAGTCGGCACCTGTAAGAAATTCACGCACGCACTGTCGCTGCAAACGTTCTTGCTGGAACTAGTTGGGTATCCGTCCATTAGCGTGTGTGTATGCACCAGATTTGCTGGCGGCACGTCACTTCGGATGCGAGGACAGAGTCATGGCTACCGTCGTTCATGAACACGTTGATGTAGCGATCCCCCTGGAAGGCTTCCGCATCTCGTGGGGAGGCGTCTGGGCCGGCGTGCTTACCGTAATGGGAACCCTGTTGTTCCTGAGTACGCTCGGACTGGCGGTCGGTGTGTCCGCGGTCGATACTCAAGTGACGCAGGCAAGTACCGTCGGGATTGCCGCCGCCGTCTGGAGTGGTCTCGCGCTGCTCATCGCGCTGTTCGTGGGCGGCATGGCCGCAACAAGACTCGGATTGGTGTTCGATAAGGCGGCCGGAGCATTCGAAGGTGCGCTGGTGTGGGTACTGAGCTTTTTGCTCATTCTATGGCTGGCTGGCAGTGGCGTGCGCCTTGTCGCCGGTGGTATCTCGGACGTATTCAGCGGTGTCTCTCAGACAGTCGGATCGACCCTGTCGGGCATGGACGATCTTTCCAGTGGCAATGTGGACCAGATCGTCAGTCGACTGGGCGATCCGCAGACGGCTCGCATGATAGCGGGCGCAACCGGTATTCCGGAGCAGGAGGTTCGCGCGACGCTCAGTGATATCGGGCAGCGCGTGAATGCTGTCCGGGACGACCCCGCTCGTGTTGCCCAGGAGGTCCGTCAGGGCAGTGCTGCCTTGCTGGCCCAAGCGCGGCAGCAGCTGCCGGCGATCGCGCAGCAGGCCCAGCAAGGCGCCACGAGGACGGCATGGATTACATTCGGCAGCATGCTCGTTTCGCTGATTGCCGCCGTGGCCGGCGCGATGGTCGGTCGTCGGCGCGCAGTCGCCCGCATGAGTCGAGCAGCAGAGGATTCGGCGGAGCCTGTGCGCCCCTGAAGCAGGCGCCAAGGGTGCGTTGCCGGCGTGCTCCCGCCTCGTCCTGGCAATTTCACCCATCCGGTCTGCTGCCATTGCACCACCGCTACAGGATGCTGCTTGCGTCGGTCACCACGGCGCGGGCTTATAGTCTTTGAGGAACTGGCCCCACGCATGTGTTCCGGTGAGTCGGCCGGCAAAGATCGGGTCGAGAATTCGAGCGGCGCCGTCGATGATATCGAGCGGCGGCGAAAAACCGCTCGCCGCCTTGCGCGC
The DNA here is from genome assembly GCA_040395055.1 of Steroidobacter denitrificans. Classification (GTDB taxonomy): domain Bacteria; phylum Pseudomonadota; class Gammaproteobacteria; order Steroidobacterales; family Steroidobacteraceae; genus Steroidobacter; species Steroidobacter denitrificans_A. The sequence continues at coordinate 8,421 of JBEBRC010000134.1, forward strand.
CGCATGCACGGCGGGATCCTCATCGGTCACCCATCCGGTGTCGACGGCATTCATATGAATGCCGTCCTTGACGAAGTCCGGAGCACTGGTACGAGTCATCATGTTAAGCGCCGCCTTCGCCATGTTGGTGTGTGGATGTTTGTCGGTCTTCATGGTTCGATAGAACTGACCTTCCACGGCGCTGACGTTGACGACGTGCTTGTGGTGCTCGGGCGTGCGCATCATGAGCGGCTTGAGACGCGCATTCAGAATGTACGGTGCGATGGCGTTCACCAGCTGCACCTCCAACAGCTCCGGGGTTTCGACCTCGTGCAGGCGCAGGCGCCAGCTGTTCATTTCACGCAAGTCGATCTGCTGGCGATCCTCGTCGTAGCACTGGGCAGGGAAAATCGCCTCGCTATCGTGAAAGTCCTGGTCGAGATAGCGCCGCTGGGACAGCGCAGCGCTGTGGACGAGTCCTTCCGCTTGCGCCAGCCGGCCGGCGGCCATGAGGGGCCCGGCGGCAGCCGGCAGTGACGAGCCTTCGAGGGCCCGGCGCAGCTCGTCGTAGGGCGCGAGCGTACTGCGCCATGCTTCGGGAAGCGCGCCCAGCGACTCGGACTCCCGTGCCAGCAGGTGCTTGAAGAATCCCGCGGGCCGGCGCACCGTCTGACAAGCATTGTTGATGATGTGATCGAGGCGAGGCAGCCTCTCGAGCAGGAATCGTGCGAACAGCTCCACGCTCGGCGTATGCCGCAGGTCAAGCCCGTGAATCTCCAATCGCTCGCGAAATGCTGCGAAATCCGGCTCCTGCGCGTATCGATCCGCCGCATCCACCGGAAAGCGGGTCATCGCAATCACATGCGCGCCGGCTCGCAGCAGCTTGAGCGACGTCTGATAGCCAATCTTCACTCTCGCCCCGGTGACCAAGGCATAGTGGCCGGCGAGGTCGGCCGTCTGCTGGCGCTTGGCATAGTTGAAATCGCCGCACGCCTCGCACATGGAGTCGTAGTAGCGATGCACCTTGGCGAAAGCCTGTTTGCAGACATAACAGTTTCGCTCCTGAGCGAGCGTGAGCGGATCACGCAGGTCCTCGGCCTGTGGCGGCTGCAGCCAAAGCGGTGTGTAGGCCGTGGCTCGGCGCTGGACGCGCAGCCCTGTTTGCTCGATCACGCTCCGGTCGCGCTGTTTCGCGGCTTCACGATCGGCGCGGCGGAATGCCTTTGCCATCCTCACCAAGTCGTGGCGCGCGGGCTTCGTCACCAGCCCCGCGAGCGTCAGCAGCTCGCGCCGCTGCGCTTGCGTAAGGCGTGTCAGGTGTGAGCGATCGGCGTCGATTGCACGCAGCACGCGCAGGCAGCCGAGCACATCGTCGTCGCTGAAGGTCGTGTCGCAGGTGGAAGGGACAGGATTCATGATGGATGCTTTGCGATGGCAGCTTGCAATCGTTCTTACGA
>JBEBRC010000135.1:0-9823 GCA_040395055.1 Steroidobacter denitrificans
CTGCTGGCGCAGGCCGACGTGGCGCTCTACCAGGCCAAGCAAGCGGGTCGCAATTGCGTCGTGCAGGCTTGATGCGGCATCCCGGGGCAGCGAGCGGTCGCCTCGGCTGCGCAGCAGGCCATAGGTCGGCGAATCTGCCACGTGGCGTTTCGCATCGTGCTAACATCATCAATTGAGATTCATTCTCATTACGAGGTTATCGACATGGCATTGCGTGGTTTCGGCTTTTGGTCGCTTCTGGGCACCGTGGCCATCTGTCTGACGCTGAGCGCCTGCGGCCGCGCCCCCTCGGACCTGGTGGTCTATTCCTCGCGCAACGAGCAGCTCATCAAGCCGATTTTCGACCGGTATACCGCTGAAACCGGTCGTGCCATCCGGCTGATTACCGATGATTCGGGACCCTTGATCGAACGCCTCGCCGCCGAGGGCGACAATTCGCCCGCCGACATGTTGATCACGGTGGATGCGGGGGTGCTCTGGCATGCCGCACAGCGCGGGCTGTTGAGTGCGGTGGACTCCCCGGTCCTGCAGGCCAATATTCCCGAACACCTGCGCGATCCGCAGCATCGCTGGTTCGCCTTGTCGGTGCGCGCGCGGACGATCATCTACAGCACGCAGCGCGTGCAGCCCGAGGAACTCGGCACCTATGCCGACTTGACCGACGAGAAGTGGCGCGGCCGCCTGTGCCTGCGAACTTCGAAATCGGTGTACAACCAATCGCTGGTCGGAATGCTGATTGCACAGTACGGCGAAGAGCAGACGGAGCAGATCGTGCGTGGCTGGGTGGCAAACCTGGCGGCGCCGGTGTTCGCCAACGACAACTTGCTGATGGAAGCCATTGCCGCGGGTCAGTGCGATGTCGGAATCGTCAACACCTACTACTTCGGGCGCATGCTGCGCAACAACCCCGATCTGCCGCTGAAGCTGTTCTGGCCGGACCAGGATGGTTCAGGGGTGCATGTCAACGTTTCCGGGGCCGGCGTGACGGCGCATGCGCCGCGGGCCGCGCAGGCGCGCGAATTGCTGGAATGGCTGTCGCAAGCTGAGGCCCAGACGATGGTCGGCGAGATGGATCTCGAATACCCGGCGTCGCCCGAGGTGGAGCCGGATCCGATCGTGGCCTCCTGGGGCGAGTTCAAGGCCAACCCAATCAATGTGTCGCGCGCCGGGGAACTGCAGCCGGATGCCGTGCGGCTGATGGATCGAGCGGGATATCAATGATTTCACGCCCGGCGCTGTCCGATGCGTAGTGCATGAGCGTCGCGATCGAAGCGCAGGGCAGTGCGCCTGCCGGTGAGATGCCGGCCCGCCGCTGGCCGGGGGCGCTGCTGGCGGTAGTCCTGTGCCTGCCTGCGCTGGTGCCGCTGCTGGTCATCCTGGCGGCTCTGGTTACGCCCGAGACGCAGGTGTGGTCACACCTGGTCCGCTATGTCCTGCCGGAAGTATTGGCGAATACCGCCAAGCTCCTGGTCGGCGTGGCGATCCTGGCCGGGGTTCTGGGTACCTCGCTGGGCTGGCTGATGGCGATGTGCGAGTTTCCGGGGCGGCGGTGGCTGGAGTGGGCATTGTTGCTGCCCTTGGCGATACCTGCCTACGTGCTGGCGTTCGTTGCCATTGCCTTTCTGGACTATGCCGGACCGCTGCAGACCTGGGTGCGCGCCGTCTTCGGCTCCTCGAGCTGGATACCGCCGATCCGCTCCACGGGAGGCGTGATCCTCGTGCTGTCGCTTGCCTTGTATCCCTACGTCTATTTGTTGACTCGCGGGGCCTTCCTGAGCCAGGGACGGCGAGCGCTGGAGGTGGCCCAGGCGCTTGGATACAGCCGCACGCGGGCGGCGTGGCGCGTTGCCTTGCCGCTGGCGCGGCCCTGGATCGCGGCCGGGGTCGCACTGGTGTGCATGGAGACACTGGCGGATTTCGGCGCCGTGTCCATTTTCAACTACAACACCTTCACGACGGCGATCTATCGGGCATGGTTCGGGATGTTTTCGGTGCATGCGGCGCTGGAACTGGGCGCCATATTGATGTTGTTCGTGCTGCTGGCTTTGATGCTCGACCGACGCTTGCGCGCCGGGCGGCGTTTTTCCACTGCGCGCGAGCTCAGCCGCGAAGCGCAGCGTATGCCATTGCGCGGGGCGCTGAAATGGCTCGCGGTCGCGTATGCAACGGTGATACTGGCGTTGGCCTTCGCGCTGCCCGTCCTGCAACTATTGTGGTGGACATTCAAGCGTGCGGCGAGCGATCTGGACAGCCGCTACTGGGGCTTTATCACCCATACGGTGGTGCTGGCGGGCATCGCCGCGGTCATGATCGTAGCGGCGAGCCTGGCGCTGGCATACCTGCTGCGTCGTCCGCACGGCCGCCTGATCGGCGCCGTGGTGCGCCTGGCGACGATGGGGTATGCCGTGCCCGGAACCGTGCTGGCGGTGGGCATCATCGTGCCGCTGGTGATGCTCAACAACGCCCTGCAGGAGCTGTTGCGTTCGTTGTTCGGCGCGGGTGCGCCCAGCGTATTGCTGCAGGGCACCTTGGTGGGCGTTCTGCTGGCGTACATGGCGCGGTTCCTGGCGGTTGGATTCAACCCGGTGGAAAGCGGCTTGCAGCGCATTACGCAGAATCTGGACGAAGCGGCGATCGGCATGGGAGTCTGCGGCCTGGCGCTGGTGCGCAGGATCCATGCCCCGTTGTTGCGCACCAGCCTTGTCAGTGCGGCGATCCTGGTATTCGTGGATGTAATGAAAGAGATGCCGATCACCTTGATTACGCGTCCCTTTGGCTGGGATACGCTGGCCGTGCGCATTTTCGAGATGACCGCCATCGGCGAATGGGAGCGCGCGGCTTTGCCCGCGGTGGCGATCGTCATCGTCGGCTTGATTCCTGCGGCCATGCTCACTCGAGGCGTGACGCATGTGGCTTGAATTGCAGGATGTGACCCGCCGCTTCGGTACGCGCAATGCCGTCGATGGATTGAGCCTGCGCTTGCCGCAAGGTTCGATCGGTTGCCTGCTGGGACCGAGCGGTTGCGGCAAGACGACGGCGCTGCGTTGTATCGCTGGTTTCGAGCCGGTGGATTCCGGCCTCATACGTGCCCACGGACGCGTATTGTCTTCGCCCGCCTTTCATGCCCCGCCCGAGACGCGACAGATCGGCATGGTGTTCCAGGACTATGCACTGTTCCCGCATCTCACGGTGCAGCAGAACGTTGCCTTTGGCTTGCATCGGCGCGCCCGGGAGGCACGCCGGAGCCGGGTGGAGGAGATTCTCGCGATCGTGGGGCTGACCGAATATCGTGAGCGCTATCCGCATCAGCTTTCCGGGGGACAGCAGCAGCGCGTGGCGCTGGCGCGAGCGCTGGCGCCCGAACCGGCGATCGTGCTGCTGGACGAGCCGTTCTCCAGTCTCGATGTCGAATTGCGCGAGCGCCTGGGGATCGAGGTCAGAGCGGTGCTGAAGTCGCTCAACACGACGGCCTTGCTGGTGACGCACGACCAGCAGGAGGCGTTCGCGGTGGCGGATATCGTCGGTGTGATGCGCGAGGGCAGGCTGGAGCAGTGGGATGCGCCCTATGAGTTGTATCACCGGCCTGCCACTCGTTTCGTCGCCGACTTCATCGGCCAGGGCGTATTCATCGATGGCGAGGTCGTGGCGGCGGATACATTCCGCACCGAGCTGGGGCTGATGCGCGCTTGCGGCAACGGCGCATTGCGCCCAGGCAGGAAAGTCGATCTGTTGCTGCGCCCGGATGACGTGATCCACGACGATACCAGTATGCTGCGTGCACGCGTGTGCGAGCGGGCGTTTCGTGGCGCTCAGTTCCTGTACAAGCTCAGGCTGGACAGCGGCGCCCATGTCTTGTCGCTGGTGCCTAGCCATCACGATCACGCCGTGGGTGAGCAGATCGGGATCCGGATCGAGCCGGACCACGTGGTGGCCTTCGATCGCGAGGACGGGAGTACGTGAGGCGCCGTCCGCCATGAGTGCCGGCGCCGCGGCGTCAGGATCGCGCGCGCCGGATCAGCATCAGGAATAGCGGCACCCCGACCAGCGCCGTCAGGGCGCCGACCGGCAACTGGCGCGGCGCGAACAAGGTGCGGGCGCACAGGTCGGCTACCATGACCAAAGTGCCGCCCAGCAGCGCCGCGGCGGGCAATACCAGGCGATGATCCGCACCAAGCATCAGTCGCACCAGGTGCGGGGTGACCAGCCCGACGAATCCGATCGGGCCGGCGCTGGTGACGCAGGCGGCGGTCAGCACCGAGGTGGCCAGAAAGATGCCGATGCGCAGGCCGTCCACCGGTGCGCCCAGGATGCGGGCCTGCAGTTCGCTGCGCGCCAGCACGTTCAGATGGCGCGCGAAGGGAAAGGACAAAGCCAGCGCGACGGCGTAGACCGCCAGCAGTGGTCCGGGCCGGCTGCTGTGTGACAGGTCTCCCATCAGCCAGAACAACATGCCGCGCAGCTTCGTCTCGTCGCCGAGGGCGAGCAGGATGCTTACCAGGGCGCTGGCGCCCGCGGCGACGACGATGCCGGTCAGCAGCAGGCGAACCGGTGTCCAGCCTCCCTCACCGCGTGCCAGGGCGAACACCAGCAAGGTTGTCGCCAATGCGCCCAAGGTTGCCGCGGCATCGACCAGCAGTGCACTGACGCCCATCAGCATGGCGCATAGCGCCGCCACGGCGGCACCACCGGAAACGCCCATGATGAACGGATCCGCCAGCGGATTGCGCAACAGCACCTGCATCAGGACACCTGCCAGCGCCAGTACTCCGCCGGCGGCGAATGCCGTCAGCGCGCGCGGCAGGCGCAGGTCGAAGATCAGCGAATGAGCCAATGCATCGGCGGCAAAGACACCGCGAATCATCCCGGACAGGTCGATCTGCACGCTGCCGCTGATCAGCGACAGCATAAGCACCGCGAGTGCGGTGCAGACGAGAGCTAGGTAGACGGTGGTGATTCTGGCGCGGTTCACAGGCAGCGAAGGTTACGGTGCCGGCCTTCGTCCGTCCAAGACCTTTGTTGGTTCGGCGCTTCCCCAGCGGTGGTCCGGGGCGCGAGCTTATGGAACAATCGGCAGAACGGTTACTGCAATGCTCCCCATGACAGATTTCATTGATGCAGACGGTTTTCGCGCCAACGTCGGGATCGTGCTGATTCGGGATGATCGACAGGTCTTCCTCGGCGGTCGCACCGGCGGTCGCGGCTGGCAGTTTCCACAGGGCGGCGTACTGCGGCATGAGGCGCCGGAAGAAGCGCTGTATCGCGAGCTCAAGGAGGAAATCGGCCTCGAGCAGCGCGATGTGGAGCTGGTGGCGGCCACGCGCAACTGGTTGCGCTATCGGCTTCCGCGGCAGTACGTGCGTCGTAACAGCCATCCGCCATGCATCGGGCAGAAGCAGCGCTGGTTCCTGTTGCGCCTGGTGGGCTCGGAAGACAGGGTGCATTTCGATGCCACGGATGCGCCCGAATTCGAGCGCGGGCGCTGGGTCGATTACTGGGCGCCGGTGCGCGAGGTGATCTACTTCAAGCGCGCCGTCTACGCGCGCGCGCTGGATGAGTTGGCGTACAGGGCTTTTCCCCAGGACCCGCCGGCGTTGCCGGAATGGTCGGCACAGGAGAAGAATCTGCGCAGCCTGGTGCAGAAGCGGGCGGCTGGCGGGTAGTGACTTGGCGGCGTGCCGTGCAGGCTTGCAGTCGAGTCGGCTCTCGGGAAGGTACAAAAGGATCCAGTGGTTGGCAAGACCCCAGGGCGGGACATACTGCCGATCACGGGAGTTCCTTGAGCGGGTTCCTTGAGCGATCCTCGCCCTTGAGGTGCGCAAGCAGGTGTCGTCGCCCCAACGGACGGATTTGAGCGGGTTCCGGGAGCGGAACCCTGTGGGCGTACGCCTATGCGCGCTTGCGGCTGCTAGAAGGGCTTGACCACGGCCAGCACCACGATCGCGATCAGCAGCAGGCTGGGCGCTTCGTTGAACCAGCGGTACCAGCGCTGCGTATGGCGATTACGCCCTGCTTGCAGCGTCACGATGAGCCGGTAGCACCAGATGTGGTATCCCACCAGCAGTGCGACCAGGGTGAGTTTGGCGTGCAGCCAGCCGAATTGCATGTATCCAGGCACGGTGATCAGCATCGCAATGCCAAAAGCCAGGGCCAGCCCGGCACCCAGCGTCATGATCGTGAAAAGCCTGCGCTCCATGATCTGGAAGCGCTCGATGCCTGTCTGGTCGGTGGCGACCGCGTGATAGACGAACAGTCGTGGCAGATAAAACAGGCCCGCGAACCAGGTGACGACGAAAATGATATGAAAAGCCTTCAGCCACAATATGAGCATCGCTGGGAGTATCCTGGAAGTGATGGATGGGAACGCTCAGGCCGTCGCCTGGACGTAGCATTTCTCGCGCGGCTCCTGAACATCCGTTCAGTCTCCGGCGCCTGATTTCAGCTTCTCGTAGCCAGGTACACTGCAGCATGGCAGATTTCTCACCGATGCGTACCGGACAGCTGGTGGTTCGCTATCACTCGTCCTGGCGTCGCCGGACGATGTTGATTGCGGCGGTGCTGGGGGCGCTGCTGTTGCTTTACGGGATCTATGAGTGGGGCCGATTTGCTGGAGGGTACAACAAATTCGCCCAGATTCAGCAACGTCGCGAACTGACCGCGAAGGTCGAGCTGCTGCAGCGGGACAACGACGAACTGCGCGGCAAGCTTGCGAGCGCCGAACTGGCGCGCAGTGTCGATGACAAGGCTTACTCCGACGTCGAAAGGAATTTGGCGGAACTTCAGACGCAATTGCTCAAGAATCGCGAGGAATTGGCGTTCTACCGCGGCATCGTTTCGCCTGAAGACGGCGTCGATGGACTCCGCATCCAACGCTTCGAGATCCACCCTGCAGGCGCCGAGGGACATTATCGACTGCGCCTGGTGCTGGTGCAGTCGATGCGCCAGGATGCCGCGGTGTCGGGTTCCGTGACGATGGAGATAGAGGGCGTGCTCGATGGCGCGCCGGCGAAGCTGACGCTGGCGGACGTCGGCGGGGAGGCGGGCGGGGACGGCAAAGTGCCCTTCCGCTTCCGCTATTTCCAGGATCTGGAGCAGGGCATCATGCTGTCGAATGGCTTCGAGCCGCGGACTGTCAATGTCGAAGTGAGTTCGGCGAGGCTGGCACCTATGCGAGAATCCTTCCCCTGGCAGGTTCAGGCCGAGAATTGATTCCCAATATGTTCAAGCGCAGCAAGCCGAAGTCCAGGCGTATCGATACTCTCATCGGCGCCGGCACACGCATCATCGGCGATGTACAGTTCAGCGGCGGCTTCCATATCGATGGCCACGTGAAAGGCAATGTCGACGCCCCACCGGATTCTGGCGCCACCCTGAGTGTCAGCGACAGCGGGGTCGTGGAAGGGTCCGTGGCGGTGCCTAACGTGATTCTGAACGGTACCGTCAAGGGCGATATCCTGGCCCACGAGCGGGTCGAGCTGGGCGCGACCGCCCGGGTCACGGGAAACGTCTACTACGTCCTGATCGAAATGGGGATGGGGGCGGAAATCAATGGCAAATTGATTCACGAGCCGCGCCAAAGCCGCCAGGCAGCAGATTCGGGCGGGGATGCGGGCAAGCCCGGATCCGACACTGAGTCGATCCCTGAAGGCAGCCCCTGACATGATGCGTCACATTTGACACTTGGCGGGTTGGGCCTAGACTGGTGTACAAGGCACACCCTGGACTTGATTTCACGCTGCTGTCCCCCAAGCTAACTGCCATGAATATCGAATCTGCCACTCCCAGCCTCGTTTTCACTGATGCCGCCGCCGCCAAGGTGGGCGAGCTGATCCGCGAAGAGGCGAATCCCAATCTCAAATTGCGGGTCTTCGTACAGGGCGGCGGTTGTTCGGGCTTCCAGTACGGCTTCACGTTCGATGAAAACAGCGAAGAAGGCGATACCTGCGTCGAAAACAGCGGCGTCATGCTGTTGATCGATCCCATGAGCATTCAATATCTTACCGGGGCGGAGATCGATTACCGCGAGGATATCGAGGGCGCGCAATTCGTCATCCGCAACCCGAATGCGGCCACGACCTGCGGCTGCGGCTCGTCGTTCACGACGTAGCGATCGGGTGCACCGTCAGCGCACGGTGCCCATTGGTTTCCTCTCGTTCGCTTGCCAGAGCCGCCGGCCGCGGCGCGCTCGTCGCGATCGCCATGATCGTGCGTCGCGACCAATGTCCTTCACGCGCCATCCTTCATGGGACAGACACGCGCAGGAGTGGATAATGCGCCCCCCAAGCGCTCAACGATCAGGACCCCATTCATGGCCCGCGTCAAATTTCCGGACGTCATCGCCGCCGTCGACCTAGGATCCAACAGCTTTCACATGCTGGTCGCGCGCTATTCGCACGGACAGCTGATCGTTCTGGATCGCCTGCGCGAGATGGTCCGCCTGGGCGCTGGACTGGATGAGCAGGGCCGCTTGCGCCGCGAGGCGATGGACGCGGCGTTGGCCTGCCTGGAGAGGTTCGGACAGCGCCTGCGGGAGATGAACGCCGAAGGCGTGCGGGTGGTCGGTACCAACACGCTGCGCCGTGCCCGGCGCAGGGGTGCATTCCTGGACCGTGCGAGTGCGGCGCTCGGCCATCCCATCGACGTGATCTCAGGCATCGAGGAAGCACGCCTGATCTATCTGGGCGTGGCACGAACCATGCCTCGCGAGCCGGGGCGACGACTGGTGGCCGATATCGGTGGTGGCAGTACCGAGCTCATCATCGGCGAAGGACTGCAGACCAAGAAGCTCGAAAGCCTGTACATGGGGTGTGTCGGTATGAGCACGCGCTTCTTCGGCGATGGGGCCATTACCGAAAAGCGCATGAAACGCGCGCGCCTCGCCGCGCGCCTGGAACTCGAACCGGTACGGGAAACCTTCAAGCAGCACGGCTGGGAGCATGTAGTGGGTTCATCGGGCACGATCCGCTCGATCGGCGAGGTGCTGCGTGCCCGCGGCAACGGCGACACCCGGATTACGCCGGCGGCGGTGGAATCCGTGATCGAGCAAGTGCTGCGGGCGGGGCACGGCGGTAGATTGCGTCTGCCAGGGCTGCCGGAGGAGCGTTGGTCGGTATTCGCCGGTGGCGTCGCCATTCTTGCCGAAATCCTCGATGTTCTGGAGATCCCGAGTATGCGAGTGGCGGACGGCGCATTGCGCGAGGGGTTGTTGTATGACCTGGTGGGGCGCCTGACGGATGAAGACGCGCGTGTGCGCAGTGTGCGTGCCATGCAGCGCCGATATCATGTCGATGTGGCGCAGGCAGGACGCGTCGAAGCCACCGCACTGAATTTTCTGCGCCAGACCGCGCTGGCCTGGGACCTGGCCGATCCGTTTGCGGAGCAGATCCTGTCCTGGGCGGCGCGCCTGTACGAACTCGGTCTGGACGTCTCGCACTCGCACTACCATAAGCATGGCGCGTATCTGCTCGAGCATGCCGACATGCCAGGATTCCCGCAGGAGGAGCAGAAAGTCCTCGCCTGTCTGGTGGGAGCGCATCGGCGCAAGATTCATCCCGAGATCTTGCAGGATTTGAATCCGCCCTGGCATATCAAGGCGGAATTCCTGATCGTGATCCTGCGGCTGGCCGTATTGCTGCATCGAGGTCGAAGTTCGGCCGCATTGCCTCGCATCGAGCTACAGGCGAACGGGCGTACTCTGGAAATTGCATTTCCCAATGGCTGGCTGGAGGCAAATCCGCTGACGGCCGCCGACCTGGAACTGGAAATCGAGTATCTGCGCGGGAACGATCTGCGCCTGCTGCGCAGCTGAGCTAGGCGCCACTCGTGG
>JBEBRC010000136.1:0-9763 GCA_040395055.1 Steroidobacter denitrificans
AAAAGTATACCGTCTGGACGGTATATATTAATCTCCCAAACGATACGGTCCCCGGCGAGGGATCGGCAGCAAGAAATTTTGCAGTGATAGAAAGCCCAGGTAATTCCCAGGCCCAGGCCTCGTCCGCGACGCCGCCCGCCGCGACGCCCCCGGCGCGCGATCGCATCCTGGATGCCGCGCAGCAGGTCGTCGGGGAGCTCGGTGCGGCGCGGATGACCTTGGCCGGCGTCGCCCAGGCGGCGAAGGTCAGCAAGGGAGGGCTGCTGTATCACTTTCCTTCGAAGGAGTCGCTGCTGGGCGCACTGGCGCAACGCTATGTGGACAGGATGGCACTGTGCATCGAAGAGGCGAAGAGCGACCTGCAGGAGGCCGACCTGGGGCGGGACCTGAAGGCCTGCGTCATCGGGATACTCTGCGCCGATCCGGGTTCCAGGGCGATGGGCATGGGTGCGGCGCTGATGGCGGCGGCGGCGAACGACCCTGCGCTGTTGCAGGTGATACGCCAGCGCTCGGCCCAGTGCATAGCCGAACTGGCGGCGTCAAAGGCAAATTTCGCGCGCGCGGCGATCGTCATGCTGGCGGTGGACGCATTGATGATGCGCGAGTCGCTGCGGATCTCGACTTTCGACGACGCGCAGCGCGAACAGATCGTGCAAGAGCTGATAAGGATCGCAGATGAATGCTATGGGTAAGCGTATGGGTGGCCCCGCCACGAGCCGAGTCTCGCGCCGCATCTGCAAGCCCGGCGGCCTCCTGCAATCCGTCCTGGCCGGCCTCGTTGCGGCCTCGTTGTCCGCCTGCGGCAAGGAGCCGCCGATGCAGGCGCCGCCCGCGCCCGAAGTGGCGGTGCAGACCGTCGATTCCCGGCCGGTGCCGCTGGAGCTCACCTATATGGCGCGAACCGTCGGCTCGCGCGAGGTGGAGGTGCGGGCGCGGGTCGGCGGCATGCTGTTGCAGCGCCGTTACCAGGAGGGCAGCCGCGTGCAGCAGGGACAGCCCATGTTCCTGATCGATCCGGAGCCGGTGCGCGCGCGTGCGGCTGCCGCCCAGGCGGAAGTGGCCGTGGCGCAGGCCCGACGGGAGGAGGCACGCTTGCAGAAGGAGCGCATCGTGCCGCTGTTCGAGCGCAATGCGGTCAGTCAAAGCCGCCGCGACGAAGTCGTCTCCTTGTTCGATGTGGCGCAGGCCAACCTGATTGCGGCGCAGTCCAATTTGGTCATGGCGCAGCTCGAACTGGAATATACGGACGTGCGCGCACCGATCTCCGGACTGACCAGTCGCGAAGCATTGTCTGAAGGAAGCCTGGTCAAGGCGGGCCAGGACGCCAGCCTGCTGACCCGGATCGTGCAGGTCGATCCCTTGTATGTCGAGTTCTCCGTACCGCAGACGGAAGCCGCATTGATTCGCGAGGCGCTGGCCGCGACAGGCGAAGCGCCGGCGCCCGGGGTGACTCTGCTGGTGGACAACGGCGAAAAATACCCGGACAGCGCCCAGGTCACCTTCGTCGACAATGCCGTGGACACTCGCTCCGGCACCGTACGGGTACGTGCCGTGTTGAGCAATCCGCAGGGCAGGCTGATTCCCGGCCAGTTCGTTCGCGCCCGAGTCGAGGATGTGTCGTTGTCCAATGTGGTGGCGATTCCGCGCAAGGCGGTCATGTCGAGCGCGCAGGGGCCATTCGTCTGGCTGGTGGGCGCGCAGCAGGAGATCGAGCTGCGACCCGTGCAGCTGGGCCGCACCCTGGGCAACAACATCATCGTGACCGGCGGCCTGGAGAGCGGCGAGCGCTATGTCGTGGAGGGCGTGCTCAAGGTACAGCCCGGCATCCAGGTCAACGCGGTATCGGTCGATGCCTCGATCCGCCAGGTGGAGGCCGGCGCCAAGCCAGCGGAGGGCGAAGCATGATTTCGGGCTTCTTCGTCACACGCCCGATCTTCGCCTGCGTATTGTCGGCCTTCATCGTGATCGCCGGCCTCGGCGGCATGCGTGCGCTGCCGATCTCCGCCTACCCCGACATCATTCCGCCGGTCGTGACCGTTTCCGCGCACTATCCGGGCGCCACGGCCGAGACCATCGCCGAGACCGTCGCCGCGCCGCTGGAGGAGCAGATCAACGGCGTCGAGAACATGCTGTACATGCAGTCGGTCAATTCCGGCGACGGCACCTTGGCGATCAATGTCACGTTCGACGTCGGCGCCGATCCGGACCTGGCAGCCATCAACGTCAACAACCGGGTGCAGGCGGCCGTGCCGCGCCTGCCTGAGGAAGTACGTCGCCAAGGCGTGGTGGTACGCAAGGCTTCGTCCAACATTCTTCAGATCGTGACCATCACTTCGCCGGACGGCAGCATGGACATGCTGGAGATGAGCAGCTACGCCACGCTCAATATTCTCGATGAACTGCGCCGCATCAAGGGTATCGGCGACGCACAGATGTTCGGCCAGAACTACTCGATCCGGATCTGGATGCAGCCGGACAAGCTGGCACAGCTGGGACTGACGCCGGCCGACGTCACCGCCGCCGTGCGCCAGCAGAATTCGCAGTTCGCCACCGGCCGCATCGGCGCCGAGCCGATCGACGAGCAGGTCGATTTCACTTATGCGGTGACGGCGCAGGGACGCCTGGGCACGCCGGAGGAATTCGAGCAGATCGTGGTGCACGTCACCGAGGCGGGCTCGATCCTGCGCCTCAAGGATGTGGCGCGCGTCGAACTGGGTGCCCAGAACTACAACTCCCACGCCACCAGCGGCGGCGAGCCGGCAGTGGTCATCGCGTTGTTCCTGCAGCCGGGCGCCAATGCGCTGGAAACCGGCAGCGCGGTCGAGTCGCGGCTCCAGGAACTGTCGGCCGACTTTCCTCCGGGGATGAAGTTCGCCATCCCGTACGACACGATCCAGTACGTGAAGGTGTCCATCAAGGAGGTGGTGAAGACCTTGGTCGAGGCGATGATCCTGGTGTTCTTCGTGGTGCTGCTGTTTCTGCAGAACTGGCGCGCCACGGTCATTCCCATGCTGGCCGTGCCGGTATCGCTGATCGGCACCTTCGCCGCCATGTACCTGCTCGGTTTCTCGATCAATATGTTGACCCTGTTCGGCATGGTGCTCGCCATCGGCATCGTGGTGGACGATGCGATCGTGGTACTGGAGAACGTCGAGCGCATCATGACGACGCAGCGCCTGTCCGCGCCGGAAGCGACGATGCAAGCCATGAAGGAGGTGACGCGGCCGGTGATCGCGATCGTCCTGGTGCTGACGGCGGTGTTCCTCCCGGTCGCCTTCATGGGCGGGCTGGTGGGGGAGATGTACCGTCAATTCGCGGTGACGATCTCGGTATCCGTGGTCATTTCAGGCGTGGTGGCGTTGACCCTGACGCCAGCGCTTTGCGCCTTGCTGCTGCGGCCGGACGATGTCGTCAATCATGGCATCCTGCGACATTTCAATTCATGGTTCGCGCGCATGACGGATCGCTATGAGCGCGGCGTGCGCTTTTTCATGAGACGCGGCGCCTTGGCAGCGTCGCTCTTCGCCGTCATGCTGGTCGTCACCTTCGGGCTGTTTCGGTCGGTACCCAACTCGCTGGCGCCGTCCGAAGACCAGGGTTACGTCTTCGTGATCGGCATGCTGCAGGATGCCGCTTCGCTCGATCGTACGCGCAAGGCGATCGGCGAGGTGGAAGCCGCCGTCCGCACCCATCCGGCCGTCGCGTACGCGACGGCGGTGGCGGGGCTGGATCCCTTGACCTTCGCGCTCAAGACCAACGGCGGCATCATCTGGTTGAATCTCAAGCCGTGGGAGGAGCGCATCGGAGACGATTCCATGTCGCCGACGGCGGTCGCGAACGCCGTTTTCGCAGCCGGCAGCCAGATCAAGGATGCGTTTTTCTTCGCCGTCGAGCCGCCGCCGATCGAGGGCCTGGGCATGACGGGCGGCTTCGAGGGATACATCCAGTCCCGCGGCCGCGGGACAGCCAAGGATCTGGAGTCCGTGACGCAGACGTTCGTGCAGGCGGCGCTGCAGCGCCCGGAACTGGCCGGCGTCGCCACCACCTACAGCGCCAGCGTGCCGCAGATGCGTATCGACCTGGATCGCGAGCAGGCGATGACGCTCGGCGTGCCGGTCAACGAAGTCTTCGAGACCTTGCAAAGCACCTTCGGCTCCTTGTACGTGAACGACTTCAACCGCTCCGGCCGCGTGTACCAGGTCCAGCTGCAATCCGAGCCGCGCTTTCGCGCCTATCCACAGGACATCCGCGACGTGTATGTGCGTGCGAAATCCGGCGAGCTGCTGCCGCTGACGGCGATCGCCAGCATCGAGGAAGTCACGGGCCCGGAAATCGTCGAGCGATTCAACGTGTTCAGCGCCGCCAAGATCATGGGCGGCGCCGCGCCCGGCTATAGTTCGGGCGAGGCGCTGGCGGTGGCCGAAGAAGTCGCACGGGAGGTGCTGCCGGCGGGCTACGAGCTGGCCTGGACCGGCACTGCCTATCAGGAAAAGGCGAGCGGCGGCGCTTCCAATGGCGTATACCTGCTCGGCGTGCTGATGGTGTTCCTGATCCTGGCGGCGCAGTTCGAGCGCTGGACATTGCCGGTGGCGGTAATCCTCGCCGTGCCGTTCGCCGCGTTCGGTGCCTTCATGGCCGTTTTCCTGCGTGGCCTGGACAACGACATCTATTTCCAGATCGGCATGCTGACCCTGATCGGCCTGGCAGCGAAAAACGCTATCCTGATCGTCGAATTCGCGATGATGAAGTATCACGAAGGGATGTCGCTGGCGGACGCGGCGATCCAAGGCGCGCGACTGCGCTTTCGTCCGATCATCATGACGTCGTTGGCGTTCATCTTCGGCGTGCTGCCGCTGGCGATCAGTACCGGCGCGGGTGCGAACAGCCGCCACTCCCTTGGCACCAGCGTGATCGGCGGTATGCTTGCGGCTACGTTCATCGCGACCTTGTTCGTACCGTTGTTCTTTCGCTGGATCGCCGGCTGGGGAGAGCGCCGGGCCGGGCGCGTCGCGACCGGCAGTGCAGAAGTCCCTGATCGAGTATGACCATGATTCGCAATGCTTCATTGGCGCTGGTCGCCGCATCGATGCTCGGCGGTTGTATCGTCTCACGCGTGGATCCCGGCAAGCCGGCGTTGCCCCTGCCGGACTCCCTGCCGTCCCAAGCGCTTGCGGGCGCACCGTTGCCGGACCCCTGGTGGACGATCTTCGGCGATGAAATGCTGGATCAGCTCATCGGCGAAGCGCTTGCCTACAATCCGGACGTTGCTGTCGCCGCCGCGCGCGTCGCCCAGGCGCGCGCCGGCTTGCGCATCACCAATGCCAACCGCTTGCCGATCGTGGACGCCGAGGGCGTTGCCACTCGCTCCAAGAGCAGCGCCGCCATCAGCCAGGCGCCCGGGCTGGAGCGCCAGCGCACGATCTATACCGTGCAGGGCGTGGTGGGCTACGAGCTGGATCTGTGGGGCAAGTATCTGCGCGCTTCCGAGTCGGCGCGCGCCGCGCTGCTGAATACCGAGTATGGGCGCGAGGCGACCAAGTTGAGCCTGACCGGCGAAGTGGCGCGCGGGTATTTCGGACTGGTTGCCGCGGCCGAGCAGTTGGCGCGCGGGCGCGATACGCTGGCGTCGCGCGAGGAGTCATTGCAGATCGAGAAGCTGCGCTTCGACGCGGGCGAAAGCGACGAGTTCGACTACCAGCGGGCCCAGGCCGATGCGGCCGCGACACGCGTGTCGATGCAACAGCTGGAACTGGAGCTGGTCCAGCGAACCAATGCCTTGGGCATTCTGCTGGGGCGATCGCCGCAGGACCTGGTGGCTCGCGCCATCTCGCTGCCGGGAAGCAGCCTGCCGGCGCCGACCAGTTTGCCGGAAGCATTGCCTTCCTCGGTGCTCGAACGTCGTCCGGATATCGGCGCCGCGGAAGCGGCCCTGAACGCCTCGGCGGCGGATATCGGCGTCGCGCGCGCGCAAATGTTTCCCAGTATCAGCCTGACGGGCGTGTTCGGTTCGGTCAGTCCCGAGCTGGGCGATCTGTTTACCGAGCCGGCGGAGGCCTGGTCGGCCAGCGGCGGCCTGCTGCAGCCCTTGTTCGAGGGTGGCCGCCTGCGCGCCAACGTTGCGCGGGCGCAAGCGGTGCGCGAGCAGCGTCAGGCGGAATACGCCAGGACCGTCCAGCAGGCATTTCGCGAAGTACTGGATGCCCTGCAGGGCCAGTCACTGATTGTCGGCGTACTGGAGGCCACGGCCGAGCAATCCACGGCGCTCGATCGCGCCACGGAACTGGCCGAGCTTCGCTATGAGCAGGGTGACATCGCCTACCTCGACCTGCTCGACGTGCGGCGCAGCTTCTATCGTTCGCAGATCGATCTGGTCGCCGCCCAGCGCGACGCGCTGCTCAATACGGTCGATCTGGCGCTGGCCGTGGGCGGCGGCTTGGGCGAGCAGGCGGAATCGCTCACCGCCCAGCGCTGAGCGGCGAAGACTCGCGCGGCGAAGGCACGGCGAGGATTGGGGCGGGACGAGCGTCGGGCGGCGCTGCGGACGAGCGACCAGGGCCGCAGCGGGCAAGGCAGGGGCGCGATCATGCCCCGGAGGCGCGTCATTTGCACGGCCGGCCGGGGTCCCGGCCGGCCCGGAACGCAGGTCGCCGCGGCGATTCCGCGCTCACGACTCTGCGCCTGGGCCGAACTCAGCCCGGCTGCTTTTCCGGCAGTGCGACCGACAGCTCCAGGACTTCCTGGCCGTCTTCATGCTCCAGATTGATCTGGATCGCATCCGGGTCGACGTTGACGTATTTGCGGATGACTTCCAATAACTCACGGCGCAACAGCGGCAGATAATCCGGCCCACCCCGGCTGCTGCGCTCCTGCGCCACGATGATTCGCAAACGCTCCTTGGCGACGTTGGCTGTCGGCGGCCTGCGGCGAAACAATGCGAGTAGACCCATCTTAGCCTCCGAACATCCGGGCGAGGAATCCCTTTTTCGGTTCCTCGATAAATCTCAATGGCAGCGTTTCGCCCAGCAGGCGCAGCACCGCATCCTCGTAGGCACGAGCAACGTCACTGTCCTCGTTGAGGATGACTGGCGTGCCGGCATTGGAGGCGGAGAGCACATCCGGGGATTCCGGAATGACGCCTATGACGCTGATGCCCAGGATTTCCTTTACATCCTCGACGCTCATCATCTCGCCCATGGCGACCCGGCGTGGGCTGTAGCGCGTCAGCAGCAGATGCTCCTGTACCGCCGCCTCGCCTTTTTCCGCGCGTGCGGTCTTGCTCGACAGCAAGCCCAGGACGCGGTCGGAGTCGCGTACCGACGACACCTCGGGGTTGACGACCACGATGGCGTGATCGGCGTAGTACATTGCCAGGTGCGCGCCTTTTTCGATCCCCGCGGGCGAATCGCAGATGACGTAGTCGAATCCGTCGGCGGTCAGTTCGTCCAGCACCCGACGCACGCCATCCTGAGCCAGCGCATCCTTGTCCCGGGTCTGGGAGGCAGCGAGGATGAACAGCGAGTCGATGCGTTTGTCCTTGATCAAGGCCTGCTTGAGGGTGCAGTCGCCCTGGATGACATTGACGAAGTCATAGACGACGCGGCGCTCGCAACCCATGATCAGGTCCAGGTTGCGCAAGCCGATGTCGTAG
This sequence comes from Steroidobacter denitrificans, assembly GCA_040395055.1. Taxonomy (GTDB): domain Bacteria; phylum Pseudomonadota; class Gammaproteobacteria; order Steroidobacterales; family Steroidobacteraceae; genus Steroidobacter; species Steroidobacter denitrificans_A. Next base: position 7,649 of record JBEBRC010000136.1, read on the forward strand.
TCGAGTACTGCGACGCGTTTGCCACGGCGGGCGAGGCCGGCGGCGATACTGGCGGAAGTCGTTGTCTTGCCGACGCCGCCTTTGCCAGAAGTAACGACAATAATCTCAGTCAACGCTGGATCTCCTGATGGAAGGCTGTTTTGACACCAAGGGGGATATGCAAAAGGGGCACTCGCGGGCTCAGCCGCCAATGCGGGCGAATCGCAGGTCGTCCCCGTCCAGCCAAGCCTGTACCGGATGACCGGCAAGCTCGGCGGGGATAGTCTCGAAGACTCGAAATACGCCGGCGATCGAGATCAACTCGGCGTTGAATTCCTGGCAGAACACACGCGCCGTCATCTCCCCGCGCGCGCCGGCGACGGCGCGGCCGCGCAACGCGCCATAGACATGGACGCATCCGTCGGCGATCACTTCGGCGCCGGCGCCCACGGTGCTGGTGACGACCAGGTCCCGATGGCGTGCGTAGAGGCGCTGTCCGGAGCGCACCGGCCGGTGATGCATCAATGCAGGCGTGGTGAACTCCGGCACGTCCGCTGGCGCAGGCAGCGGGCTGGGCTGGTCCAGCACCGGTGCGGCGGCTTCCGCAGCCTTGGCGAGGGGCCGAAATTGCGTCAAGACCGGCAGATCGAGCTCGCGCGCCAGGGCGTCGATCGCCGCGGTGCCGTGGGCCAGGCCGACCGGCAGCATGCCGGCGCGCCGGATTGCGCCCAGGATCGCCTGGGCTTCGGCCACGTTGGGGTCGTTCTGCAAGGCGCCCAGGTCCAGGCAGACCGCGGCTCGTTCGAAAAAGTGGGGTGCGGCGGCGATCCGGCCGGTCAGTTCGTCGACGATCGCGCCTGGATCCGTGGTACGGATCCGCGCCTGGGCCAGGCCAACCTGGCCGAAGCGGATTTCAAATGCTGGCTCATGTACAGCATCGGCGGCTTTATTCATCAAAGGATAGGTCTCGAGGGCGTTTTGCGGCTTGCCGGCATGGACCGCGGCAGGTGCGAAGTGTAACGGGAGTGGGCGCAGGATGCAGGCTGGTGTTTTGACGGGGTCGATATCCGGCCAAGCCGCAGTCGTCGGATGGGCCACGGCAGGCTAGGATCACGGATCGGCCGGTTCAAACCGGGGACGTTCACTTACATCCCTGGGCGTTCACGTCATGGCGGCGCGACGCTCGGTGCAGTGGGGCAATGAAGATGATGAATGGCTGGATCGATGACGTACTGCGCTTCTGGTTCGAGGAACTGGAGCCCGCTGCCTGGTTCATGAAGAGCGACAGCGTCGATTCGCTGATCCGGGAGCGCTTTCTGGATCTGTATCGGCGCCTGGCGCAGGCGGATGCCGGCGCGTTCTCGACGGCGCGGGCTTGCCTGGCGGCGGTGATCGTGCTGGATCAGTTTCCGCGCAATATGTTTCGCGGCTCGGCCCAGGCCTATGCCCAAGACGAGCGTGCACTGTCGATAGCCGAGCACGCGATCGGCGCCGGCTTCGATGGCGAGCTGAGCCTGCAGCAGCGGGTATTCCTCTACCTGCCGTTTCAGCACAGCGAGGATGCGGCCACGCAGGCGCGTTCGGTCGAACTGTATGCGTCGCATGATGCGGCGACGTTGGACTATGTCTGGCAGCACAAGCGGATCATCGATCGCTTCGGCCGATTCCCTCATCGCAACCTCGTGCTCGGGCGCGAGTCGACGGCCGAAGAGATCGAATTCATGAAAACTCATCCAGGTTTCTAAAAAGTCGGCGGTTTGCCCAAGCCTGCGGATCGACCACATCCGCCCCATGAATTTTCTGACGCCCTATAGGATCTTTGCAGAACCGATGTGCGTTGTCTGATGCACGCGCCTGGCGCGGCGCGCGAACAGAGGACTATCCAATGCATAGCACATTGCGAGAGTTGCCGGACTCTCGTCGGGGAGGCGTTCGGCACATTTTTCTCACCGGATTTCATGCTGCGGTGCTGCTGGCACTGGCTGCATGCGGCGGGGGCGGGGGCAGTTCGGACCCTCCGGCAGCGCCGGTCAATCCCGCGACCAATCAGGCGCCGACGGCTGCCGCCGGCGCGGATCAGGCGATCACGCTGCCCGCCAACTCCGTGTCGCTGCAAGGCAGCGGCGATGACGACGG
>JBEBRC010000137.1:0-9735 GCA_040395055.1 Steroidobacter denitrificans
GCTGTTCGGCCTGACCCTGGAGTATCACCCTCCCCAGATGCCCTGAGCGGGATGCTCTGCGCCGAATTCTATGAGCATCATGCCGATGAGCGCATCTTCCTGGCCGTTGATATTAGGGCGGCGAGCGAGGGTCTATTCGCGCGCCAAGTGCAATCACGCCGGATGCCTCAATAGCGCGTCGCGGCGGCGGGTGCCAGGTATCCGCTGGTCGCATCGAGTGCCTGGTATTGCAAGCCCGCGGTTTGTTCCGGCGGCAACGGGGCGAGAATCCGCCATGCCTGCAATGGATGCAGGACCGCCCAGAGCGGGGCCGCGATGCCGCGCCACACAGCCGGCGTGGCAGGGTGGGTATAGGGACGGCGTACCTGCACTTCTTCGAGTTCGGCACCACTGGCCTGCATCAACAGGCTGCGTAGCTGTTGCGCGGAATAGATCTTCGTCACGTCGGGGGCTCGAAGATCGAGTCGTCGCACCGCCTGCTGCGAGGGCACATAGGTGCTTACCGGGGTGCTTACCGGCAGTGTGTCGAGTTGGCGAACGCCAGGCTCAGCCAAGCACGCTGTACCGCCGAGCGCGGCCAACATTGCGCCGACAAGCAGAACACCGACCCTCCGGCCGCGAATCATGGCTGGCTCCCATGCATTGCTACCCATCAAATTGGATTGCCATAGCCGGATTTTGTTCCAGCGGCGGCGGGCAGCCAATTCAAGCAGCAGGCGTCGCCGTGCGACCAGGCTCCAGGAGCGCGTCACACACGCGTTCGCGGGTCGCCGGCGTTACCCCCGCCATGCGCTCCAGGTAGGCATCCAGACCGCCGTGAGCATTGTCGATCTGATCCAGGGCGGCGTGCAGGAATGCCGCCTCGGCACTGAATAGAACACGCCGGACGCCCTGAGGCATGGCGAGCAGCGGATGATGGATGTCCGTCAGGCCGAGTTGCGTATCGTGCCGGGAGAGGATGAACTCCTCGAAATTTCCGGCATCGTTCGTGAGTAGGTAATCTTCGACGATCGTATCCCGCGGCACACCCAGGGCCTTGAGCAGCACAGCGATAGCGATGCCGGTGCGATCCTTGCCCGCGGCGCAATGTACGATCAGCGGTACGTTGCCGCGCGCGACGCACTCGAACAAGCCACCGATCCTGTCGCCCATCCACGCCGGCAAGGCCCGATACAGGTCGATCATTGCATCGAACATGCCCGGAGCGGTCGCGGGATGAGTGGCCGCGAAGGCACGGATGGTCGGCATGCCGCTGCCGTCCTGCCAATATAGCTGGCTGGGTCGATCGTCATCGCCGTGCCAGTGGGTCGGCTCGTGTTCGCGTTCTGCCGTGCGCCGCAGATCGCAGATTGCGCGCACACCGAGGTCCTTGAGTGAGCTGAGATCGTCATGGGTGAGGTAGGTGAGCACGCCGGCACGGTAGACACGGCTCCAGCGGACCAGGTGGCCGTCTTGCGCCGGATAGCCGCCGATATCGCGGAAGTTGCAGCCTCCCTCGAGTGGCAGCAGGCGATTACGGCTGTCGCACGATTCCTGGATCGATGCATTCATCTGTTTCGTCACCTCCGATGCTGTCGTCATTGTGGCACAGCGCCGAACGTCGAATCATCTGCCGGCGGCCGCGTGCAGGGAACGAGGCGCGCGCTACTGGTTCTCCTGCGCCAGCATCGCTACGGCGCGATCGGCGGCACCGACCAGCCCGCCACCGCCGCTTCGATAATGATCCGCGATCTGCGTGCGCATGCGCGGGTCCCAGAAACGCTTGATGTGCGTCAACACTTCGCGCGCTGCCTGCTCCTTGTCAGATGTTGAATCGAAGAAGGCAGCGATTTCGTTCGCCATCGAGATGAGTTGATCAATATTCACGAGTTGGGTTCACGAAATGGTGGAGACGACGGACATGATGCGGAAGCTATCCGCGCCGGGTTGGAGTAGATCACGTGCTGGTGATGGCGCAGGAAGCCGACCAGGGTCAGGCCGCTCGCTTCCGCCAGCCTGACGGCAAAGGCAGTCGGAGCGGACACCGCCGCCAGCAGATTCGCACCGGCCGTCGCTGCTTTCTGCACCATCTCATAGCTCGCCCTGCTGGTGATCAAGAACCAACCTGCCGCAAAGTCTCCACTGCTACGGATGACGGCGCCGATCACCTTGTCGAGAGCATTGTGACGTCCCACATCCTCGCGTGCGAAGACGATTCCTGTGCCCGGTACGACCCAGGCGGCGGCATGCACGCTGCCGGTACTTGCATTGATGTGTTGACGGCCCTGCAGATCGACAAGCGCCTGGTGTAACTCGGCCGTCGACAGGCGCAGGTCACCGGATACGCGCGGCGGCGTGCGGATGGCTTCCTCTACGGTAGCCGCGCCACACAGGCCGCAACCGGTGCGGCCGGTCGTGTTGCGTTGTCGCCGCAGCAGCGCTGAAAACGCCTGGGCAGCGATTCCAATGCGGACTTCGAAGCTCCCGTCCTCGCGCCTTGCGGCTGTCACGGATTGGATCTCGCTGTGCTGTTGGACGATGGCCTCGCTGAGCGTGAACCCTACCGCGAGGTCTTCCAGGTCCGCTGGCGTAGCCAGCATGACGACATAGGAGAGACCGTTATAGGTCAGCGCGACCGGAACCTCTTCCGCAACCTGATCCGCGACGCGCTCGCTGCTGCCATCGCGCCAGCGATCCACGATCACTTCAGATGCGACTGGCATCGGAACGGCGTCGAACTCTCTGCTGTGCGGTCAGTTCACGATGACGAGTCTGCCAGGCCGAAGGCTTGTCGACCTTGACTATCTGTACCGCGGTCACCTTGTATTCCGGACAGTTCGTGGCCCAATCGGAATTATTCGTGGTGACCACGTTGGCGCCGGATTCCGGGAAATGAAACGTGGTGTAGACGACGCCGGGCTGCACCCTCTCGGTGATGAGCGCGCGCATAACGGTTTCCCCGGCGCGACTGGCGATGCCGACCCAGCAGCCGTCGTCGATCCCGCGCACATCGGCATCGTGCGGATGGATTTCCAGGCGATCCTCGCTGTGCCACACGACATTCGGCGTGCGGCGGGTCTGGGCGCCGACATTGTACTGAGTGAGCACGCGGCCGGTCGTCAGCAGCAGCGGGAAGCGGCTGCTGGTGCGCTCCGGCGTGGCGACGTACTCGGTGACAAAGAACTTGCCCCTGCCGCGCACGAACCGATCGATGTGCATCGTTGGCGTACCAGCCGGCGCTTCGTCGTTGCATGGCCACTGGATGCTTCCGAGCCGGTCGAGTTTTTCGTAGCTCACCCCGGTGAACGTTGGCGTCAGTGCGGCGATTTCATCCATGATCTGCGCCGGGTGCTCATAGTTCATCGGGTAGCCCAGCGCATTGGCGAGGCGTACCGTGATTTCCCAGTCCTGGAAGCCGCCCAGAGGCTGCATGATCTTGCGCACCCGCGAGATGCGGCGTTCGGAGTTGGTGAAGGTGCCATCCTTTTCCAGGAAGGACGATCCCGGCAGAAAGACGTGCGCATATTTCGCGGTCTCGTTCAGGAAAAGGTCCTGCAGGACGATACATTCCATCGCCGACAGTGCGGCAGTGACGTGCTGCGTGTTGGGGTCGGACTGAGCCATGTCCTCGCCCTGGATGTAGAGCGCACGAAAGCTGCCGTCGAGTGCCGCTTCGAACATGTTCGGGATGCGCAGTCCCGGCTCGGGTTCGAGCGTCACGCCCCAATTCGATTCGAACAAGGTACGTACCGCCTCCTCCGAGACATGGCGATAGCCAGTGAATTCGTGCGGGAAGGAGCCCATGTCGCATGAGCCTTGAACGTTGTTCTGGCCGCGCAGGGGATTGACGCCAACCCCTTCGCGGCCGAGATTGCCGGTGGCCATCGCCAGGTTCGCGATGCCCATGACCATCGTCGTTCCCTGGGTGTGCTCGGTCACGCCCAGACCGTAGTAGATCGCTCCATTGCCGGCGTTGCCGTAGGTTCGGGCGGCGCCACGCACCAATGCCGCGGGCACGCCTGTCACTTCCTGCATTGCCTCAGGAGAATTCCTGCTTTCGGCGATGAATGACTTCCATTTCCGGTACGAGTCGTCCTCGCAGCGGGCCGATACATATTCTTCCTTGGTCAGGCCCTCGGTGACGATGACGTGAGCCAGGGAGTTGATCAGTGCGACATTCGTGCCTGGTCGCAACTGGAGGTGATAGTCCGCCGCTACGTGAGGCGTTCTCACCAGCGAAGTCTCTCGTGGGTCGATCACGATCAACTTGGCGCCCTGCCGCAGCCTGCGCTTGAGTTGCGAGCCGAATACGGGATGCCCATCGGTTGGATTGGCGCCGATGATGACGATCACATCCGCGTGCATCACCGAAGCGAATTCCTGGGTGCCCGCCGATTCGCCCAGCGTATTCTTGAGGCCATACCCGGTCGGGGAATGGCAGACACGAGCACAGGTATCTACGTTATTGTTGCCGAAGGCGGCGCGCACGAGTTTCTGCACCAGGAACGTTTCTTCGTTGGTGCAGCGCGATGAAGTAATGCCGCCAACGGCATACTTGCCATGCTGTGCCTGAATTCGCCGAAACTCCGAAGCGGCGTACTCGATCGCCTCGTCCCATTCCACCTCGCGCCATGGGTCGGTGATCTTGTTGCGGATCATCGGTTTCAGAATGCGATCGGCATGTGTGGCGTAGCCGTATGCGAAACGTCCCTTGACGCAGGCATGCCCCTGATTTGCGTGCCCGGCGCGATTGGGCACCATGCGCACTACGCTTTCGGCCTGGGTCTCGGCCTTGAGCGAGCATCCCACGCCGCAGTAGCCGCAAGTCGTCGTGACGGTGCGTTCCGGCTGTCCCGCGGCGATCAGGGATTTCTCGGTGAGCGCCGCAGTCGGGCAGGCCTCGACGCATGCGCCGCAAGAGACGCATTCCGATGCCAGGAACGTTTCGTCCTGGCTGGCCACGACCCGGGAGTCGAAACCCCGCCCGTCGATCGTCAATGCCAGCGTGCCTTGGACCTCATCGCACGCCCTGACACAGCGCGAGCAAACGATGCACAGATCAGGGTCGAAGTTGAAGTAAGGGTTGCTCGCATCCTTGGCAAGGTCGCGGTGCGTTTTGCCGTCGACGTCATAGCGCGACGATGTCACTCCGAGGAGTTGCGCCATGTTCTGCAGTTCGCAATGGCCGTTCGCGGGGCAGGTGTCGCAATCGAGCGGATGATCCGATACATAGAGCTCGATCACGTTACGGCGCAGCTGCGTCAGTTTCTCGCTGTCCGTACGTACCTTCATGCCTGCCGAGACAGTAGTCGTGCAAGATGCCGGGTATCCCTTGCGGCCCTCCACTTCCACCAGGCACAAGCGACAGGAGCCGAAAGCCTTGAGGTTGCCTGTCGCACACAGCTTGGGCACCTGGTTTCCCGCCATCGATGCGGCACGCATGATCGACGTGCCTTCAGGGACGCTTACCGGTTTGCCATCGATTTCGACGGTAACGAACTGCGCACCATCGCTGGCCGGCGTGCCTGGATCGATATAGTCACGCGCGTACATGCTCGGCTCCACTACCTTCGTGCTGCTGGAAATCTTCCGCAAAATATTTCATGGCGCTTCGTACGGGGAATGGAGTCATGCCGCCGAGACCGCACAGCGATCCATGCAGCATCGTCTCGCATAATTCGTCGATGAGTTGCAGGCTCTTCTCTCGCTCCACATTGGCGAGCACCCGATCCATCAATTCGACACCGCGGGTGGAACCGATGCGGCAGGGGGTGCATTTGCCGCAAGACTCGATCGCGCAGAACTCCATCGCATAGCGCGCCATGCGTGCCATGTCGACCGTATCATCGAAGGCGACGATGCCGCCGTGGCCGAGCAAGGCGCCAATTTCAGACAGGGATTCGTAATCGATGTGGGTGTCGAATTGCGACGCCGGAATGTAGGCTCCGAGCGGGCCACCCACCTGTACCGCGCGCAGCGGCCGGCCGCTCGCTGAGCCGCCGCCGTAGTCGTACAGTAATTCACGCAAGCTCAGCCCGAACGCACGCTCGACGAGCCCGCCGTGCTTGATATTGCCGGCCAGTTGCAAAGGTATCGTCCCCAGCGAGCGGCCGACGCCGAAGTCGCGATAGAAGCTCGCCCCGTGCTGCAGGATGATCGGCACGCTGGCCAGGGAAATCACGTTGTTCACGACCGTCGGTTGCCCGAACAGTCCTTCGATTGCCGGCAAGGGGGGGCGTACGCGTACTTCACCGCGCCGGCCTTCGAGGCTTTCCAGCATCGATGTTTCTTCGCCGCAGATATAGGCGCCGGCACCCAATCGCACTTCCAGGTCGAACTGCCGGCCGCTGCCGAGAATGTCCCGACCCAGGTATCCGCGGTGATAGGCGGCTGCGATAGCCTCGCTGAGCGCACGATACGCATGCGGGTACTCGATGCGCAGGTAGATGTAGCCCTTGGTAGCGCCCACGGCGATGCCTGCGATCGTCATGCCCTCGATCAAGGACAAGGGATCGCCTTCCATGAGCATGCGATCGGCAAAGGTGCCGGAGTCGCCTTCGTCGGCGTTGCACGTGACATATTTTTGCCTGGCCTGCTGCTCGAGCACCGTTTGCCATTTGATGCCAGTGGGGAAAGCGGCGCCGCCGCGGCCTCGCAATCCTGAGTCCGCCACGGTCTGCACGATGGCTGCCGGTGGAATCGTCAGGGCCCGGCGCAGGCCCGCATATCCGCCGTGCGCCAGATAATCTTCTACATCGACAGGATCAATGACGCCGACTCTGGCGAATGTCAGGCGTTGCTGGCTCTTCAAGTACGGAATGTCGTTCGTCAACCCGAGCGACAGGCGATGCGCGCCACCATCGAGAAAACCGGCCTCGAACAGCCCAGGTACGTCCGCGGCGGATATCGGACCATAGGCGAGGCGCCCCTGCGGGGTCTGGACCTCGACCAGCGGTTCGAGCCAATGCATTCCGCGCGAGCCGTTGCGCACGATATGCAGGTTCACGCCACGTCGTCCAGCTTCCTCGGCTATTGCCTGGGCTGTGTCTTGCGCCCCCAGAGACAGGGCGGCTGCATCGCGGGGGATATAGATTTTCGGATTCATTCTTTAGTTTTTGCCGCGACCAGCAACGTGTCGAATCGCTCGGCCGTGACGCGCCCGTGCAATTCGCCGTCGATCATGGCCGCCGGGGAGAGGGTGCAGTTGCCGAGGCAATAAACTGGCTCGAGCGTCCAGGTACCGTCCGCCGTGGTCTGATGGAAGTCTATGCCCAGGCGTTGCTTGGCGTGTGCGGTGAGTTGCTCGCAATGCATCGAGCGGCAGGCTTCCGCCTGGCACAGCTGAATGACATGCCGGCCGGGCGGGGCGTGGCGAAAATAATGGTAGAAGGAAACGACGCCGTGTACTTCGGCGCGCGACAGGTTCAACGCTTCCGCGACCAGGGGAATGGCGCCACGCGGGATATGGCGCAGCCGATCCTGTACCGCGTGCAGGACCTGCAGCAACGCTCCGGGATGGGATGCGTATTGCGCAATCGCGGCGTCGATAGACTCGCGTTGATGCGTGTCCAGTAGATCAGGCATGGAGGTAGCGTTCACGGATGAAAGTAAGCACCGGACACGCCAGGAATGCAAGTCGTCCGCACTCGAGTCTGAGGGCCTGAGCGGCCTCTGGTTTGAGTTTTCTGGAGGTAATGTTTAGATCTTTTTGTGCGTCGCCGTGACGCAATCGATCGTCATCAAGGCAGGCGTCCTGGGGCAGAGGGGACGTGGCTTGTACGGACGGCTGGTGCGCCGCCGTTCGTCATGAGTGCGCGTCCGTGGACAATTCCGCCTCCAGGCGCTCGCTCGCCTCCAGCCACGCGGCCTCGCTGGTGTCGAGCTCGCGTTTCAGCTGCGCCTGTGACTGCAGCAGCTGTTGCAGTTCTTCTTTCGCCTCCACCGCATAGATATGCGGGGATGCCAACGCCGTTTCGATTTCGCTGCGTTGCCTTTCCAGGCGGTGAATCGTCGCCTCGATACCTGCAATCTCGGCGCGCAGCGGACTGAGGCGATTGCGCCGTTGGGCCTCGCTGCGCTTGCGCTGTTTGCGCTGATCTGCGTTTGCAGCGACGGCGCCCGCTGTCGATGAATCGATGGACGCCGATTCCTCGCGGGTCGTGAACCATCGGGCGTAGTCATCCAGATCGCCGTCGAAATTCCTGGCCCGTCCCTGGTCGACCAGGATCAAGTCGTCCGCTACCGCGCGCAGCAGGTGCCGGTCGTGGGAAACCAGCACGACGGCTGCTTCGTAGTCCTGCAGCGCTACGGCGAGAGCCTGACGCATCTCCAGGTCCAAGTGATTGGTGGGCTCGTCCAGCAGCAACAGATTCGGTCGCTGGTAACTGACCAGCGCAAGTACCAGCCGCGCCTTCTCCCCGCCTGAGAAAGGCCCCACCGGTTCGAATACACGATCGCCGCTGAAGCCGAAACCTCCGAGAAAGCCGCGCAGTTCCTGTTCCGTGGCGCGGGCAGCGGCTTCCGCGCCCAGCCGCCTCAGATGTCCGATCGGCGAGTCGTCCGCGGATAGCTGTTCGAGCTGATGCTGGGCGAAATAACCGATTCGCAGATCGCGCGCCTCGGTCCGCTTGCCGCCGCTTGCTGTCAGTTCGCCTGCCAGCAATTTCATCAAGGTCGATTTGCCCGCTCCATTGCGGCCCAGCAGCGCGATGCGGCTGCCAGGGGCGATCGTCATGCCGACCCCCTCCAGCACCACGCGCTGTGCGTAGCCCGCGGCCTGATCCTCCAGCGTAAGAAGCGGCCTGGGAAGCTTGTTCGGCGCCAGGAACGAGAACTCGAATGGCGAGTCGACATGCGCCGGTGCAATGCGCTCCATGCGTTCCAGCGCCTTGAGCCGGCTTTGCGCCTGGCGTGCCTTGGTCGCCTGGGCGCGAAAGCGCTCCACGAAACTCGTCATGTGGCGGATCTCGCGCTGCTGGCGTTCGTACATGGACTGCTGCTGCGCCAGTTGTGCCGCACGTTGTTCCTCGAACGCGGAGTAGTTGCCGCTGTACAGACGTGCGGCCCCGTTTTCGATATGCAGGATGCGGTTCACAGTGCGGTCCAGGAACTCGCGATCATGTGCGATCATGAGCAGTGTTCCAGGGTAGTTGCGCAGCCATTGTTCCAGCCAGATGACGGCATCCAGATCGAGGTGATTGGTCGGCTCATCCAGCAGCAGTAATTCCGAGCGGCACATCAACGCGCGCGCCAGGTTGAGTCGTACCCGCCAGCCGCCCGAGAAGGCATCGACCGGACGCGTCTCGTCTGCCGCAGAAAAGCCCAAGCCATGCATCAAGCGGCCGGCCCGGCTGCGCGCATCGTAGCCGCCGAGTGCGGCGAACCGCGCATGCAGCTCGCCCAGCACCCCGCCCGCATCGCTCGATTCGGCGCTTGCGATCGCCTGCTGGGTGGCGCGCAATTCCTCGTCGCCGTCCATGACGAACTCGATCGCGTCGCGACTGCACGCCTCGAGCTCTTGTGCGACGTGCGCCACAACGAGCTGCGCCGGCATGTCGAAGCTGCCTGCATCGGGCTGCAGCTGCCCCATGATGAGGCCGAGCAGGCTGGATTTGCCGCAACCGTTGGCGCCGACGATGCCGATTTTTTCGCCACGGTAGATCGTGAACGACGCATCGGAAAGCAGCAGCCGCACACCGCGGCGCAGCGCTAGCGAGGAAAAAGTGAGCATGGTCGAATTGTAAACGGAATTCAGGC
>JBEBRC010000138.1:0-9610 GCA_040395055.1 Steroidobacter denitrificans
GTTGGCTTGCCGAGGATGCGTCGGGCGCGTACCGGCTAGAGAGTGTGCGATTCCAGGGTGCAGCCATGCTCGCGATATTGCCGATAGCGCTCGCGTGCGCTGCGCTTGCGTTCGGGATCGGTATCGACGATCTCGGCGATGCGCGGGTAGCTCTCGATCGCGAGCGGCAGGGTCTCGGTGAGATTGATCAGCAGCTGGCGATGGGAGGCGGGCGCCGGGGCGTCGCCCAGCAGGACCTTGACCTGGAGGTGCGAGGCCGGCGCACCGGTATTGATTTCGTGCGGCAGGAAGCTGCCATCGCGGAAGGTCCACAGCAGCTCATCGAGCTGCCGGGACTCGGCCGCGGAGCCGGTTTGCAGATAGACGTACTGGCCTTGCTCGGCCGCCTGTTCGGCGAGCCGGCAGGCTTGTCGCAGGCGCTCGTCCGCTCGGCCCTGCGACAAGACATGGAAGTCTACTCGAGTCACGGGCCGTCGTTACCGACGCGACCGTTTGGCGCGAGGTGCCGGGCCGGACTCCTGGCTCAGCAGGTATTCGACCAGCAGTGGGACCGGGCGGCCGGTACTGCCTTTGCGTGCCCCGCCCTGGAAAGCGGTGCCGGCGACATCCAGATGCGCCCACTTCATGCCATCGGTGAACTTCGACAAGAAGCAGGCCGCGGTGACGGCGCCGGCATCCCGGCCACCGATGTTGGCGAAATCGGCGAAATTGCTCTTGAGCATCTCGGTGTATTCCTCGCCGATCGGCATCGGCCAGGCCCCGTCCTCGGCCCGCTGCCCGGCTTGCTTCAAGGCCTCGGCAAGCTCCTCGTCGTTGCTGAACAGGCCAGTCAGGTGAGTGCCCAGCGCAATCACGCAGGCGCCCGTGAGGGTGGCGATATCGATGACGGCTCGTGGCTTGAAGCGGCGTGCGTAGGTGAGGGCGTCGCACAGGATCAAGCGTCCTTCGGCATCGGTGTTGAGGACTTCGATCGTTTGTCCGGACATGCTCTTGATGATGTCGCCGGGCTTGGTCGCGCCGCCGCTGGGCATGTTCTCGCACGCCGGTACCACGCCGATCAGGTTGAGTGGCAGATCCAGTTCAGCGACGGCCTTGAATGTGCCGAGCACGCTGGCCGCGCCGCTCATGTCGTACTTCATCTCGTCCATGGCCGCCGGAGGCTTGAGTGAAATGCCGCCGGTGTCGAAGGTGACGCCTTTGCCGACCAGTGCCACGGGTGCCTGGGTGCGCGCCGCGCCGTAGTACTCCAGTACGATCATGTAGGCGGGTTGTTCGCTGCCGGCAGTGACCGACAGGAACGAGCCCATTTGCAATCGCCGGCACTCGGTTTCCGTCAGTGCGCGCACGCGCACTTTGCGATGCTGGCGCGTCAGGGCCTTGGCGGCTTTCGCCAGATACGCCGGCGTGCAGACGTTGGCGGGCTGGTTGGCCAGGTCGCGCATCAGCGACATGCCGGCGACGATGCCCTTGCCGTGTTCGATGGCGCGCTCGGCATGGTTGCGCTCGCCGCGGCTCGCGACCGCCAGGCCGAAGCGCACCAGGGTCGACTTGCTGCGTTTGTTCGTGGTCTTGTGGTCGGGAATGCGGTACTGCGAGTTGGAGACGACCTCGACCGCGGTACGCGCCAGGGCGTAGGTGTCCGCATCGCTCAGCGGTTCCAGGCCCAGGTAACTGATTGCATCGCGCGCCCCGGTGCGGGCAAGTATCGTCAGCGCATTGCCCAGCGCCTTGCGGTACTGCTTGCGCTTGAATGCATCGCGGGCTCCCAGGCCCAGGACGATCACACGTTCGCAGGGCGTGCCGGTGAGATCCGCCAGCAGCACGGCGTCGCCACTCTTGCCGCGCAGGTCGCCGCGCTTGACCAGGCGCGCGATGCGTCCGCCGATACGCCGGTCCAGGGCCTCGGCGGCGCTGGAAAGTACGCCCTTGTCGTACACGCCGACGATGGCGCATTGAGTGCGCTGCCGGGAAACCGATGTGGTGCTGGCGAAAAATTCCATGAGCTGCCTCGTGTGATGGCGCCAGCCTGGCGGGCCAGCCTTAATTTTTGAAGCCAAAAGGTTGCCGAGTGCCGTAGTCTACCGCAATCGCAGCAATGTCCGTCGCCAGTGCGGCCCCGAGTTCAATTTTGCGTACGCTGGATCGCTATATTTTCCGCGAAGTCGCTCTGACCTGGATCGCGGTCACCAGCGTATTGCTGGTGATCCTGCTGTCCAATCAGCTCGCGCGCGTGTTGTCGCAGGCGGCGGCGAACAATTTCCCGCGCGGCGTCGTGCTGTCCTTGATCGGGCTGACGTCCGCGGGCTATTTGACCGTGATCGTACCCATCGGCTTCTTTCTTGCGATCATGCTGGCGCTCGGCAGGCTGTATCACGAAAGCGAGATGGCTGCGATCCAGTCCTGCGGCGTCGGGCCCGGCGGTTTGTTTCGTCCGATCGCGTTGTTGGGCGTGTTCATCGCGGCCTTGCTGGTCTGGCTGTCGTTCTGGGCCATTCCCGGTGCGCTGGCGCGGGCGCAGGAAATACGCGCCACGGCGATGCAGGATGCCCAGTTCGGGGCGCTGGAACCAGGACGGTTTCGCACCTTCGGTGGCGGTAACGTCGTGTTCTATGCCGAGCGTGTCGATGACAACGGCATCCTGCACAATGTCAATGTATTCGTCGATCGGACACCGGAGGCAAGCGGCGAGGGCACTGACGCGGCGCCGGCCGGCGAGGATTCGGAAGCGGTCGCTGCCGATGAGGGGCGGCTGGAGATATGGGTGGCGACACGCGCCGAACAACGTGGCGCCGGCCAGGCCGAGCAGTTGTTCGTGCTCTACGACGGCGAGCGCTATGAGGGTGTGCCTGGCAGCGGCGAGTTTCGCATCATCGAGTTCAGCGAAGGAGGGATCCCGATCCGCATGGGCGAGGCGAACGGTTCGGTGAGCAAGGCGGAAATGAAGTCGACGGCGCAGCTGCTGCAATCCACGACCGCCGAGGATCGCGCCGAGCTGCAGTGGCGTATTTCGACGCCGATGCTGGCGCTGGTGCTGATGCTGCTGGCGGTGCCGATGTCGCGCCTGCGGCCGCGGCAGGGGCGTTTCGGGCGCATCGGCATCGCCATACTGGTGTATTTCGTGTACTCGCAGTTGCTGGCGGCGGCGCGTACCTGGGTCGAGAGCGATGCGGTACCGCGCCTGGTCGGGATCTGGTGGGTGCATGCCATCGCCCTGTGCCTGGCGGCCTGGCTGCTGCTGCGCGAGTACCCGTTCGGGCGCGCTCGCCCAGCCATGGCGGCGGCGTGATGTCGGTCCTTTCCCGTTACGTGATCCGCGCCATTCTCGGGCACACCGTGCTGGTGATGCTGGTGCTGCTTGCCTTGAGCGGGTTGTACCTGTTCATCACGGAGCAGGACGATATCGGCGTCGGCACCTATGCGTTGCGGCATGCGTTTTTGTATGTGGGATTGAACCTGCCGCAGTACGCGTTCGACCTGCTGCCGATCGCCGCCTTGATCGGTTCGCTGCTGGCACTGGGCAACCTGGCCCGCTCGATGGAGTTGATCGTGGTGCGTACGGCGGGGGTTTCGGTCTGGCGCATCGGTGCCTGGGTCGGCGGCGCCGGGTTGATCCTGATGCTGCTGGCGGCAGTGCTCGGCGACTTCATCGCACCGCAGGCGGAGCAGTACGGCCGGCGCATGAAGACTTTCGAGAAGTTCCACGACTACAGTCTCGCGGGCAATCGCAGCGCCTGGGCGAAGGATGGCGACAGCATTTTCTCGGTGCGCCAGCAGGCAGGCGACAATCGCTACGGCGGCGTGTACGTCTTCAAGTTCGATGCACAGCGCCGGCTGCTCAGCGTCGGCCGGGCCAATAGCGCGAGCATCGATGCCGATAATCGCTGGCGCCTGGAGAACTACCACGAGTCGCTCATCGAGCAGGATCGGGTCGTGCCGCGGCAGCAGGCGAGGGCCGAGATCGTCACCGGCCTGTCGGCGGAGTTCCTGGGGCTGGCGGTGCTGGATCCGAGTTCCCTGACCAGCCAGGGACTGCTCAGTTATGCGCGCCACCTGCGGTCCAACGACCTGGATTCCAGAGCGTACGAAACGGCGTTCTGGGCGCGCATCGCCCGCACGGTGGCGGTCGCGATCATCGTCGTGCTGGCGGTGCCGTTCGCCTTCGGTCCGATGCGCTCGACGGGTACTGGTGCGCGCACGGTGGTGGGCATCATGATCGGCGTCGGCTTTTTCCTGCTGGCCAAGTTGATGGAGAGCGGCGGGGCGGTATTCAATCTGCCGCCACTGGCCATCGCCTGGATACCTACATTGCTGCTGGCGTTGATCACGACCGTTGCGCTGGCACGGGTACGATGAATTCATGAGTCAAGATTCTGCCGCCGGCCTGCCTTCCGCGGGCGTTCTGCGTCGCTTCGGCGCGATGCTCTATGATTCGCTGTTGATCATCGCGCTGCTGATGGTCGTCACGTCGCTGTTCATGCTGCTCACGGGTGGGGAAGCGATCAGCGAGCAGCGCGTCGGGATGCTGGAGCAGGTCTATCGCGGCGTATTGCTGCTGGTGATCGTGCTTTTTTTCGGCTGGTTCTGGACGCGCCGCGGACAAACCCTGGGGATGACGGCCTGGCGCCTGAAGCTCGAGCGGGAAGATGGCGGGGCGATCACCTGGGTGCAGGTGTTGCAGCGCCTGGCGGGCGCCTTGGTGTCCCTGGGTGTGTTCGGCTTGGGTTACTTCTGGATCTGGATCGGCCGCGACCGGCTGGCGTGGCACGATCGCTGGTCGGGGACCCGCGTGCGGGTGATGCCGAAGCGTTGAGAAGACGCTCATTCATGGTGCCAGCAGGTCATCCAGTGGCTTGAAGATGCCCTCGTACTTGTAGTCCGGGATCTGGTAGACCCAGCCTTCGACCCGGGCCTGCGTCGCCTGGATCTCCTGCTGCACGGTGGATGCCGGAGCCGGATTCGAGTCCTGGTCCGAGCCGGCGGCTGCGGTGGTCTCGCTGGGCATTGACTCGCCCGTCTGGCCCTGAGGCTCCTTGGCGTCCGCGGCCGACTCGGCCTGGCCGGCGTCCGCGGCGGTGGCGATCTTGAATTTTTCGGCCTGTGCCGGATCGAACGTGGCCTGGAGCGCGATGAAGTGCTCGTCGTCGCGCGTCCAGCCGTCCAGGGTGACCACCAGGCCGTCGAATGTCATGAAGCTGGCCTGCGCCTCGGGCGGGGTGGCGCCGAAGTCATCGCGGGTTTGCACGTCGCTGAGGGCGAGGCCGGCGAGCGCGGTGGCGAAACCGTTCGCTGCCGAGGGCGAGCTGAGCGACTTGCCTCGCGGCAGCCCCGTGACGGCGAAGTCGGCATCGGCACGCGCTGCCTTCGCGGCCGTGTAGGGTCCTGCACCCTGGATGTTCACTGCCGCCGACTGAATGCGATCGGCCGAGACATCGATGATGCTCTCGCGCAGCCAGGCGTCGGGCGCGGTGTCGGCATCGATGCGAGTATCGATCAGCCAGCTGCGCGACTCCGCGGCGCGCCGTACATAGGTGGATCGGGCGCTGACCCCATGCTTGCCCACGATCAGGTTCACGGCTGGCTGTGGGCCGGTGAGTTCGATGCGGATGCCACTGGCGTCGGCAGCGCTGACGTCCTCGACTCCCAGGGTGGCATATTGTTCGGGATTGGAAGTCTTTTCCTCGTAGATCGTTGCCTCCGCAATGCTCAGCAGCAGCTGGCGCAGCATCGATTCATCGGCTGGGTATCCGGCGCGTTCGGCGACGCCCCAGCGCTTGCCTGGCGTCGCCTCCTGCGGTGACTCCTCGGGTACCAGCTCTACCGCGAGCACCTCGCCCGCATCGAAGATGCGCACTGCCGAGATCGAGCCGAGCTGCTCCTTGAGCCGCGGATAGAGCTCGCCGTAGGCTCCGGCGCTTGGCGAGGAGGGCTGTCGACTGAACCAGAGACCGGCGCCGACGGCCAGGATTGCCGCAATGCTCAGAATAAGGAGTGTTCGCGATGTCATGAGATCAACCTTGCCTGGCCGGCATTCAAGGCGGGTGCCGGGTCAACGCGCATGCGCCGCCACGCGGCCCGCACGCAGTTTGCGCCGGCGCGCGCTACCCAACAGGATGGCCCCGACCGCCAGCAGCGCTGGCACGAGCGCAATGTTCAGGATCTTGAGCACGGTGCCGAGACGTTCGATCTCGACGTCCAGGCTGCGCCGCACTTCGCGCAATTCCTGGCGCACGCGCACTCGCTCCTGCTGGAAGCGTTCCAGTTCCGCTTCCTGCTCGGGCGAGAGCATCAGCGAGTCCTGATTGTTGCGTCCGGCTTCGAGCGCGGACAGTTTCTGCTCGGTGTCCCGCAGCTCCCGATCCAGCTCCGCTTCCTTGGCGCGCAACTGGTCATCCGCGTGACGCCGCAACTGCTCGACTTTGGTGAAGGGGCGGAAGAAGCTTTGCCGGCCGCGGATGCTGATGAGGTCGCTGCTGCCGGCAAGGTTGTCCAGTGCGTTGGCCATGAAGTCGCCATTGTTCGCCCAGGCGATGGCCATGCGTTGGCCGAACACGTTCTGGCTGCGCACCCACAGCGGGTCGGACAATACATCGGTGTCGGCGACGATGATCAGATCCGCCGCAGCGCTGGACTCGGCCTTGTGCTGCGTCGCGCTGCCATCCGTGTCGGCGCTCTGGGCCTGCGCGGCCTCGTCGTCGGCCGGCCTGCCGTCGGGATAGGCGGACTTGAGCTGGCCATGCACTCTGGCTGCGACCACGTAGCGTTCGCCAGTGGGCTGGAAGTCATCCAGCAGGGCGCGGCTGTCGGGCAGGAGCGCCAGGCGCGCCGCTGGCAGCAGCGCGGCATTGGCGCTGGATTGGATCAAGGGCTCCATCTCGATCGTGGCGCCGTCTTTCTTGCGCAGGGTGCCGGCGGTCATCATGTTGATGGTGTCCAGCGCCGAGGTCACGACGTCCTGGGTGTTCATGCTGCGGCGATCGAAGCCGATGATGGCGAGATGCTGCGACGGCGGTTCGCCCTGGCGCAGCGATACCGTCAACCCGAGTTCGCGGTCGCCGAGCACCGAGCCGGGGTCGAACTCCACTCCCCAGGCATCGAACAGCGGTCCCAGCGTCGATGAGCGCGAGGCCATCGCCATCGGTCCCATCTGGCCGTCCGCCATGTCGTTCTCCGATTGCGGATCGACGAAGGCGATGAGTTTGCCGCCGCGCATGACGAATTGGTCGATCGCGTACAGAGTCTGCGGGGTGAGGTCCTTGGGATGGATGATCGTCAGGACGTCGATGTCGTCCGCGATCGAGGTGGCATCGGTTGCCAGCGGGCGAACGTCGAACTGCTCGCGCAGTTGCGCGATGCTGGCCCAGCCCTCCTGCATGCGGCCGGACATCTGGTCGAACGATGCATCCACCGGCAGGCCCGACATCAGGCCTGCGACCGGGCGCTTCGGATTGCCCAGGCGATAAACCAGGCTGGCGATGTCGTACTCGAGAAATTCTTCCTTCTCCGGCTGGAAGAAGCCGATGGTCTCCCGGCCGTCGGTCGAGTTGGTGCCGGCCAGTCCGAAGTAGAGCGAATCGCCGCCGGCGCTCAGGGGTACGGCCGACAGCCCGTATTCCGCCGCTCTATCTTCTTCTTCCGAGAACGGCTTGGGGTCGATCACCAGCAGGCGCAGCTTGCCATTGGAGCGTTGCGCGATTTCTTCCAGCAGCTCGCGCACGCGCTGTGCGTAGGCGCGCAGTGACGGCGTCTGGCGGCTTGCTTCCTGCGAGAAGAAGAAATACAGATTGATCGGTTCCTGCAGCGAACTCACGATCCGCTGCGTGCCGGGCGCAATGGAATAGAGCTTGCTTTCCGTCAGGTCGATGCGTGCGCCGCGCAATACGAACGTGATCAGGATCGTCACGCCGATGAACAATACGGCCAGGGCGACCAGCGCCGCGCCGCCATAGGTGTTCCTGCCGGGTCGATGAGTGGAGGTCATGATCAGTCGGCCTTCTTCATGTCGAGCACGATCGTCGTGGCCATCAGCCAGGCGATGATCAGCGTGCCGAAATACAACAGGTCGCGGATGTCGATCACGCCCTTGGCGATCGAACCGAAGTGAGTCAGGAAGGACAGCGATGCGATCGCATCGACCACCGGCCGCGGCGCCCAGCCGTCGAACAGGCCGAGCACCAGGGGGAAGCCCGAGAGCAGGAAGCCGAAGCACAGCACTACGGTGAAGATGAATGCGATGACCTGGTTGCGGGTGGCGGCCGAGAGGCAGGAGCCGATTGCCAGGAAGCCGCCGGCCATCAGGAAACTGCCTATGTAGGCAGCCAGGATCGCGCCATTGTCCGGATCGCCGAGGTAGTTCACGGTGATCCAGATCGGGAAGGTCAGCGCCAGGGCGAGTCCGGCAAAACACCATGCGGCGAGGTATTTGCCGATGACGGCCTGCCCGGTCGTGACCGGCAAGGTCATGAGCAGCTCGATGCTGCCCGACTTGCGCTCCTCGGCCCACAGCCGCATCGATAGCGCCGGGATCAGGAACAGATACAGCCAGGGGTGATAATTGAAGAATGGCGACAGATCGGCCTGGCCGCGTTCATAGAAGCCGCCCAGGTAGAACGCGAACGCGCCTGCGAGCACCAGGAAGATGACGATGAAGACGAACGCCAGCGGTGTGGCGAAGTAGCTGGCAAACTCGCGGCGAAAGATGGCCCTCACATTATCCATGCGCCACCTCCCGCGTCGTCGGGGTGCGCCCAGCCCAGGCTGCGCGTACGGTTGCCGTTTCCATTTCCATGTCATCCATGCGCCACCTCCTGTGCCGGGGTGTGGCCGCCGACGGTGATCTGGCGAAACACGTCGTCGAGCCGGCCGCTGGGCGAGCGCGCCGCCAGTCCCTGGGGCGTGTCGTCGGCAAGGATGCGTCCGCCGGCGATGATGATCGCCCGGTTACAGACCGCATCGACTTCCTCCAGGATGTGGGTGGAGATCACGATGATCTTGTCCTTCGCCATGGCGTTGATCAGCGTGCGTACTTCGTGTTTCTGGTTGGGGTCCAGGCCATCGGTGGGTTCATCGAGAATCAGTACTTGCGGGTCGTGCAGCAGCGCCTGGGCAAGTCCGACGCGGCGCTTGAAGCCTTTCGACAGGGTCTCGATCATTTGTTCCATGACGCCGGACAAGGCCAATCGCTGGATGATGTCGTCGAGGCGCGGGCGTCGCTTGTCCGCCGGCAGGCGACGGATGTCGGCGATGAATTCCAGGAAGCCCTTGACGGTCATCTCGCCGTAGCTGGGCGCGCCTTCCGGCAGATAGCCCATGCATGCCTTGGCCGCGAGCGGCGCGGATGCCACGTCATGGCCGCACACTCGCACCGTGCCGCCGCTGGGGGCCAGGAAGCCGGTGATCATTTTCATGGTCGTCGACTTGCCGGCGCCATTGGGTCCGAGGAAACCCAGAACCTGGCCCGCCTGGACGTCGAAGGAGATATCGTCGACCGCGGTGAATTCGCCGTAGCGTTTGCAGAGATGGTTGATCTCGATCATCTTGCTGGATGTACCCTTCGCGAAATGTGTCCTAGGCAGCGCCGTCTCGGCCGCCGGTGCCATGGTCCCGGCCAGGC
>JBEBRC010000139.1:0-9562 GCA_040395055.1 Steroidobacter denitrificans
CCTGCGCGAACTCACTTCGGGCTGGCCGACCCATGGAATCGCACTGCCGCACCCGAACTATCCGGAAGTATCGAACTCGCTCGTTCTCGAGCCTGGACGACCTTTTTCCGGCCCATCGCCTCCCCTGGACAGGCGTCGATAAGTGGGACCAACGATGCGTCGCCACCATGTCAGGATCGCGGTCACAAACAACAATAGGGGCGCGAGGCCGACTGCCAGCCAGATCACCTTCACGGCAATACCACCGAAGTTGCCGGTATGAATCGGCCTGGCCCAGGCGACGAGGATATCTCCGGCCGTCGATGGCTGCGCCGTAGGTGGGGGGAGAGGCTCGCCACTGTACTGGTCCAGGTAGATCGTAGTCAGGTCCCGTGTGCCGGCAGGCGTCGGTTGCTCGGATGCGAACAGAACCTGAAACGCGTCGTCCTCTCGCGAGGGAATGACGACTCGGGCCACGAACTGGTCGGGTAACGAGCTTGCGGCCCGTGCAATCATCGATTGCCAATTCGGTTCGTCGAAGCCCTCCGCGGCGCGCGAACGATCGGAGCGGGGCGCGGCGACCTGGGTGAGGGGCGAGACGAAATCCACGGCGGCGCGGAACTGCTTCGGGAAAATGAACTGCAGCGCCGTGGCCGCCCACATGGCCATCAGCAACAGCGCCCAGAATCCGACTACGCTGTGAATATCCCGCAGTCGCAGCGGCCAACCTGCTCGCCATCGAACCGTCAGGCCACGCCGGCCCGGCCACCAGATGACGCATCCGGTGATACACAGGAGCAACAGGCAGATTGCGCCGATTCCGTTGACGATCGCGCCTGTCTTGCCAGCGAGCAGATTGAAATGCAGGTCCTGGATCGTGCGCATCACGGACTGCTCGGGTAGCTCACCGAGGACTTGGGCGTTGGTGGGATCGATCAGCACGGAGCGAAACCCGTGATCATCCATGACGTAGGCCAGATAGCTGGGACGCGACGATGTGGGTGCATCCACGCCTGCGATACGGGCCGTCGGATAGGCGCCTCGCAGAGTCTCCAGGACGAGCGCCACATCCACGGTCGGCCCGGTGCTTGGTGGCACCAGAAGCTCTGAATGCAGGGCACGTTGCACATCGATCCGAAACACCAGTGCGGCGCCGGTAATGCTTACGAGGCATAGATACAGTCCGGCTGTAATGCCTAGCCAAAGGTGTACTTGAAACAGCGTGCGCCGTAAGAGCATCAGCATTGCAGCATTGGAGTCGGTTGAGTGATGGATAGATGCGCGCGCGGGCACGGCGAGTCATCGCGATGCGATGACCGCGATCCGGAGCCGGACTTGAGATCTTGAGGTTTTTCGGTCCGGGTATCGTCGCCGCGCCACGCCGCGCCGCTTCGCTCCGTGGGCCCGCGGCGCCAGCGCAATGACAATAACTCAATAACTCAAGTCCGGCACCTGCTGCGCTGCTGCAGTGCCTGCCGTCTACTGCTGTGTGTCGTCGTTGGGCAGCCGGCCGAAGTCGCCTTGTTTCGTGGCCGCTAGGTAGGCAGCGACGGCATAGGCGGCCACGGTCTGATCAAGCGCCTTTTGCTCGACCTTGGCCAGCGTATCGTTGCTCGTGTGGTGCACGTCGAAATAAGGGCGAGCGTCGTGCTTCAGTGCCAGGACGGGTACACCCAGAGGGAGCAGGGGGCTGAGGTCCGCGCCACCGGATTCAGTATTGCCACCCGCTTCGAGTTCCAGCGGCAGCAATGCATCGCGAATGACATCGATAGCGTCCAGTGCTTCGGGAGCCACTTGCGATCCGATGCTCCAGACCGGCCCTGCGCCGAGGTCGGCTTCCATTGCCAGCACATGGCGGTCGGCTTCCTCGCCGAGCAGTCGTGCATACTCGCGCGCACCTGACAGGCCGAATTCTTCGTTCGCGAACAACACGACTCGAATCGTGCGTGCCGGCGGCTGCTCGAGCTTGGAGATCAAACGGGCCGCTTCCGTCACGATCGCGACTCCTGCGGCATCGTCGAGCGCACCTGGGGTAATGTCCCAGGAGTCCAGGTGTGCGCCGAGCAAGACGATTTCATCTGCGCGTTCGCCACCGGGAATTTCGGCGATCACATTGGCCGACCATGTCGGCGGCAGCTCACGAGCGGTCGACTTAAGGCGCACGCGGACCGGCTTGTCGGCCTTGACCTGCCGTGACAGCAGGTCGGCGTCCGGATTGGAGAGGGCAAAGGCGGGAATGCGCGGCGCATCGACACGGTAGCGCAGGCCGCCGGTATGGGCGATCCGTTCATCGGAGGTACCGACAGAACGTATCAGCAGGCCGACAGCGCCGAGGTGACCGGCATCGCTCGGTCCCTGGACGCGTTTCCTGACCGCGTTGCCGTATCCGGACGTATCGCGTGTGCGCTCCATTCGCTCGTTGATGAACACGATCTTGCCGGCGACGCTTGCTGCAGGCAGTGCATTCAACTCATCGAGCGTGGCGACCTCCAGCACCTGCCCCTCGACGCCATGCTCGTCCGTGCCGATGCTGCCGCCGAGCGTGACGGCGACCAGCGGCTGGGGAGCGGGCCCGAGGATCGTTACCTCATCCGTACCCCGAATCCAGCGCGGTACCAGGACATCCTGGGTATGCACACGCGAGAAGCCCAGGCTCCCCAGCTTCCCCACGGCCCAGCGAACCGCGGCGGCATCACCGGGGGAGCCGGCGAACCGTGGGCCGACCTCGGTCACCAGGGAGCTGAGATGCTCGTAGGCCGCGGTACCGGACAGCGCCCGATCGCGCAGCGCTGCCGCGGCGGCAAGATCCTGGCGAGTCCAGGACTGGGTGCCGACCGGGGCGGCGACCTCGGCCGCGGTGGCGCTCGATGGCGTCCCTGCGCCGGGGTCGGCGGCGCCGGCGCCGAAGGAGCACACCAACGAGGCGGTGCATACAACCAGGCGTACTGCGGGGTGTGAAAAGGTGAGCCGCATACGAAACTCCTTGTTCAATGCCGAAGACTAAAGTTCCGGCGAGGTTATGTTGTGTCCGATATGTATAATGCCGACCTGCCTGATGCTTTGGGCAAGCGCCCGTACAGGTGACCGCCACGAAAGGCCTGCGAAACACTCGCGAGTCTGACACGAGCCGGTCGGCGCATTCATCGACGAGCCTGGTGACGATGTAGAGCGCGAAGAGGTCATGGGAAGAGACATCGAACTCGCCATTCTGTTCGCCGACGTGGTCGGCAGCACCCGTATCTATGAGATTATGGGCGACTCGCGCGCCCGTGACATGGTGCTCACTTGCGTGGAGATCATGCGCTCGGCGACGGAGCAGAATCACGGCACCGTGATAAAGACCATCGGCGACGAAATCATGGCGACCTTCCCGACTGCCAATGACGCGCTCAACGCCGCCAGCAGGATGCAGCATGACATCCGCACTCATACCGGATTGAGGGTCGAGGGCCAGCCGGTGGCGATTCGCATCGGTGGGCATTTCGGGCCGGTCGTGCTCGAGAACCGCGACATCTTCGGGGCCGCCGTGCACACGGCCAACCGCATGACCAGCCAGGCCAAGGCGGGCCAGATCATGGTGACGAGCGCGGTAGTCCAGCGCCTGGCACCGGAGTGGCAGTCCGCGGTGCGCCAGATCGACGTGGCGACGCTCAAGGGAAAAAGCAACGAAGACGAATTGTACGAAGTGCTGTGGCAGAAGGAGGATGCCACCAGCATGCTGCCCGCAATCGCGCTCGGCGCCAGCTCCTCGCGTGAAAAACAGCGATTGCGCCGCCTCAAGGTGCGCTTCCAGGGACAGGAGGTCGTGGTCGATGATAGCCACCCGCTCCTTGCGATCGGCCGCGCAGAGGAAAATGACGTCGTGGTCAAGGGTAACCTGATCTCCCGCCTGCATGCTCGCATCGAGTTCAGCCGCAACAAGTTCGTGCTGATCGACCAAAGCACGAACGGCACGTTCGTGACCACGCGCGAGGGCGAAGAGGCTTTCGTCCGCCGTGACACCATGCAGCTGAAAGGGGAGGGCCTGATCGGATTCGGCCGGGTGCCCGAGAATGGATCATCCCTGACCCTGCGCTACGTCTGCGAGGAGTAGCTGGCACCGTCCCGGCGCCAGCGTACTCAATAAGTCAATAACTCAAGTCCGGCACCGGCGCACCGCCGCTGCTGCTTACAGTTTTGCCATGGTGGCGCGCTGTTCGACGCGCAGTGGCTCGGGCACGCGATCGCCGAATTCGTCCAGGTAGGCGCTGATGGCTTCCATTTCCTGGCGCCAGGCGGTGGGGTCGATCGATAGCAGCGCATCGAGCGTCGCGGCGTCCAGATCCAGGCCGGTGAGGTCGAGATCGTCCTTGCGTGGCAGATAACCGATAGCGGTCTCGTTGGCGTCTGCCTTGCCTTCGCAGCGATCGGCGATCCAGCGCAGTACGCGCAAGTTTTCTCCAAAGCCCGGCCACATGAAGCGTCCGTCCTGGTCGCGGCGGAACCAATTGACGTGGAACACCCGCGGCAAGGACTTCGTCCGTTGCTCGAAGGACAGCCAATGCTTCCAGTAGTCCCCGAAGTTGTAACCGCAGAAGGGCTTCATCGCCATCGAGTCGCGCCTTACCACGCCCATCTGGCCCACGGCCGCGGCGGTGGTTTCCGACGCCATGCCCGCACCCACCAGCACGCCATGGGCCCAATTGCGGGCCTCGTAGACCAAGGGGGCGACTTCGCGGCGGCGCCCGCCGAACAGGATCGCGGAGATCGGGACGCCTTCGGGCGCATCGGCGAGGGTCGAATAGATAGGGTTCTGCTTCGCCGACACGGTGAAGCGGGAATTGGGGTGCGCTGCGACGGTGCCGGGCACATACGGCTTCCCCTGCCAGTCGGTCACCGGTGTGCCTTCCTTCAGGCCCTCCCACCACGGCTGTCCATCCTCCGTCACCGCCACATTGGTGAAGATCGTGTCGTGCTGGATCGACTCATAGGCATTGCGGTTCGTCTTGCGGTTGGTCCCCGGCACGACGCCGAAATAGCCGGCTTCCGGGTTGATCGCGCGCAATTGGCCTTGACTGTCGAGCTGCATCCAGCAGATATCGTCGCCGACGGTCCAGATTTTCCAGCCAGGCATGGATTCGGGCGGCACCAGCATCGCCAGATTGGTCTTGCCGCAAGCCGAAGGAAAAGCCGCCGCGATGTAGTGCGTGCGACCTTCGGGGCTTTGCATGCCCATGATCAGCATATGTTCGGCCAGCCAGCCCTCTTCTCGCGCCTGCCAGCTCGCGATACGCAGTGCATGGCATTTCTTGCCCAGCAGCGCGTTGCCGCCATAGCCCGAACCGATGCTCTTGATCGAGAGTTCCTCGGGAAAATGCATAATGAAGCGGCGCTCGGGGTCCAGATCGCCGACGGAATGCAATCCCTTCACAAAGGTGCCCTCGCGCTCTATGCGCCGCAGCGCCGCATCGCCCATGCGCGTCATGATGCGCATGTTCGCCACCACGTAGGGGCTGTCCGTTATTTCCACGCCACAACGCGAGAATGGCGAGTCGATCGGCCCCATGCAGTATGGGATCACGTACATCGTGCGCCCGCGCATCGCACCGTCGAACAGCGCGTCCACCTTGCGATGTGCCTCCTGTGGGTCCATCCAGTGATTGTTCGGACCGGCATCCTCGCGCGAGCGGGTACAAATGAAGGTCAGGTGCTCGACGCGGGCCACATCCGAGGGGTTCGAGCGGTGCAGGTAACAATTCGGGTGGGTCGTCTGGTTGAGCTTGATAAGATCGCCACTTTGGAGCATCAAGTCGATCAGGTTGGTGTTTTCAGCATCCGACCCCGTGCACCAGTGAATCGACTCCGGCCGGGTTAGCTGCGCGACTTCTTGTACCCAATTTTTTAGCGACGCATTCGACGTGCCCATTGAAACAGCATCCTCCAGCAGTAATGCGCTATACCCATTCCGGCAGCGCGGGAATCGAGTCAAATATGCGCCGCAGAGTATACCGGGCAAGCCGGTGCTGTCATGGAGAGGCGTATCGAGAATCCTGATGATTCCGAGTCGCGATGCGACGGCGGCGCTCGAAATGCCCTGGCGACGCCAGATTCGGACTGCGGCGCAGAACGCGGCGCTGCGGGAATCCGCTGCTCGTTGCGTTATGTCCTGATGCGGTCGCGCACCCAGGGATCAAGGCAGCAAATGAGGGATAAACCGTTGTCACTGAATGGAATTGTGTTGACGCTCATGGTATCGACAGCTGCCTGCGCCCCGCGATTCGGCCTCAGCGCGGAAGCCGCCCAGCACGTCCCACCGGTCCCCCAAGTGGAGACGACGCTGATCGCCGAGGTGCGGCACGACGGCGATCCACAACGCACCGACTCGCAGGGCCGCGAGATACCGCACTTCATCCCCGCAACGCTTCTGTCCCAGGGCGAGACCGTGTACTACACCGTACGCATCCGCAACCCCACCGCTGCGTTCGTCCCGGATGTCACCGTGGTGCAGAAGATTCCCGCAAACACTTCATATATTGCCGGTTCGGCGGCTGGGCCGAGCGCGCGCGTCACGTACTCCATCGATGGCGGGCAGACCTTCGGGTCCGCAGCCAGGCTCCAGGTGGACGTTGCGGGCACGATGCGCGCAGCGGCGCCGCAGCAGTACACGCATATTCGCTGGCAATTGCGCAATCCCCTGGCGCCGGGGGCCGTTGCATTGGCGCGCTTTCGTGCCGTGTTCCATTGAATGGCGCTGCCCGCCTGACCTGGTCCAGTCCTTTTGCCCCGAGCCAGGTACCCCTGATCCTAGTGTTCCGACCATGAACGATATCGCAGAAATCTTTGGCGAAGAGGGACCGCTGGCGGCGGCGATCCCAGGATTCGCCACGCGCCGCGAGCAGATCGATATGGCGCGTGAGGTCGCGCGCGCATTGCGTAGCCGCGGGCGGCTGATCGTCGAGGCGGGTACGGGCACCGGCAAGACCTTCGCCTATCTGGTGCCGGCGCTGTTGTCGGGGCGGCGCGTCATCGTTTCAACGGGCACCCGCAACCTGCAGGACCAGCTGTTTCATCGTGACTTGCCCAGCGTGGCACGGGCAATCGGCCGCCCGGTGCGCGTCGCTTTGTTGAAAGGGCGCGCCAACTACCTGTGCCTGCATCGGCTGGAGCTGGCGCAGCAGCAGGCGGCGGCGCGCGGTCTGCGCCGCGAGGTGGCGCTGGCACTGCCCAAGGTTCGCGAATGGGCGCTGGTTACGCGGCAGGGGGACATCGCCGAACTGACCCAGCTGAGCGACTCGGACCCGGTGTGGCCGTGGGTGACCTCGACGCGTGACAATTGCCTGGGGCCGGAATGTCCCTCCTTCGAGCGATGCCATGTGGTGCAGGCGAGGCGCGAGGCACAAGCGGCCGATGTCGTGGTCGTGAATCACCATTTGCTGATGGCCGATCTGGTCTTGAAGGAAGAAGGCTTCGGCGATCTGCTGCCGGGAGCGGATGCGATCATCATCGACGAGGCGCACCAGTTGCCGGACGTGGCGGCTAATTTTCTGGGATTCACCATCTCTGGCCGCCAGTTGCAGGCCCTGGCCCGCGATCTGGCCGCAGAGCTGGTGACGGGCCATCTGCGCAGCGATGTTCACGCGAGTTTCGCGCAGACGCTGGAGCGCCAGCTGTTCGATCTGCAAGATGAACTGGCCGGGTCACGTCAGCTGCATTGGACTTCCGCGGTGAGCGCCGGAAACGTCCCTGCAGCACCAGCGAGCGCCTGGGAGCGCGAGCAGCAGGCGGCGTCTCGCGGCTCGGGCCGCAGCCGGCCACCGACCCTGGCGGGACAGCGCATCGAATTCAAGGATTGGTCCGCCGGCGTCGTCGAGTCGCTGGAACGGCTGCAAGAATTGCTCGATGAGCTTGCCGGCGCCCTGAGTGAGGCGGCGCGCGACCATGCCGGCCTTGCCACCTTGCGCCGCCGCAGTCTCGAGCTGTCCCAGCGGCTCGGCTCGATGCTGGCGAGCGAAGAGGAGGCGAACGAAGAGAGCGCGAGCATCCGTTGGGCGCAAAGCGCCTCCCACGGCGTGTCCCTGCACTATGTCCCCGTGGATGTGGCCCAGCAGCTCGGCAGCCTGATCGAGTCTCACGCCAGCGCCTGGGTGTGTACCTCGGCGACGCTCGCAGTGGGAGAGAGCTTCGATCATTTCACGCGCCGTCTTGGCATGAAGGAGGCGGACACCGCGCGTTTCGGCAGCCCGTTCGATTATGCGCAACAGGCCTTGCTGTATCTGCCGCGCGGACTGGCCAATCCCTCATCACCGGGTTATACCGAACAGGTCGTCGAAATCGCTCTGCCGGTACTGCACGCCAGCGGTGGACGAGCGTTCATGCTGTTCACTAGTCATCGTGCGCTGCGCCAGGCGGCCGATATTCTGGCGCGACGGCTGGGCGATGACTCGCCATATCCCATTCTGGTGCAGGGCGAGGCCCCGCGCGAGGCGCTGCTGGCAAGCTTTCGCGAGCATGGCAAGGCGATCTTGCTGGGTACCAGCAGCTTCTGGGAAGGCGTGGACGTCAAGGGCGAGGCGCTGTCGGTCGTTATCATCGACAAGCTGCCCTTTGCGGCACCGGATGATCCGGTGCTCAAGGCGCGCTTGAATACGATCGAAAGACGCGGTGGCAATCCGTTCTTCGAAGAACAAGTCCCACAGGCTGCCATTGCGCTCAAGCAGGGAGTGGGGCGGCTGATTCGCGACCCGGCGGACTTCGGGGTCATCGTGCTGTGCGACCAGCGCTTGCGCACGCGCGCCTATGGGCGAATCTTCCTCGACAGCCTGCCGCCCATGCCGCGCACCGAGCGGCTTGCTGAAGTCGAGCAGTTCCTGCACACAAGGTTTTCCACTGCGACCGCCCTGCGCAAGGGCCACGCCGAGCGACAAGACGAATCATGAGAATCCTAGCGATCGATACGGCCACCGAGCAATGCTCCGTGGCCTTGCGCCTGGGCGAGCAATGCTGGGAACGTTGTGTGCAGACGCCTCGCGGGCATGCGGATCTGATCCTGCCGATGGTGGATTCGGTCCTGAAGGAAGCCGGCGTGCGCATGCAGGAACTCGATGGACTGGCGTATGGCCGCGGCCCGGGCGCCTTCACCGGTGTGCGGATCGCCGTCGGCGTCGCGCAGGGCCTGGCCTTCGGTGCGAGCCTGCCGACAGTGGGCGTGTCCGACCTGGCCGCCGTCGCGCAGCAGGTCGCCGCAGCGGGGGAGCGTGTACTGGTGTGTATGGATGCGCGCATGGGCGAAGTCTACTGGGGGATATTCGAGCGTCCTGTGGACCAGCGGCTGGTGATTCCCATCGCGCCGGAGCGCGTCGATCCCCCAGCGCTCGTCCGTGACGACGGGGTGAGCAGGCTTGCCGGTACAGGCTTCAAGGCGTATCCGCAGCTGCTGCAGGCGGGGGTCCCGGTTCACGAGGCAGCGCTGCCGCATGCGCGCGATATTGCATGGTTGGCCGAGCCGGTATTGCGTGCCGGACAGGGCAAGCCGCCGGCACAGGCCGAGCCGGTCTATCTGCGCGATCGCGTGGCTTTCGCCAAACCCCCGGCCAGATCTTGACCT
>JBEBRC010000140.1:0-9545 GCA_040395055.1 Steroidobacter denitrificans
CCATGGTCCACAATGGTTGCCGCAAGCGTTAAGAGCTGCATCACTCCGACGAACGCACGCGCCATGAGCAATCACCCCACCGCAAAGCGGACACCGTTCCCCAAGGATTTCCTCTGGGGCTGCGCCACCTCCGCCTACCAGATCGAAGGCTCGCCGCTGGCCGACGGCGCCGGACCCAGCATCTGGCACCGCTTCGCCCACACGCCCGGACAGGTCCACGGCGGCGATACCGCCGACGTCGCCTGCGACCACTATCGACGCTGGCGCGAAGACATCGAGCTGATGCGCGAACTGCGGCTCAACGCCTATCGCTTCAGCATCGCCTGGAGCCGCGTGCTGCCGCAGGGCACCGGACGCCTGAACGCCGCCGGCCTGGGATTCTACGAACGCCTGGTCGACGGCCTGCTCGCCCAAGGCATCCAGCCCATGGCGACCTTGTTCCACTGGGACCTGCCCGCCGCGCTCGAGGATCGCGGCGGCTGGCTCAATCCCGAGGCGCCCGAATGGTTTGCCGCGTACGCGGAGCAACTGTTTCGCCGGCTCGACGATCGCGTGACGCTGTGGACCACCCTCAACGAACCCTGGGTCGTGACCGATGGCGGCTACCTGCACGGCGTCCTGGCGCCGGGCCACCGCAATCGATTCGAGGCGCCCATCGCTGCCCATCACTTGCTGCTGGCACACGGCGCGGCCGTGCAAGCCTATCGCGCCAGCGGCCGGCATCGCATCGGCGTCGCCATCAACCTCGAACCCAAGTATCCAGCCTCCGCCGGCGAGGACGACATGGCCGCTGCCCGGCGCGCGCACGCCTACATGAATCGCCAATTCCTGGACCCGATCCTGCGCGGCGCCTACCCCGATGAGCTTGGCGAAATCTTCGCCGATGCCTGGCCGCGCTGGGAGCGCCAGGACATGGAGCGGATTCGCCAACCCATCGACTATGTCGGCGTGAACTACTACACCCGCAGCGTGGTGAAGTTCGATGCGCAGGCATGGCCCTTGCGCGCCGCGCCGGTTTTCCAGGCACAGCACACCCATACGCAGACCGGCTGGGAAGTCTTCCCCCAAGGCCTGACCGATACCTTGCTGTGGATCAAGCAGCGCTACGACAATCCACCCCTCTATATCACCGAGAATGGCGCGGCATTCTATGACCCGCCAACGCTCGATCAGGCGCGCATCCCACGCGAGAGCGCCGCAGACGATACCCCGGCGCCCGAGTCCAGGGCAGCGGGGCGCGCGGCGGCCAGGGACGACGACGCCAGCGATACGGCATCCGGATCCGTGCTCGACGATCCCTTGCGTGTCGACTACCTGCGGCAACATCTGCGCGCCGTGCAGGCGGCGCTCGAATGCGGGGTGGACATTCGCGGCTACTTCGCCTGGTCGCTGCTGGACAACTTCGAGTGGGCCCATGGGTTCTCGAAGCGCTTCGGCATCGTGCATGTGGACTACGCCACGTTGCAGCGCACCCCGAAAGCCAGCGCGCGATTCTATACCCAGGTGATCCGCACCCACGGCGCGGCGCTCTATCCTTGAAGCATCCCCACTCGGCGCGGCATTCATCGTGGGAACACGACCGCGAACGGCAGCTCCGTGATGCGCAACTCACTGCCTATCCAGCGTGCCGAGCCATGCTGGATGGACTGTCCCTTCGGGGGATCCGCAGGCCATGCGATCACCACGCCTCCCACCGGCATCCGCAGCGCATCCACCGCGAGCACGCTTCGATGCTCCTCCACCGTCAAGGAATAGCTCAACGGGCCATAGGGCGTACGCAGGTTGCGGACCGCGAAGCCCTCGCCGATCCATGCCGCAGGCACCCCCGCCATCAGCACCAGGGCCTCATCCGCCGGCCGCTCGAAGGCAAACACATCGAGCAGCGAGCGCACGAAATCCGATGCCACCCAGCCATGCGGCATGTCGCCGATGAAGCGCGACTGGCGCGGTTCCCGGCCGACGACCTCGGCCCATTGATTCCATTCGCGCGGCCGCCGGTCGTTCATGAAATACTCGATCAACTCCCAGGCACGTTCGCGCCAGCCCAAGCGGATGAAGCTGCCGACATTGCGCCATTCATACGGCGTATAGACCTCCCACGTCGCATCGTCGCGGCGCTGCAGGAAATTTTCCCAGTAGCGCTCGAAGGTCGCGCGCAGGGCCAGGGGCGGCAGCATCTGTTGCTCCCCGACCGGAGACAGCGCGATCGAAGTCGAGGTCGCATCGAAATCGCCGAGTTCGGCCGAGCCCGGCAAATAATCGATCGCATGCGTGCGCATCGCGACCTGCAAGGAGCGATAGACGTCCGAGCGAAACTGATCGCGCGACTCGATGAAACGATGCATCGCGGCTTTCTCATTCAGTGCACGGGCCATGCGCACCGCCGACTCGTAGCCCGCCAGCGCCCAGAAATTATCCCAATAGGAATGCATCGGTTTGGCGGCATAGCCTTCGTGGCTGATCGACGCCGGCATCAAGCCATGGAACGCCTTGCGCTCGCCTTGCGTGTTGTCCGGCACGCGCTCGGAGCGCCGCAGCTCATCCATATAGTCCACCGCGAGCTCGATACGCGGCCACATCTCGCGCAGCAGCTGGGTATTGCCGGTGTAGCGGTGAATGGCATCGATCAGGAACAGAAACTCGCCGTTGCTGTCGTTCTCCGGCACCGGGTCGGCACCGCGTCGATCGACACAGCACGGCACCTTGCCGTTGCTGAACTGGTAAGGCGCGTACCAGCGCAGGAAATCCGTCGCCGCCTGCTCATGCCCCAGCCGCAGCAGCATCTCGGAGGTCATGGCGCCGTCGCGGATCCAGGATCTCTCGTAGGCTCGTGAACCCGGTTGGATCGCCGGTCCGTCGCGATTGATCAAGACATCCGCCAGCGCGCTGCGCAAGGTGTCGAACAACGCCTGCGATGCCGGGGGCAGCGTCAGCTCCACCCGGTTGAGCCGTTCGCGCCAGCGCTGCGCGACCGCCTGCATCGATTGGTCGTCGGACCGTTCGTCCACCGGCGCCGAGTGCGGGTGCAAGGGCAGATCCAATACCACCTCCTCGCTCTCCCCCGCGGCCAGTACGATCGGATACTCCAACGCGCCACTGGCCAAACCGGTTTCATCGCGAACCTCGAGTGCCCCCAGCGCACTCCCCAGCCAATCGCAGGGCGTGTCGGCGGCCGAACTCACGGCCCGAAAATCCTGCGGCGGCGTGCGCGGATAGATACTGGGAACCCCATCGACCTCCACCACGCCATGGCGAAACGACAACGCCTGGATCGGACTCACACCGCCGGCGGTGTTCAGGAATTGGGCCGGAGGGTTGACCTGGAACGGGCGCACGACCAGCGCCAAGGTCAAGCGCAGCGTGTCCGGGCCGGTGTTGCGCACGCGATAGCGCGCATGGGCCAGGGAATTGTCGTTGGCCTGGCCGCTGACATAGGCGGTCGTCGTCAACTCGATGTTCCGGTGCCGCCACTCGACCTGCGGTATGGGCAGATAGTCCTGCACCAGTGCGTGGCGGATCGAGCCGTCGGCCCAGGTCAGTACCCCTGTGGGCGCGATGATGAACGGCTCGACGGTGAAGCTCCCCTTGCGTACCTCGAGCGCGCCGTCCTCCGAGAGCAGGCTCTCCTGCGTATCATCGGGCAGGCCCAGGATCGTCCAATAGCTCTGTTCGTCATGGTAGGCACGCGGATAGCAGCCCCGGCGCGCCCGCTGCGCCAGCGCATGAACGAAGGCGTTGGGCGAAGCGCCGAACGCCAGTTCGCGCACATGAAACTCCGCGATGCCGACATCCTTGCCGCCATCCGGGATCTTCACTCGAATGTAGCGGGCTTCGGATTCCGGCAAGCGATGCGAATCGCGCCCGCCGTTGCTGGCCTCGACGCGCCTGAGCGTTTGCCACGTCCTGCCGTCCAGCGAACTCTCGATGCTATAGCGCGAGGCTTGCAGGCCCCCGGCCCAGTCGATCTCCACGGCGCCGAATTCGCGCCGGTACTGCAGATCGACCTCGAAGGTCTGATCGGACACGGCTGCCCGATTCTCCGACCCCGGCCGGTGCGCGCTGCGCCAGTAGGTCGCCTCGTTGCCGTCCAGCGCCAGCGCTGCGACATGCTGGCCGCGATGCGAGGAAGCCTGTGCAACCGGCGCCGCAGTCACTTGTGGACGCGTCACCGGCTGCAGCGCCAGGCGATCGAACCACAGACTCCCCTGCCCGCCCTCCTCGCCAGCGCTGAGGACCAGCTCGATGGACTCGAACTCGCGCAGGGTTCGATCGTCGGTCGGTCCCCATGCAAACTCGATCTGTCGCTGCTTGATGCGTATTTGCTGCCACTCGCCGGAGACCTGAAAGTTCGTGCGGCGATACCACCACACGTTCTCGCCGGAGGCATCGACGAACTTCACCTCGAAGGTATTGCGGCCGGCCTCGCCACGCATCCAGAAGGAAATCTCATAGTCCTGCGGCACAGAGATCGGCAGCCGGCGCGTCGCCGCCGCGTAGCCCGCGGTGTGCGCCAGATCGTACTCCAGTACCAGCGCCCCGCCCTCCATGCCTCGTGCGCCGTGGACAGAGGCGCTGACTCCATCGGAGGCCAGGGCTTTCCAGGCGGATACATCATCCATCTCATCCAGGCGCTGCAGGGGCGCCGGCTCCACCGTCGCCGCCACCGCTGCATCCGTGCGCAGCAGCGGCAGGCAGGCCAGCGGGAGCGCGCCGGGCGCGATGCCTTGGCAGAACATGACGATCGAGGTGACGGCTCCTGCGCGCCTGCACCGCGGTCGCACGCGCGGTGGCGGGGTCGGGGATTCGCGCCGGCGACTACCCATGCTCAACCTTTCACGCTGCCGGCGAGAATGCCGGCAATGTAGTAACGCTGCATCGCCAGGAAAAGCACCATCACCGGCACGATCGTCACCACCGCGCCCGCCATCATGAGTTCGCTGTCCTGCACATGCTCGCGCGACAAGCCTGCGAGCGCCACCGGCAAGGTGTACAGATCCTGTTCGGTAAGGACGATCAAGGGCCACATGAAGTCATTCCAGGTCGCCATGAAGGTCAGGATTGCCAATGTCGCCAGGATCGGCTTCAGGATCGGCACCACCAGCGACCAGAAGATACGCACTTCGCTGGCACCGTCGATGCGCGCCGCCTCCAGCAACTCATCGGGCAACGACAAGGCATACTGACGAATCAGGAAGATGCCGAATACGCTCGCCATCGACGGCACGATCACGCCGCCGTAGGTGCTGACCAGGCCCAGTTCCTTGACCAGCGCAAACAAGGGAATCATCGCCACCTGGCTTGGAATCACCAATGCGCCCAGCAGGGTGTTGAAGATCCGCTCGCGCCAGCGAAACCTGAGCTTGGCGAAGGCATAGCCCGCCAAGGTATTGAACACCAGCGAAATCAAGGTCGCCACGCTGGCGACCAGCGCGCTGTTGAACAGGTAACGCCCGGCATGCTGGTTGGCAAACAGCTGGCGATAATTATCCAGCGTCGGCGCCGAGGGCAGGATCGGTGGCGGATAGGTGCCGGCGGCGCCATTGGGCATGAACGAGACCGATACCATCCACAGCAGTGGAAAGATCGTCAACGCCGCCGCTGCCAGCAGCAGCAGATTGATCCCGATGGCTGCCGGCCGGTATCTCATGCCCGTTCGCGCTCCCGTCCCAGGCGCAGCTGCAGCACCGTGACCACGAACATCAGCACGAACAGCAGAAACGCGACGGCCGAGGCGCGGCCGAGATTCCACCATTTGAAGCCTTCCTCGAACATGAAGTACAGCACGCTGAGCGTGCTTTGCAGCGGTCCGCCCTGGGTCATCACATACGGCTCGGCGAACAACTGGAAATATCCGGTCATGGTCAGGATGCTGACCAGCAGCATGACCGGGCGCAGCGCCGGCAGCGTGATATGCCGCAATACCTGCCAGGACGATGCGCCGTCGATGCGGGCCGCTTCGTAATGCTCTTCTGGAATGTTCTGCAACGCCGCCAGCAGAATGATCATGTTGTAGCCAAAGTTCTTCCACACCGCGAGGATGACGATGGCGGGCATCGCCCAATGCGGATCGCCCATCCAGTCGATGGGTGCGATGCCCAGGCCTCCCAGCGCATAGTTCAGGAAGCCATAGCGCGTATGGAAGATATAGCGCCACACGACCGCTACCGCGACCAGGGTCGTGACCACCGGGGCGAAGAATACGGTGCGAAACAACCCGCGCCAGCGCGCCAGCCTGGCATTCACCAGCAAGGCCGTGCCGAGCGAGACGCCGATCGACAGCGGCACCCCCAGCGCCACGAAGTACACGGTGTTTCCCAGGGCCTTCCAGAACAGCGGGTCGTGCAGCAGGCGCACGTAGTTCTCCAGGCCGATGAAGCGCAGGTTATGCCAGTCGCTGAGCGCGTACAGGTCATAGTCGGTCAGGCTCATCAACAAGGCACCCAGCACCGGCAGGAAAAAGAAGACGCTCAGCACGATCAGCGCCGGGGCAATGAACCACCATGCTGCACGCTCACCAGCGCTTCGAGCTTCGATCCGGCGCCGACTCGCTAGTGGCATCAACTTCGCTCCAGCATCCAGCGGCGCTTTTCCAGGATCTCATCCACCGAGCGATCCAGTGCGGTCAAGGCCTCGTCGATCGTTGCCACCGAGCGCACCACACGCTCGGCGGCCAGGCCCATCTGGGTCGCGATGCGTTCCCATTCCGGCACCTTCGGCGGCGAACGCACTGCATCCAGTTGCTGGCGAAATGCCCGCGCATACACCGAGTCTTCCAGGACCGGGGACGCCCAACTGGCACGCCGCGGCGGCATGTTGCCCGTCAATTCGTAGAAGCGCTGTTGAGTGGCGGGGCGCGAGAGATACTCGGCCAGTTGCCAGGCTTCTGACTTGCGAGGCGATGAGCGAAAGATCACCAGACTGGCGCCGCCGGCGATCGACACGCCGGGACCGTCGGGGCCGGGCATGGGAGCCGTCATCCATGCCTGCTGCAGGCCAGGCGGCATGCGGCGCTTGAACTCGGCGATGTTCCAAGGTCCGGAGATGTAGAAGGAGTAGAAACCGCGGGCGAACTCATCCCAGACGTTGGATATCTGAGTACTGCTGAGGCGTGGCGCCCACTGGCGCTCGAACATCCCATTGTAGAATTCCATGGCACGCCGGAAGTCCGCGTTGCGGAAATTTCCCCATCGCCCTCCATCGCGCAGCAAGTCAGTCGGCCATTGCAGCGCCAGCACCAGCAACGGCTCGAACTCGTTCAGCGGCAGCAATACCGCGTAGCGATCCGGCCCCACCTGTTCCTTGACTGCTGCCAGCATCCGCGTCCATTCCTCCCACGTCGTCGGCGGCGCATTGAAGCCTGCCTGCTGCAGCAAATCCCGCCGGTAGTACAACAAGCGCGTGTCGATGTACCAGGGCACGCCATACAGCCGCCTGTCGATTCGATTGGGTTCCAGGAATCCGGGAAAGTAATCATCCAGAGCCACATCGCGGGAGTTCGACAGATACTCATCGAGAGGCGCCAGGGCATTCAATGCGGCGAACTCCGACACCCAGGTGTTGCCCAACTGGCACAGGTCCGGCAATGTTTCGCCGGCAAAGGCAGTCAGCAACTTCTCATGCGCGGCCGACCAGGGCAGCTTTTGCACTTCCACCTCGATGTGCGGATGCTCGCGCATGAACTGCCGCACCATCTGCTCGGCCACCTCCCCTTCCCGCCCGACCGCCCAGAAGCGCAGCCGGCGCCTGCCGGGCTCATGGCGGGCACAGCTTGCGGCAAGCGGCAGGCACAAGAAGGTGGCAACCGCCCGGCGGCGCGTCACCCCTGTCCCAGAATGCGTTGTGTCGTCCACGACCCGTCATGAACCCGGAGGGTTCGGTGGCTGATCCAGCCAGCCGCCGCTGAAGCCCGCGCGCTCCAGGCCGCGACGAATGTAGGGATTGTCGCGCATGAGCTCCCAGATCAGGCCGCTGCGATAATTCTCCAGCATCGCAACGATCGCTCCCTGGTCGATCCCCAGATAATCGTCAGCCACCCAGCCGATGTCCTCGATGATCTTTCCATGGCGCAGCGGTACGTCCGAGAACGTGAAGCTCGGATTGACGGAGTCCAGGAAGCCATAGCGCTGGTACAGGTGCTCCCCGAAGCGGGCCCGGAAAGCGTAGATGGTCGGAATCACGATCTCGGGTGCGAACACGATCGAGGCGACCGAGGCCGTGGGGGCGATCGTGCCGTCATCCAGCACGTGTGGCGCTGCGGTGCCTCGCGCCGCATAGGTGAAGAAGCCTCGCTCGTCGTTGTTGTAGACCTGGACCGTGTCGGCCGGTCCATCGCAGGCACTCAGCCCCCAGATCTCGCCGTCATAGCCGCGCCAGCCCATCGGGTTGCGCCGTGCGTACTCGCGCTGCGCCAGTACCGCACGCCGGCTGTTCTCGAAGTAGTCCACGCCGGTGGTGCGCGTGAACTCATCGTTGATGCCGCGAAAATCGATCCATACATGCGAATACTGATGACCGAACATGGGGCCGAAGGCCAGAAACTGCTGGCCGCTGAATCTGCCCCAGGTATCCTTGTAGGTCGTCAACCAGGCTTCCCAGGCATCCTCGTCGACGGCATGGGTCGGCGAGCCCAGGGCCAGGATGTACAGCAGCATGGCCTCGTTGTAGCCGCGCCAATCGAACCGCAGGAAGCCGGTTTCCGGCCGCCAGCCATGCGAGATCGCAGGCGGCCGGTTCTGCGCCCAGGCCCAGTCCACGCGCCGGTAGATCTGATCGGCAAGCTGCCTGATGCCGCGTTCGGCATCCGTGTCACGGTCGAAATACGCCTGGCTCACCAATACTCCCGCCACCAGCAACGCCGTGTCGACGGTCGAAAGCTCGGTGGTCTCGAAGCGCAGTCCGTCCTGCATGGACACGAAGTGGTAATAGAAGCCGTGATGGCCAGCGGTGCCGCTCTCATCCGGCCCCTGCGGCAGATCGGCGAGAAAGCGCAAGGTAAGCAAGGTGCGCGCCCGCGCCTGGTCGCGCGACACGTATCCGCGCTCGGCGCCGATGACGTAGGCGGTCAAGGCGAATCCAACCGCCGCCGTACTGGCAAACGACGGCGAAGGATAGCGATCGGGAATCATCCCGTTGTCCTTGTTGGCCGTACTCCAGAAATAGCGGAACGTGCGTCGCTGCAGGTTGTTGATGACCGGATCCGCATCGCGTTGCGGATCGTACTCGCGCGAACGCTCGACGATGATGCCCGGAAGCTGCGCCGTCGCACGCTCGCTCTGAGCGGCTTGCCCGGTGACGGCGCTCATCGCCAGCATCCCGCTCAGGAGCAGTACCAACACCCCCCTGAGGCGAGGTACGGCCAACAGCAAGTGACACAGGGACGTGATGACGGGCCTATGCTCCTCGAGCGATTCCTCATTCATCGCGCATCGCTTTGCTTGATCTAGAGCCCCGTGTCCGTAGAACCGCGTACTTCACCAACCACCAGCCTCCTGTCCCAAACTGACCCCACCCCGCCCCGGTTCCCGCCAAACACCCACCGAGGAGCC
>JBEBRC010000141.1:0-9322 GCA_040395055.1 Steroidobacter denitrificans
ATCGTCCTGGCCGTACTGTACCGACATCGCCGATGCATCCTGCGCGGCGTATCCAGGAGATGAGCATGAAGAGGATTCTCGGCGTCCATAGTGCACCCCGCCCGCACTGGGTCGGTGACGGTTTTCCGGTGCGTTCGCTGTTCGGCTACGACGGCCTGGGCAAGCACCTGAGCCCGTTCCTGCTGCTGGACCATGCCGCCCCCACCCAGTTCGAGCCGGCCGCGCGTCCGCGCGGCGTCGGCCAGCATCCGCATCGCGGTTTCGAGACCGTCACCATCGTCTACCAAGGCGAGGTCGAGCATCAGGATTCCACCGGGGCGGGTGGCCTGATCGGTCCCGGTGACGTGCAGTGGATGACCGCTGCGGGCGGCATCCTGCACGAGGAGTTCCACTCGCATGCCTTCACCCAACGCGGCGGCACCATCGAGATGGTGCAGCTGTGGGTCAATCTGCCGGCCAAGGACAAGATGACGGCCCCGGGCTACCAGACCCTGCTGGAGGCACAGATTCCGGTGGTGGACCTGCCCGAGGGCGCGGGCCGCCTGCGGGTGATCGCTGGCGAGTTCGGGGGACAGCACGGCCCGGCGCGCACCTTCACGCCGATGCAGGTATGGGACCTGCGCCTCGCCCAGGGCGGCGTCGGACGTTTCCAGGCGCAGGAAGGTCATACCTTGGCGCTGGTCGTGCTGCGCGGCACGGTGCTGGTCAACGGCAATGCCGTGGCGCGTGAAGGTCAACTGGTGCACCTGGACCGTGCCGGCAGCGAGGTGGAGATCGAGGCCAACAACGATGCCTCCGTATTGTGGCTGTCGGGCGAGCCGATCGACGAACCCGTGGTGGGCTATGGTCCGTTCGTGATGAACAGCGAGTCCGAGATCCGCCAGGCCATCGACGACTTCAACGCCGGTCGCTTCGGGCGAATGAGCGCCTGAACGCGGGCAGCCCCCGGGGTGTACGGGGGCTGTCCAGATGTCCGGGCGTCCGGGCGTCGGGTGTCAGGTGTCCAGGCGTGGGGCGGCGGGCGCCTAGGCATCGGGGCCTTTGCGCTCGCGCCGGAAGCGTTCCATTTGCAGCTCATCTTCGATGTCGCGATCCGACAATCCCTGGCAGTGCCGCGGTGCTTGCGCGTCGCCGTCCAATTGCGCCTGTGCGCAGCGTCTGCGGCGCCGATCCTCGATCCCACGCGTGAGCTCATGCGCCATGAATTTCTCGCAAGCAGGCGCAGTGCCGCCTGCCTCGCGGGCATCCAGGCATAGATTCAATTCATCGCGCCGGCGTTGGTCTTCAGCGATGCGTTCCGCGACGAACGCTTTGCGCTCGGCCAGCAGCTGCTCGTAGAAATCCGGATGTTTCCTGAGGTAGGCCTTCTCCATCCGCCGCGTCACCTGTTGCTTGCACTCGGAACTGCTTTCTTGCCGATGTGCCAGTTCGAGACACTGGCGCACCAGTTCCTCCTCCGGCGCCGTCAGGGGCGGCGGCGCACAGCCCCCCGCCGCGATGGCCAGAGCGAGTGCGAACAATTGCGTCAGCGGGCGGCATTTCATATTGGTGATACAAGGCGTCCTGGTGCGATGGGACGGATGCCCGAGCCTGGCGAGGTCGCATGCCGGGCGCCATGGCGGACGTGCGCCGCCGATGATTCCCGGATCTGCTTATCGTCCTGGGATCGGCGGCTCGGGAATGAGACCTGGCCAATACTGCGCATCGCCGCCTGGGCGCACGCCGAAGATGGCCTGGCCGACGCGCACGATGTCGGCGCCTTCCTCGATGGCGATCTCGAAGTCGCCCGACATGCCCATCGACAGCTGGCTCAGCTGCGGATCGATCTGCAGCGCGCGATCGCGCAATACGCGCAATCGCCGGAAGCACTCACGAACCCGATCGGCTTGCGCGCTGAAGAGGGCCAAGGTCATCAAACCGCGCGGCTTGAGCCGGGGATAGTCGGACAGGCGTTCGACGAAAGGGAGCAGCTCATCCGGCTGCAGTCCGTACTTGCTGGAC
This sequence comes from Steroidobacter denitrificans, assembly GCA_040395055.1. Taxonomy (GTDB): domain Bacteria; phylum Pseudomonadota; class Gammaproteobacteria; order Steroidobacterales; family Steroidobacteraceae; genus Steroidobacter; species Steroidobacter denitrificans_A. Next base: position 2,002 of record JBEBRC010000141.1, read on the forward strand.
TCGCCCGAGGTGTTCACCTGCACGAACACCTCCAGGTCGCGTTGCTCGGCCTCGAGGCGGCGATTCAAGGCATCGGCCAGCCTGAAACTGTCGAGGGCATGGAACTGTGATGCGAACTGGGTGAGATACTTGACCTTGTTCGTTTGCAGGTGGCCGATGAGGCTCCAGCGAATGGGCAGGTCGCCGAGCGCATGCCACTTCTGGTGTCCTTCCTGGACCTTGTTTTCGCCAAAGTCGGTCATGCCCGCGGCGCAGGCATGACGCAGGACGTGGGCCGGGACGGTCTTGGTGACCGCCAGCAGCCGAACCTCGTCGGGCCGGCGCCCGCAACGCCCGCAAGCGGCCGCGATGCGTTCGCGTACCGCTGCGAGGTTCTGACGCAAGGTGTGAGTGGGATCGGGGCCGAAGCGCGCGATGTCCTCGGCCGACAGCGCGCTCGCCTGCGGCGGTTGCTGTGGCAGCGGGCCATGGCCAGGACTCTTTTGCTCCTTGCCGGTATTCATGTTTCTCCAATGCGATGGCAGTGAGGAACTTGAACTTTATCATCGTGTCCGACACGTGGCGCAATGCATCCGGGTCCGGCGCAGCCAGCAGGGCAGGCAGCGCAGTCGCGCGCGTGTGCTGCCGGCAAGGGCGGGCGGGGCGCGACATGACATCCGCGACGATGGGACAATGATCGGATCATGCGTATTCATTCCACCGACACTCGGTCCTCGAACATGGCAATCAAGCAATTCGAACTCTGCCGCACCTTCCGGGGGCGATACCCATGCCAGCGCCATGTATCGTCCGCCCGGGGAGGCTGTCGATGAGCGCCGTCTCGACGCTGGAGCGAGCGTTGGCAGCCGGCGGCGCGTCACCCGCGTTTGCGATCCGCGCCCGCGGTCTGGTCAAGCGCTTCGGCGATGTGTGTGCCGTGGGCGGGATCGATCTCGACGTTCCGCGCGGCATGATCTTCGCCATCCTCGGCCCGAACGGCGCCGGCAAGACCACATTGATGCGCATGCTCGCCACGCTGGCGGTACCGGACGAGGGCTCGGCGAGGATCATGGGCCACGACCTGATCGAGGCGCCGCAGGCAGTGCGCGCCGAAATCGCCATGACCGGGCAGTTCGCCTCGCTCGATGAAGACCTGACAGGGCGGGAGAACCTGGTGCTGCTGGCTCGGCTGTGGGGCTTTCGTGGCCGCGCGGCCAGCGCGCGCGCCGATGAGTTGCTGTCCGCCTTCGATCTATCGGACGCAACGGCCAGGCAAGTGAAGGATTACTCCGGAGGGATGCGCCGCAGGCTCGATATCGCCGCCTCGCTCATCGTGACTCCCGGGGTGCTGTTCCTGGATGAGCCGACGACGGGTCTGGATCCGGTGGCGCGCCAGAGCGTATGGCGCATGATTCGCTCGCTCGCCGAATCGGGAGTCACCATCTTGCTCACGACGCAATATCTGGACGAGGCGGACCAGCTCGCCGCGCGCATTGCCGTCATCGACCATGGCCGAAAGATCGCCGAAGGCACCAGCCGCGAATTGAAGGTGGCAACGGGCTCCGGCTTCCTGCATGTCGGGCTCGTCGATCGGGACCGGATCGATGAAGCGGCACGGCTGCTCGAGACCCGTCTCGGCGGCAGCATCCAGCGCAGCGTCGAGGGCGCGACCTTGTCCGTCGCCGCCAGGACGCCTCGGGATGCGCACGCCGCGCTGGGCGCATTGATGGACGCCCGGATCGAGCTGTCGGATTTTTCGATGGGCAGTCCAAGCCTGGACGAGGTCTTCTTCTCGCTGACTGGCGGGAGCAGGGCATGAACGACTCATCCGCTGCGTCGGCTCTGAGGGGGGTCGCCCGCCCACCGGCGCCCTCGGCCTTGTCCAACGCGCTGGTCTTCGGCTGGCGTGCGGTGCTCAAGTTCAAGCACGTGCCGGAGCAACTGCTGGATCTGGTGATGACGCCGATCATGTTCACGCTGCTGTTCACGTTCGTGTTCGGCGGTGCGCTGGCAGGCTCGACCGGTGACTACCTGCAGTTCTTTCTGCCCGGCATCCTGGTCCAGACAGTGGTGTTCAATGCAGTCTATTCGGGCATGGGTCTGTCGACCGATCTCGGCAAGGGACTTTTCGATCGCTTCCGCTCCCTGCCGATCTGGCCCCTGGCGCCCTTCGCCGGGCTGATGGTCGGCGATATTCTGCGCCACCTCATTGCCGCGATGATCATCCTGACGATCGGCCTGCTCCTGGGCTACCGTCCCGAAGCCGGCGTCCTGGGCGTGGTGGGCGCCTTTGCGTTATTGATCGCGATCGGCTTTGGCATGGGCTGGATCTTCATGGTGCTGGGACTGCTGATCAGGACGCCGACCACGGTGATGACGCTCGGTTTCACCTTCCTTTTTCCGCTGGTGTTCGCCTCCAACATCATGGTCGACCCGCAAACCATGCCAGCCTGGCTGCGTGCGTTCGTGGCGGTCAACCCGGTCTCCTCGATGACGACCGCCATGCGCGGCCTGATGGATGGCGCAGCGCGCCTGGATCAGATCGGACTGGCGCTCGCCGCGCCGGTCGCGTTGACCCTGATCCTGGCGCCCGTGACGCTGTGGCTGTATCGCACCCGGTAGGCGCCTGGATCTGCCGTGTTGTGACGCACCGACGCAAGAGGCATAGACTGTTGGGCATCGATACGGAGCGACTCGCATGAGCGTGGGCCTTCATACAGCGTGCTTTGCCGGCTATATCGAAACGCCGCTGGGGGCGATGCTTGCCATCGTCGATGCCGCGGGCGCGCTGGTGCGGCTGGATTTCGCGGACGACACTCGCATGCAGCGGCCCACCGGCCCGGCTGGCGAACCCGGCGTCGAGCCAGGCATCGAGCAGGCCGTCGAGCTGGGTAATGGCGTGGCCGGGAAGGCGATACGCGATGACGGCGCGGTGGCGCCGGTCGCCAGGCAGCTCGAGGAATACTTCGCCGGTGAACGCCGCCGCTTCACACTGCCCTTGGCGCCGCATGGCAATGCATTCCTGCACGAGGCCTGGGCGCGGCTTTCCGAGGTGCCTTACGGCTCGATCATCAGTTACGGCGAACTCGCCAAGCGCCTCAGCAAGCCGACCTCGGCGCGAGCCATCGGCCGCGCCAATGCGGTGAACCCGATTTCGATCATCGTTCCATGCCATCGCGTCATTGGCGCGGACGGCAGGCTGACCGGCTATGGCGGCGGCCTCGAGCGCAAGGCTGCGCTGTTGAGGCTCGAGGGCGTGTTGGCACAGGAGGATTTGTTTTCCGATCGGGTCGATCTGGGGTGGACAGCCGGGCAATCGTCTCTCAGCCAGCCGCTCTCCACCAGACCTGTAGCGCTACAGGAATCCGATCCAGCGCCCCGCAACCAGCACGCAAAGCCATAGCACCAGCGATGCCAGTGCGCGCGTGCGTACCCGCACATCGATCGCTTCGCCTTGCAGCACCTGTCGCCAATGCGGGCTGCGATGTTGGAAATGGACATTGAGCAACGCCAGCAGCAGCAGCGCCATTTTCCATAGGAAGGCGGCATTGCCGGCGTACTCTGCCGGTTGAACCGAGAACAACCAGATTCCGGTCAGGATGGCGAGCGCCACACCGCTCGCGGCTACCTTCGTCAGCGAAGGCAGCAGCACCGGCAAGGGCGCCGGGCCGAAAAAACCGAGGAGGCGCAGATCGAGGGGCAGGATCGCGCCGAGTACCAGGCTGATGCCCAGGATGTGGGTGGCATTGACGAACAGGTAGGCGGTGCCCGACTGCTGCAGCAGCACCGCCCCTGGCCACTGCCCGAGCCATTCGACATCCACTCTCGCGGGGGCTCAGTTGGTTGCGATCCGCTCCGGATACATGTCGTAGTTCGTTCCCGCAATCGTGATGCGAACCGCCTTCATGTGCATCTTGCTCTCGTCCAGGGAGCGATTGCCCAGCACCTTGATGGCATCGCCGGGCTTTGCGGTGTCCCCGGTGAAGCCGGAGCGCGCAGTCTGGTTCGGATTGCCAAGATCGACTTGCCAGCTGACACCGTCTTCGGCCTTCACCTTGAGCATCGGATGCGGCGGCGCCATCGAGATCGATTCGATGGTGCCGCTCAATTCGGTTTGCTCGCCCTCTGCCCAGGACCAGCCGTGATGCGCCAATACCGGTGCGCTCATCGCAATGGCTGCCGCGCACAGCAGCACCAGCGCCCAGCCTGCGGCTACTCGCCGTGCGAACCCCTGCGGGATCACGCCACCGATGAACTGCTCACCGATGAACTGTCTGCCGATGCACTGCAAAGTTGATCTGTTCATGGAGAAACTCCGCGGATGAAAAGCGGGAAACAGGTCGAGGGCGCTTCGAGCAGCCTGATTATTGAACAGCCGGATTGCCTGATCAAGCCGCGAAAATACCTGTTCGTGGGCTGATTACCGGCGCCGCGCCTCGAATTCGATGATCAATTCGACCGTGTCGCCGACCAGGCCGTTCTCCACCCCGTACGTCATGCCGAAGTCGCTGCGCTTCAGGCTGCCGCGGGCGGACACGCCCATCACGACATCCTTCTCGCCGATGGGATAGGGCGCGATCTTGTTGACGGTCGCCTCCAGCGTCAGCGCACGCGTGATGCCCCTGAGTTCCAACTGGCCGTCGATGAGGTAGCGGCCGTTGCCTATCGCTCGGCCGCTGGCCGCGGTGAAGGTCATTCTGGGAAATTCCGCGCTCGCGAGAAAGTCGGCGCCGCGCAGATGCCGGTCGCGGCGCTCGTGCCCGCTGTCGACGCTGGCCGTTTCCACCACCACCCGCAACTCGGACAGGGCCTGGATGCTGTCGTCGAACACATAGTTGCCGCTCGCCTTGCGAAATGATCCCAGCGTCTTCGCATAGCCGATATGTTCGGCCAGGAAGGCGACGGTCAAGTGCTCCGTATCCAGCTCATAGCGAGCCGGCGCAGCGATGAGTGGTCCACACAGCAGTGTCAGACAGATCAAGGCAAGTTTTCTCAAGAGGGATCCTCCATCTCATGTCGGTCGAGGCGGTTCGCTGCGCACGGCGGACCGGGGTGCAGCGAGCGGGCGCCCCAGGAGTCCTGTACGAACCGGTAGGTGCACCGTGGGCGCGGCGCGATATGCGGTCGCGTAGAGAATCCCGCCGCGGTACGGACTGTCGTGCTCCAGCCGTGTTGCGACTGGAGCACGTTGCGCAAGGTTCGGCTCGTTGCGATCAGCCCAGAGCACCCTTGAACAGGGCCAGCATGCGATGCCACGCCTTTTCCGCCTGGCTCTCGTCATACACGGCTGAATCGGGCGGGCACCAGCCGTGCAGGGCGCCCGGGTAGACTTCGATTTCCGCCGGCAGGTGCGCGGTGGCGAACGCTTTGCGCAGCACGTCCTTCGCTTCCGGCTGCTGCTTGTCATCGTTGTCGGCGATCGCAATCAGGTAGTGAGCCTTCATTTTCGGCACCAACAGGTGCGGGCTGTCCGCCTTGTCGGTCGCCAGCCCGCCGCCATGGAAGGAGGCGCCCGCGCCGATACGATCCGGAAACGCGGCGGCAGTGCGCAGGGTGATGGGCCCGCCCATGCAATAGCCGGTGGTGGCCAGCTTGCGTTGCTTGTCGACGGACGCTTGTGCGTCGAGGAACGGCACGAATGCCCGGGCGTCGGCCAGATGCGTGTCCGGATTCAGGGTGCCCATCATCGCCATGATCGTCTTGCGCGTATCCGGATCCTGGAAACTTGCGCCTTCGGCAACCACCGGCGCCTTGTTGGTGCGATAGAAGGGGTTGGGAATCAGTACCGAATAGCCTGCTTCCGCCAGCCGCTTGCCCATTTGCCTGAATGCCGGCCGCAAGCCCAGGGCGTCAGGCCAGATCAATACACCGGGATGCTGACCGCTGGAGGGATGCACGAAATACGCATCCGCCGTGCCATCGGCCGTTTTGATTTCGACCTCCGACTCCGTCACCTCAGCTGCGCCTGCGACCTGGGGCAGCATCATCGTCACGCCAACGCCGACGGACAGCGCGCCGAAGCGGCGGCGCGTCAGCTCCCCCGATCGTCGCTTGAATTCGATCATGTCATCGATAGAGTTCTCGTCGCACATCGCTGCCCCCTTGTCGTTCGCGCCCCAGTGACGCGTTTGTACGCCAGCGATGTTACAACGGCCGGGGAGGCGGGACACCGATAAACTGCGAAATCGTGGCCGATAAGTCTATTGGCGCATCGGATAGAATTGCGTGAAGCAAGCAAGGTATCCGATGCCCACCCCAGATCCAGCGCCCGGCGATGTCCAGTTCATGTCACTCGCGTTCGAGCTCGCGCAGCGGGCGCAGGGCGTGGGTGAAGTCCCGGTCGGCGCCGTGGTGGTCAAGGATGGCTTGGTCATCGGCGAGGGATGGAACCATCCCATCAGCGCCAGCGATCCGACGGCCCATGCCGAGATCGTCGCCTTGCGAGCCGCGGCCCAGACTCTCGGTACCTATCGGTTGCTGGATACGACGCTGTACGTCACGCTGGAGCCGTGTGCGATGTGTGCCGGCGCGATGGTGCACGCGCGGGTGAAGCGGCTGGTCTATGCGGCGGCGGATCCGCGCGCCGGAGCGGCAGGATCGGTCTTCAATATCACGCAGCATTCATCCTTGAATCACCGCCTGGAATGTACCTCGGGCGTCATGGCGCAGGAATGCGCGGCGCTGTTGCGTGCGTTCTTCGTCGCGCGGCGCTGACACAGCGTACATCCCCCGGCCTGCGATGGGCCGGGGGATGATCCGAACAGACGATCAAGCTTCAGGCCCGGCATGAGCCTCCCCGGAACGTCCCACTGAACGTTTAGCGTTCGCCCATGCCTTCCGCCGGCTTTGGTGCGGAGCCGGCTCGCACCTTTTCCTCGATGCGGCGGCCGACATCGGCGTCGACGCTTTTCCAGTATTGGAATGCACGGCTCAGTACGGGTTCGCGAACGCCGCCCAGCAGGCTGCCAGCCACCTGGTCGACCAGCTTGGTGCGCTGATCGTCGTTGAACACGTCGCGCACCAAGGTGCCTGGCTGGCTGAAATCGTCGTCCTGCGCGCGCAGCGTGTAGGCGCTGCGCATCATTTCGCCATCGTTTTCCCAACCATCCGCAACCGGGCCGGTTTCGTCGGCCCAGCTGCGACCGCCGCTATTGGGCGCGTAGACCGGCGCGTTGCCGCTGTGCTCATAGGCCATCTGGCCATCGAACATATAAGTATTCACAGAGGCCTTGGGGCGGTTGACCGGCAACTGGTGAAAATTGGTGCCGATACGATTGCGCTGCGCATCGTTGTAGGCGAAGGCGCGGCCCAGCAGCATCTTGTCCGGCGACAGGCCGATGCC
>JBEBRC010000142.1:0-9310 GCA_040395055.1 Steroidobacter denitrificans
CCTGCTCGATCGATATCCGAACCTGGTCGTGCTGCGCACCTTGTCCAAGGCGTACGCGCTTGCGGGAGCACGCTGCGGCGCGCTGATCGCGCATGCCGACATCGTTGGCCTGCTCGCGCGCGTGATCACGCCTTATGCGCTGCCGGTGCAAACCATCGATGCGGTGCTGGCGTTCACCGACGGCCGGCACCGCGACGAGGCGGCCCAGCGCGTGCAACTCATCGTCGACGAGCGCGAGCGGCTGGCGCAGCAACTGGCGCGCCTGCCGCAGATGCGCAAGGTATGGCCCAGCGCCGCCAACTTCCTGCTGGTGGACTGCGAGGACGCCGATGCGGTCTTGCAGGCCGCCGCCTCGGTGGGCCTGATCATCCGCGATCCGCGCTCCCAGGCAGGCCTGGGCGACAGTCTGCGCATCACCGTCGGCACGCCTGAACAGAACGATCGCCTGCTGCGTGCCCTGGCGCGCGCCGGCGGCGTGGATACGGCATCGTTCGAGCGGCCGCCGGCCGCCGCGTCGCGTCGTGCGAGCGTGCAGCGTGCGACCAAGGAAACCCGCATCGAGGTGACGGTCGACCTGGACCGGGAAGGCGGCACGCAGGTCGCCACCGGCCTGGGCTTCTTCGATCACATGCTGGAACAGATTGCCCGGCACGGCGGCTTTTCGCTGCAGCTGAGCTGCCAGGGCGACCTGCACATCGACGAACACCACACCATCGAGGACTGCGCGCTGGCATTGGGCCAGGCGCTCAGAAGCGCGCTGGGAGACAAGCGTGGCATCCACCGCTATGGCTTCGTGCTGCCCATGGACGAGGCGCTGGCGCAGGTGGCAATCGATCTGTCGGGCCGGCCGTTCTGTGTCTTCGAAGGACAGTTCGGCCGCGACCAGGTCGGGCAGTTGCCCACCGAGCTCGTGCCCCATTTCTTTCGCTCGCTGTCGGATACACTGGGCGCTGCGATCAACAACAAGGTCGAGGGTGACAATACCCACCATATGATCGAAGCCTGTTTCAAGGCGCTGGGCCGCGCCCTGCGCCAGGCGGTACGCATCACCGATACGCAGCTGCCCAGTACCAAGGGGGTGCTTTGATGCGGCTGGCGATCATCGACAGCGGTGGCGCCAACATCGCATCCTTGCGTTTCGCCATCGAGCGCCTGGGCGTCGCCGCCACGCTGACCACCGACCCGCAGGTGCTGCGCCAGGCCAGCCACGTCATCCTGCCCGGCGTCGGCGCCGCATCGGACTGCATGGCCCGCCTGCGTCAGGCCGGACTGGTCGAGACCATCCGTACGCTGACGCAGCCGCTGCTGGGCATCTGCGTCGGGATGCAACTGCTGTTCGAGTCCTCGGCGGAAGGCGACGTGGCCGGCCTGGCGCTGCTGCCCGGACGCGTGCAGCGCTTTGCCGAACGCGAGGGTCATCCGGTGCCGCACATGGGCTGGAACCAGTTGGAGTTCGACACGGACGACCCGCTATTGGCCGGCATCGCCTCCGGCGACCATATGTATTTCGTGCACAGCTATGCGGCACCGGTAACCGCCTCGACGCGGGCCTGGACCACCTACGGCGAGCGCTTCTGCGCCATCGTACGGCGCGGCAATATCTGCGGCGTGCAGTTCCATCCGGAACGCTCGGCAGGCCCCGGCTCGCAGCTGTTGAACAATTTCCTGCAACTTCAATGACCACCCACCAGCCATGGAACTGATTCCAGCCATCGACCTCAAGCAGGGCCGTTGCGTACGCCTGTTGCAAGGCGATTTTGCGGCCGAGACCGTGTATTCCCACCAACCCGCAACCGTGCTCGAGCGCTATCTGGCGCTGGGCGCGCGCCGGGTGCACATCGTCGACCTGGATGGCGCGCGCGATGGCACGCAGGCCAATCGCGACGCCATCGTCGCGCTGGCGAGCGTGCCGCAGGTGAAGCTCCAGGTGGGCGGCGGGCTGCGCAGCCTGGATCGAGTGCGGGCGCTGCTCGAGGCCGGCGTCGAACGCGCGGTGATCGGCAGTCTTGCCGTCGTGGATCCGGATCAGGTCATCGACTGGATGCAGCAAGTCGACGCCGGGCGCATCGTGCTGGCGCTGGACGTCCGCCTGGATGCCTCCGGCACACCATTGCTGAGCACGCACGGCTGGCAACAGACCAGCAGTATCGTGCTGTGGGATGCGGTCGAGCGCTTCATGGAAGCCGGGCTGGCGCATGTCCTGTGCACCGACATTGCGCGCGACGGCGCGCTGAGCGGGCCGAACGTCGAGCTTTACGGCCAGGCGGTGCGCCGCTACCCGCAGCTGCAATGGCAGGCCTCCGGAGGCGTGGCGTCGGCGGGCGACCTGAGCGCCCTGCGCGACTGCGGCGTTGCGGCGGTCATCAGTGGCAAGGCATTGCTGGAAAACAAAATCTCACCTGAGGAGCTGCGGCCATTCTTGCCAAACGCATCATCCCCTGCCTCGATGTAAGAGACGGGCAAGTCGTCAAGGGCGTGCGCTTTCGCGATCACGTCGTGGTCGGCGACATCATGGAACTGGCGCAGCGCTATCGTGACGAGGGCGCGGACGAGCTGGTGTTCTATGACATCACCGCCAGTCCGCAAGGCCGTTCGGTCGATCGCGGCTGGGTGAGCCGGGTGGCGCGCATCCTGGACATTCCTTTCTGCGTCGCCGGCGGCATCCGCAGCGTGGCGGACGCCGAGCAGGTACTGGGCGAAGGCGCGGAAAAGATCTCGATCAACTCCCCTGCCCTGGCCGACCCGGCGCTGATCACGGCCCTGAGCACGCGCTTCGGCGCCCAATGCGTCGTGGTCGGCATCGATAGCCAGACGCTCGACGGCCAGTACTACGTGTACCAGTTCACGGGTGATCCCGAGCGCACGCGCAACACGGCGCGCCAGACGCTGGACTGGGTGCGCGAGGCGCAGGAGCGCGGAGCCGGCGAGATCGTGTTGAACTGCATGGCCAGCGATGGCGTGCGCACGGGCTACGACATCGAACAGCTGGCCGCGGTGCGGCGCGTGTGCTCGGTGCCGCTGATCGCCTCCGGCGGCGCCGGCGCGCCGGCACATTTCGCCAGCGTTTTCGAGCAGGCGCAGGTCGATGGCGCCCTGGCGGCGAGCGTGTTCCACTCCGGCGCCATCGCCATCGGCGATCTCAAGCAATATCTAAGCGCGCAGGGCATCGAGGTGCGGCCATGACTCCCGAACAGATTTCGACCTTGGCCTGGGATAAGTCCGACGGGCTGCTGCCGGCCACTATCCAGGATGCAGGCAGTGGCAGGATGTTGATGCTGGGGTACATGAACCAAGAGGCATTGCGCGCGACGCTGGCATCGGGGCAGGTGACGTTCTTCAGCCGCAGCAAGCAGCGGCTGTGGACCAAAGGCGAAACGTCTGGAAATTTCCTGGACCTGGTCGAGGTCGCGGCGGACTGCGACCAGGATGCCTTGCTCATCCTGGCTCGCCCCGCCGGCCCGACCTGCCACCGCGGCACCCAAAGCTGCTTTGGCGATGCGCTGCGCAGCGATGCGACCGGCCTGTCGTTCCTGGCACAGCTCGAAGCGGTCATCGGGCAACGCATCAGCGAGCGCCCCGAGGGCAGCTACACCGCCAAGCTATGGTCGCGCGGCCCGACTCGCATGGCGCAGAAGGTGGGCGAGGAAGGCCTCGAGGTTGCCCTCGCCGCCGTGACTCAAGCGGATGAGCAACTGGTCGGCGAAGCCGCCGATCTGCTGTTTCACCTGGCGCTGCTGCTCAAGAGCCGGGGGCTGTCGTTGGCGAAGGTGGTGCAGGAACTGGAGGCCCGCCACGCGGCGAAGAGTTGAGGCGGGGGTGAGGGCCATACGTCAACAATTCAAGTCCGGCTCCCCGTAGCCCCCGCGCAAACGTCAACAACTCAAGTCCGGCACCCGCTCCCGTCCCTCAGAGCAGGAACTCCGGGGCCGGCGCGCGCAGGTTGTAGTGCGAACTCATCGCACGACCGTAGGCGCCGGCCGTTGCGATCAGCAACACATCACCCTCCTTGCTCGGCGGCAACAGGCGCTCGGCGCCGAGCACGTCGCCGGACTCGCAGATCGGCCCCACGACGTTGACGATCTCGGTCGGCACTTCGTCCAGGCGGGTCAGGTTCAAGATCTCGTGATGCGCCCCATACAGCGCCGGCCGAATCAGGGAATTCATGCCCGTCGCCACGCCGACGTAGTGCACCTCCCCCTTGCCCTTCAATTGGGTCACTTGCGCCAGCAGCACGCCGGCCTCGGACACCAGGTAGCGGCCCGGCTCGATCCAGAAACTCAAGCCGGGATGCGCCGCCTTGAGTGCGGACAACGCCACTTCGAACTCCGACAACACGATGCCTGGCTGGCCCAGCCGCTCGGGCACGCCCAGTCCGCCGCCCAAATCGATGATGCGTACGTCCTGGAAGCGCTGCGCCAGCAAGGCGAGCGTCTCGCCGACGGACACCCAGTTGCCGACGCCGAACACGCCGCTGCCGGTATGGGCATGCAAGCCTACGACCTTCGCCCCGGCCGCCTTGAGCAGCTTCTCCAACTCGTCCATCTCGAACAGCGGCACGCCGAACTTCGAGTGCACGCCCGCCGTGCGCACCTTGTCGTGATGACCACGTCCATAGCCGGTGTCGATGCGGACGAACACCTCGCGGCCCTGGAACAGCTCGGGCCAGGCTCGCAGCGGATGCAGGTTGTCGAGCGTGAGCCAGATGTCCTGCTGCAACGCCCAGGCATATTCCGCGCGCGCGGCGAAATTCGGCGTGAACAGGATTCTCCTGCGATCGATGTCAGGCAGGACCTGCAGCACGTGCTCCACTTCCTGCTGCGAGACGCACTCGAATCCCAGCCCCTGCTGGTGGAAGAGTCGCAGGATGTCGGGGTGCCAATTCGCCTTCAGCGCATAAAACACCTGGTCGATCCCGGACAAGCTCTTGAGCGACTGCGCGCGTGAGCTCAAGGTCCCGCGGTCATACACGAACGCCGCACCGTGTTCCTGCCCGAGCGCGAGCAACGCGTCCCGGCGCTGATGCCACCACTGGCCCTCGGTCCCGCGAACCTTGTCCACCGGGCTGTACAGCTCCTCCCAGGTCGGTCCCAGCACCCGATCCGCCGTCATCTTGCGGATCGCGATCTCATGCAGGCGCGCCACCAGGCGATCGCCCTGGTCCTCGTCGATCACGAAGGTGATGTTCAGGTCGTTCGCCGCCTGCGTCACCAGATAGATCCGTTGTTCCTCGAACAGCTCCAGCGCCTCGCCGAGGCGATGCAGGATGGCGCGGATATTGCGGCCGACGAGGCTCACCGCCGCACACGGCCCGATCAGCTCGACGCGGCACAACTTGCTCAGGTCGTCCACCAGCGCCGCCATCGTCGCCTTGTCCAGGGTGTTGGCGGCCGGATCCAGCGACACGGTGACGCTGGTCTCGGACGTCGAGACCAGATCGATCGACAAGCCGTGACTCTTGTAGACCCGGAAGGCATCGGCCAGGAATCCGACCGACTGCCACATACCGACGGTTTCCATCGTCACCAGCGTGATGTTCTTTTTCATCGTCACGGCCTTGACCTGCGCCGCGACGTTGCCGCCGTGGGTGGTGATGACCGTGCCTTCCAGCTTTGGCGTCTGGGTCGCGAACACGTACAAGGGAATGCCGTATTGCTTGATCGGCATGATGCAGCGCGGATGCAGGACCTTGGCACCGCTGCTCGCAATCTCCTGCGCCTCGTCATACTCCAGCGAGCGCAATAGTCGCGCCGAGGGCACGGCGCGGGGATTGGCGCTGAACATGCCCGGTACGTCGGTCCAGATTTCCAGGCGCCGCGCCTGCAGCTTGGCCGCGAAATAGCTGCCCGAGGTGTCCGATCCGCCCCGTCCCAGCAGTACGGTCTCGCCGTTCTCGTTGCTGGCGATGAAACCTTGTGAAATCCACACCGTGCCGGATGAACCCCAGCGCTGCTGCAGTTCGTGATCCGGCTCGTAGAGACAGGTCGCCGACAAATACGTCGAGCGCATGCGGATATGGGGTCGCGGCACCGCCTTGAGGACCGTGCGAGCGTCCACCCATTGCACGTCCAGGCCCTGGGCGGTCAGAAAGGCGGCGCCCAACCGTGTCGCCATCAGCTCGCCCTGCGCCATGACGCGTGCGCGCAGCCGCTCGCTGACTTCGCCGACCAGCGCCACGCCGGCTGCGATCTGGCGCAGCCGCCGGAACTGTTCCTCCAGGTCTGGACTGGGGATGATGCCCAGGTCGCGCGCCAGGTCGCGATGGCGCTGTTCGATCTGGTCCATGACCGGCTGCCATTCGTTGGTGATCGCCTGGTGCAGCAATTGCTCCAGACGGTCGGTGATGCCGGACAAGGCCGAATGGACGATCAGGGGGCGCAGGCCCTCGGCCAGCCGATCGCGCAACACCTCAGCGATGTTTTTCCAATTGGCAACCGACGATACGCTGCTGCCGCCGAATTTGAGCACCACCCAGGGGGAGGCGGCAGTGGATGAGGAAAGATTGTGCGACCCGGTCGCGGAACTGCCAGGCGCTGCGCCGGACAGGGAATCTATCATCGTCATTTCAGACCCCACAGAATCATTCGGAAAAGCAGCGTGATGAAGCGCCACTGTCGGCATCGGCGTGAGGATGGGCCATCGGTTGATCCGACCCATCCCAAAAAGCAGGAAGGCAGGAGCGCAGGCCGGAGGGCCTGCGCGGCACCTTGCTATTCTTCGTCGAAATCGTTGAGTTCTTTCTTCAGCCGTCGATCGGCCAGAACGTCCTCGAGCTTACTCCAGGCGGCTTTGCCCTTCTTGGCATTGGCCGCGGCATTGGGACGCGCACGGCGCCCCACTGGATCTATGAACTTTTCGTAACTTTGGTCCTCATCGCTCTCGGCCACGAACTCATCATCGATGTCGAAGTGATCGTCGTCTCTCTCCATCATGGGGTTCCTGAAAAATTCCTGCCAAATCAACCACATCGGCACCCGGCAAGACCGGAAGCCTGCGGACTATATACGATGCGCCGCGGTTTTCAATGGTCAGACGGGAAATGCTTCGCTTTGCACGTTGGACATGCTGCGGCGGGATGGTTGCCATGGCCAGCACCTCCCTGGCGCCCTGTCTGGAAAAGCCCTGCAAGGCAGATGGTGCGGGAGTCCTCGATTTCAAGGACCAGGCCAGCAATATCGAACTGGCGGCCTGGAGCGGCCGCTGCGGCACGGGCTGGCGCGAGAGGGGCGGGTTTGCGCAGTCGGTCCGCTTTCAGCCTTCGGCAATCGTCACCGGGGCGCCGCGCCCCAGGCCCAGCGCCTCGGCGGCACTTTGCTCGGCCCGGGCGATCTCGACCACGCCGAAGGAATTGACCAGGCCCAGGAACTCGCCCGGCCGTACGTCGCCATAGGTACGCCGCAGCGCGAAGCGCTGCCCGCCGGTGCGCACCACCGGCGCACTGAACGCCTCGATCAGATTGGCATCGATATTGGTGATCAGATTGCCGAAATGATCGATCGTGATCACGACCCCGTTGACCTGGCTGGCGCTCACCGTCGGCTCGTCGACCCAGGACGGCACGATATCGCTGGTCAGCGGCCCCAACTCGGCCAACGCGGCTCGGCCCGACGCTATTTCGGCCGCCACCGGCGCGAAAATATCGCGGCCGTGAAAGGTGGCGCTGGGTGGCGGCAACTTGAATCGCGCCGAGACGCCCGGTGTGTCCAGCTGATAGACCCGCGCCGCCTGGGCGCGCGCCACGACCGGTGCCAGCAGCCCATTGTCCGGCGCCAGGAATACATGGCCGTCGACCAGCGCCGCGATGATGTCGCGCTTGGTGCCCACGCCAGGATCGACCACCGCGACATGCACCGACCCCTGCGGGAAATATTGATAGGAACGCGCCAGCCAGAAGCCTGCCTCCGCCGGCCAGTAGACCGGGACCTCGTGCGTCACATCGATGATGCGCGCCTCGGGCAGGCGCGACAGGATGCGCCCCTTCATGGTCGCGACAAATGGGCCCTGGTGGCCGAAGTCGGTGGTAAGCGTGATGACGCCGCAGGCAGAAAACATAGTCACGCCAGTATAACGGTGCCGGACTTGAGTTATTGACTTATACGGCCCCCGATACGGCCCCTGGCATGCCCCTGCATCGCCCCTCGCAGCACCGCCGCAGCAGCCCGGTTGCGCCGCAACCTTCCCGCCTCAGTCCCGCGTCCGCGTCTCGCTGCCTGCGAGCCGCTCGCCACTGTGCGGGTCGAAAAAATGAATGCGCGTTGCGGCCGCCTGCAGGCCCAGTGTCGCCCCCACCCGCGGCAGTCCATGGGGCGCGGTGCGCAGGATCAACGGCCAGCCACCGGCGCGCAGATGAATGAAGGCCTCGTTGCCGATGGCTTCGATCAACTCCACCATCGCCCTCAATTGCGATGGCGCACCGTCCCCCGGCGACACCGGCTGCAGGTCCTCCGGACGAATGCCGACGATGAGCTCGCGCCCGGCCAGCACCGGCGAGGAGGGGATCGCCAGCGCCGCCTTCCCTAGCAGGAGCGCCGCTCCCTCCCCTTGCAGGAGCACCGCCCCGCCCTCCCCCTGCGCCACGCGGCCATGAAGAAAATTCATGGCGGGATTGCCGAGGAAGCCGGCCACGAACAAATTGGCCGGCTGCTCATAGATGCGCATCGGCGTATCGATCTGCTGCACCTTGCCGCGATCGAGCACCACGATACGCTGTCCCAGGGTCATCGCTTCGACCTGATCGTGGGTGACGTAGATCATGGTGGTGCCCAAGGAGCGATGCAGGCGCGTGATCTCGGTGCGCATCGAGGCGCGCAGCTTGGCGTCCAGGTTGGACAGGGGCTCATCCAGCAAGAACACTTGCGGTTGGCGCACCAGCGCCCGCCCCAGCGCCACACGCTGGCGCTGGCCGCCGGAAAGCTGCCGCGGCAGCCGTCCCAGCAGCGGCTCCAGTTCCAGCGTCTGTGCCGCCTCGTGCACCCGCTGCCGGATCCGGCTCGCCGATTGGCCGCGCAGCTTCAGGCTGAAGCCCAGATTCTGTTCCACCGTCATGTGCGGATAGAGCGCATAGCTCTGGAACACCATGGCAATGTCCCGCTGCCGCGGCTCCAGCCCCGTGACGTCCCGTTCCCCGATCTCGATGGTGCCGCCGGAGACGGACTCCAGCCCGGCAATCAGCCGCAACACCGTGCTCTTGCCGCAGCCCGAGGGCCCCACCAGCACCATCAACTCGCCATCGGCGACATGGAAGCCGACGTCGTCGACGGCGCGCGTGCGGCCGTAGAGCTTGCTGACGCCGCGCAGCGTTACCGCCGCCATA
>JBEBRC010000143.1:0-9283 GCA_040395055.1 Steroidobacter denitrificans
CTGCTGGTCACTGATCTGGATGGCCTGTGGCGCAAGCTCGACGGTCCGGGAAGCCTGCTGATCGACCTGGGCGGCCCGGCCAACCTGTTCGTGGCGGTGTTTGCCCGCAGCGAGAGCTTGTTCATGCCAGGGCTTTACCAGTTACGGGCCGATTTCGCGCCAGTGCCCCTGCCCGCGGCGATTTGGCTGCTGTTGTCCGGCATCGGCGGTTTGGCCTGCTTCCGACGCAAAACTGTAACGGCATGACGTGACAATGGGCGTGGCCGCCGCATCAGGTGGCCACGCTTTTCCTGTCACTCAGGTGTCTGCTGTCTGAAGTTCCTATGCATGCCACATGAATAAGTATCGAGTGTCATTTGGATGTCGTTGGTCGTACGAATGCAGCCGAATGCGGCGGCTATTGAACGCTGTGCCGCAATGGGCGGCTGCCGCGCTGCTGATACTGTCTCTTGCCCCGGTGCACGCCGCGGCGCCGGATCCCTATCTTATCCAGCCGGGCGACGTCCTGACGGTGTCGGTGTGGAAGGAGCAGGATCTCCAGACCGAGGTCCTGGTACGCCCCGATGGTGGATTATCGTTGCCGCTGGTCGGTGATCTGCAGGCCGCAGGTCACTCGGTAAGCGAACTGCGTGCGATCGTGGATGAGCGATTGCAGAAGTACATTCCCGATCCGTCCGTTTCCATCGCAGTCAGGCAACTGGGCGGCAATCGCATCTATGTGCTGGGCAAGGTCAATCGACCCGGTGAATTCCCGTTCAGCAAGGCGGTCGACGTCATGCAGGCATTGAGCCTGGCGGGTGGGGCGACACCGTTCGCAGCGCTGGATGAGATACGGATTCTGCGCCGCGACGCAGATGGGCAACAGACGGCATTGCGCTTTCGCTACGCTGACGTCGAGCGTGGCAGGAAGATGGAGCAGAACATCCTGCTCAAGAGCGGCGATACGGTGATCGTGCCGTGAACCGGGCGGGCGCAGAGGCGTCTGTTGGATTGTGCCCGCTGTCGTGGAGGGCGACTCAGAGGAGCCACGCCCGAGCGAGTCTCCTTCTCCTCGGCGTCGCCGTAGTCGTGGTTCCGATACCGCTGAGTGCGGCGGACTGGCGGTTGGGCTCCGGCGCCCGTATCGCGACGACATACGCCGACAATCCGCGCATGCACGAGGATGGCGGCATCGCGACCGCTGGCGCCATCGGCGAATTTAATGTCGATGTGCGCCGGTTGATGGAACGCTCCGAGTTCACCCTGACGCCCCGTCTGCGCTCAGCCCGCTATCGCGAAGACAAGTCGCTCGATACGAATGACGCCTTCGTCGACACAACTCTTCGTTTCATCGGCGAGCGCTCCGAATGGAACGCAGCCGCGAACTTCACTCGCGATACCACCTTGACCAGTGAGCTGGGCTCCACCGGCATCGTACAATCGAATCGGCGGCGCGAAAACATCAGCATATCGGGTGGTCCGACCTTCGCACTTACCGAGCGCGTCAACGCGGGCCTGCAGGCGTCTTGGAGCGACATTCACTATGCCGATACGGACTTTACGGGGCTGGTGGACTACGAGTACCGCACGCTGTCGATGTTCTCCACGATGAGTGCAGCTGCGCGCAGCCGGTTCACGTTAAGCGCCCAGGGTGGGGAACTCGTCGTCCCGGATTTCGGCACGCGCACGCGCAATGCGACCTTGCGCCTTGGCTGGACTTATCAGCCTTACCCGCTGTGGACCACCACGCTATCCGCCGGCCCTTCGTATGTGGATGCACAGGCCGGGGCTGACAGCGGCGTAGTGTTCGAAGCCGATTTCCAGCGGCGAAGCGAGCGCTGGAGATTCAATGTCAAGGCCGATCGCGAACTGACGCCGACAGGCCGTGGTGTGCTGACACGCCGGGATCGCGTCCTGGTCGGCGCACAGCGGCAACTGAGCGAGTACATCAGCGGCAGCATCAGCGCGCAATGGATTCGCAATCAGGATCTGCTGCCGCAGTTCGGCGTCTCGTTCTACGAGGTCGACTACGGCAGTGTTGCCTTGGATGTCGCCTGGCGATTCGCCGAGCACTGGCGTCTGGCGTTCGCCGTGAACGGCGCTGCACAGAGCTATGAGACGCGTCGCGGCGACGCGGAAAACTATCGCACGTCACTGAGTATCGTATGGACCGGCTCACCTCGCTCCCTGTAACCGCCACGCATGCGACGCAGGGAATGGCTCCCCCGCCGCAGCCGGAGGCAAGGATCTCGATGTATGATCGCTTCGCCGCGCTGCGACGGCGTCGCGTTCCAGCCATCGCCACGGCTGCGATCATCGTCATCATTGCCCTGCTCGCCGCCTTCCTTTGGCCGGCGACCTACCGTTCCACCGGTACCATCCTCATCGAGCAGCAGGAAGTGCCGGTCGAACTGGTTCGCTCGATGGTGACAAACTATGCGGACCAACGTATCCAGGTGATCGGGCAGCGCGTCATGGGCACTGAGAACCTGATGCGAATCATCGACCGGTATGATCTCTATCCTGACAAGCGCCGCGGCGAGCCGCGGGAGATGCTGTTGCAACGGATGCGAGATGACATCAAATTCTCGATGATCAGTGCCGATGTGGTTGACCCACGTCTCGGCCGACCCACGAAGGCTACGATCGCATTTTCCGTCAGCTATGACAGTCGCTCGCCGCAACTGGCGGCAAAGGTCGCCAATGAGATCACGACGCTTTATCTGAACGAGAATCTCGAAAGCCGCAAGGAGTCGACGGACAATGCCGCCTTGTTCCTGACGGCCGAGTCGGAGCGGTTGAGCGCACAGATCGCCGAGCTGGAATCGAAGCTCGCGGTATTCAAGGAGAGCTACGCCAACAGCCTGCCGGAACTGATGAGCATGAATCTGCAGTTCATGTCTCGGGCCGAGGAGGAACTACGCGACACCGATACCCGTCTGCGCTCGCTGGATCAGCAGATCGTGTATCTGGATGCGCAGCTGGCGCAGCTGCAGCCTGCATCGCAGATCTATACCGAGACAGGACAACGCGTATTGTCGCCTGCGGATCGCCTGAAAATAATTAAATCCGAGTATGCGCGCGCCAGCGCCATCTACGCGGCCGGCCATCCGGATGTTACACGGATGAAGCGTGAGATCGACGGTCTGGAGAAGACGGCCGGCGGGATCGATGTAAGTGCTGATCTGGTTCGCCAGCTTGAAGACGCCCGCGGCCAACTGGCGCTAGCCCGGGAGAAATACGCGCCTGATCACCCCGACGTGCTACAGCTCGAGCGGCTGGTCTCGTCGGTCGAGCAGCAGCGCCTCGCCGGCGCTTCTGTAGCGATCTCAACGGATGTGCATGCGGACAATCCCGCCTGGATCCAGGTCAGCTCTCAGCGGGAGGCCTCGGTGAACGAGCGGGCGTCGTTGCTGCGCAAGCGGGAGGGCGTGCAGAGCAAGATCGCGCAACTGGAGTCGCGCTTGTCGCAATCGCCGGAGATTGCACAGGAATATGGGACTCTCACGCGCGACATGGATAATGCGCAGCTGAAGTACCGGGAAGTTCGCCAGAAGCAGATGGAAGCGAGCCTTGCGCAGAATCTGGAGGCTGAGCGCAAGGGCGAGCGCTTTACCCTCATCGAGCCGCCACTGGCTCCGCAACAGCCCGTAAGCCCGCCTCGTGCAGCCATTGTCGTGCTGGGTTTGATTCTGGCGCTGAGCGTTGGCAGTGGAGTGGCTCTGCTGCTGGAAGCCGTCGATACCACGGTACGCGGTAGGCGCGACATCGACGCGCTATTGCCGGTAGCGCCGCTGGCCGTACTTCCCTGGATCGACACACCGGCGGAACGCGTGCGTCGAGAGACGTTCAAGCGTTACTCGCTGATCGGCGCCGCTGTCAGCGTCGTTACCGTGGTGGCGCTGGCGCATCTTCTATACCGACCCCTGGATGTCATCTGGGCAGTCGCCTGGCGGCGGCTGGTGGGCTGACGGAGACTTTGATGGAACGACCGACGAGAACGATGGATCGGCTCTATTCGCAGCCTGGGGAGCAGGAGGACGCGACGATCGCTGTTATCGGCGCGCAGCGCTCGTCCGAGGAGTCGCCGGTCGATTTCACCGAGACCGTGATGCTCCAGACGCCGCAGGTGCATCTTGATCCTGAAACGCGTGAGAACGAGCGGATTCTGCCACCCAATGCGGGCGGGCCGCATGGCGGTGCATACAAGATGTTGCGTACCCAGGTGTTGAGGCGCCTCGATCAGCTTGGCGCCACGACCTTGGGCATCGTCAGTGCCGCCTCCGGCGAAGGGAAAACCTTGACGGCAATCAACCTGGCGATCGCGATTGCAGCGGACCCGGCTCGCACCGCTTTGCTGATAGATTTCGATCTGCGCCGGCCGGCCGTTGCACAGCGATTCCACTACGATGCGCAGGTGGGGATCGAGGAATGCCTGGAATGCAATCGACCGGTGCGCGATGCCATGTTCAAGGTCAGTGGCTATGAGCGTCTGACGATTGCTGCGGCCAAGGGACGATCCGAATACTCTTCGGAACTCCTGTCGTCGACCAGAGCAGCGGACGTTGTTGACGAAATGCGCAGCCGCTATGCAAATCGCATCGTGATCTTCGATCTTCCCCCTGTACTCCAGGCCGATGATGCGCTTGCATTCGCTCGACATCTCCAGGCGGGACTGCTGGTCATTGGTGAGCGCAGGACGCAACGCGGCGATGTGACCCGCACCTTGGAGTTGCTGCGGGACCTGACGTTCGTGGGCACGGTACTGAATGCATCGCGGGAACCGACCCGCAGGTATTACTGAGTCGGGACGCATGCAGGCCGAACCTTATCTGCTGCAGCCCGGCGACGTTCTGTTCTTCAGATGGCGATGAAGCGCATTCCACAGCAATGCTGCAAGCAGCAGCTCGCCGAGACCCTGTACGGTGATGGCGGCAAAGACGCCGTACTGGGGAACCGTGAGGCTGCTGGCGGCTACCACGGCGGTAGCGGTCAGTGCGTTGCGCAGGGCTATGTCGCGAAATCGTGCGTGCGCCTGCAGTTGGAGCGACGCGATGGAGCGGGCGATTTCCGCCCACACGAGTCCCGAGAAAAGCAGGATATAGGAAGAGCTGGCGGCATATCCAGGGCCGAAGAGCGCGGTAACCAGGTTGCCGGACAGATACACCAGGACGGCGGCGTAGCCCAGCAGTCCAATGGTCGTGACAATGAGCAGGCGTCGCGCCAGCCGCGACGCCTGCTGGTGCTGATCCTGACGGTCAAGCACGACGTAGTGCGGCAGAAGCATGCGCTGGATGCTGCTGAAAGCCAGCGACACTGGCGTGAGCAACAGGCGAGCGGCACTCGCTTCCGCTGTGGCGGCGAGGCCGGCGAAGGCGCTGAGCAGGTAGACATAACTCTGGGATTGCACGTGGGTGATGATCACGCCGAGTGCCGCCCAGCTGCCTGCTGCTCCGCTGGATAGAAAATGATGCCAACTTCGTGTCAGCGCCTCACGGTGCCGCCAGATTTTCCAGCAGAACGGCGCTGCGGCGATAGCGCTGGACAGACCCAGTGCAAGGATGGCAGTGGCCGGCAGCCACTGGTGCTCGAGGAATGTAATGGCGCCGGCTGTAAGCAATACGAGAGCTGCGGCATAGCGGATGTCGATGCCGAAAACCGCACGCGCATCGATCTGCATCCGCAGCACGCTGCGCACGAATTCTCGCAGTGCCGTGCCGCCAAAGGTGATGGCAATGGTCGCGACGAGGCCGGCAGCGGTCAACGCGTCGAATGCATACGCGATCAGTGCGGCGAACAGTGCCGCGATGAGCAACCCGGCATAGAGCAGGGATTGGCTGAAGAGAAATGCTGCGCAGAGGCGTTGTTGTTCATCACTTGGCAGTCCGGCCGCGCGCACGACGAGCTGCGTGTTGACGAAGGCGTTTTGCAATCCGCCGAGCAGCATCAGCAGCGACCAGCTGAGCGCATAGACACCATAGCCTTCCTTGCTGGAAAATCGCAGAACAAGCAACCCCAGAGCGAAGTGCAGCGCGCTCAATACCAGTTGATCCAGAACGCTCCAGCTGATGGTGTAGCGCAGGTTCGTCTTCGGCAAGGTGGTGCGCGGCGGTCCAGGGGAGGGTGTCATGATCCAGGTTGATATTCTAGTGCTGACCTATCGGCGCACGCAGTTGCTGGCGGAGACGCTGCGTAGTATAGCCGGACAACTTTTGCCGGAAGATGTCAGTCTGCGCATCATCGTTGTGGACAACGATGCGGAGGAATCGGCGTCGGCCGTGGTGCATGAATTCGCAGCGGGTTGTCCGTTGCAGGTCAGCTACCTCTGCGAGCCGGTTGCGAACATTGCGAAAGCCCGCAATCGTGCGCTGGCACAGGTCGATGGCGATTTTTCTGCATTCATCGATGACGACGAGCAGGCAGTGCCGGACTGGGTCGCACAGCTGCTCGAAGCGCAGGCACGTTTCGCCGTTCCAGTGGTGTTCGGGCCAGTACTGCCTACGTTTCCTGATGGCACACCTGAATGGATCAGGCGCGGCGGCTTCTTTGATCGCCCGCGTTTTGCCACGGGTACCCAGCGCCAAACCGGAGGTACGGGCAACGTGTTGTTGCGGATGGCCGCGGTGCGCGATGCGGGGATGGCCTTCGACGAAGGATATGGCAACGCGGGTTCGGACACGGACTTCTTTCGCCGTTTCAGAAGTGCAGGCGCTCGCGCCGTGTGGTGTGACGAAGCGGTGGTCTACGAGACTGTCCTGCCGGATCGTACCAATGCCAAGTGGCTGATAGACCGCTCATACAGCCGAGGGTATGTTTATGCCCGTACGTACGAAGGCCGACTGGGATTCGTGGGCCGCATGCGCGGGCTTCTCAAGCATGGCGTCGTGGTGGGCGTCTGCGCACTGGTGATGGTGCCGGCGCTATGTTTGGGACGACTTCCGGCGGTGCGTGTCGGGCGGCGCGGGGCACTCAGCCTCGGTCGAGTCGTTGGGCTGCTCGCGACTGCGGATCATTGAACGTGGCCGTGGCGTATCGAGAGGCCGGCCTGCCGCTGCGCGATGCGCTGGGTCTGCTGCCTGCCGGGATCTTTCTCCTGGCGGGGGGACTGTTCGGCATCAGTGGCGGACGCGACCTGCAGGCGGATTCGGTCATGGCGTTCAAGGACGACCCGAGTCGGCTCATCGTTTATGGCAGCGCGTACCTGCTGGCTGCGCTGTGGCTGTCGCGGCGACTCTCCGACGCCCGGCGGGTGGCAGTGGGGTTGTGGCCCTGGTGCCTGTTGATCGGCTATGCGCTGCTGTCGATGAGCTGGTCGGAGTATCCGGGCAAGGTGCTGGTGAACTGCGGCCATTACGTTGGGGGGACATTGGTGGCGCTTGCGGCTGCGCTTGCGGTACGCGGCAGGGACAGATGGCTGTGCGTACTGATTGCCGTGATGCTGGGGATCGTGATGGCGTCGTCGCTGGTTGCGGTGAATATCGGTTGGCCGGGCTCTATTGATTTCGACACTGGGCGTTGGGCCGGTACGGCAGGCAACGCGAATACCTTGGGATTCATGGCCGCTATCGCGACCGGCTCGAGTGTGCTGCTGTTGCTGACGGCGAGAGCGTGGGTACCACGGCTGCTCTGGATAGCAATGAGTCTGCTCGCTATTGTGCTGCTGCGAGGTTCGGGCAGCGTAACCTCTCTCGCCGTTGCCCTGATACTGTCGTGTGGTGCGCTCTGGATGCTGGTCGGCCGATCGCCGGCCGTGACTGGAATCGGTCGTCGCATCGCGTCCGGCGTGGGATTGGCCGTGCTGGTCGTCGTCGTCGTGATGCTCGTCGCGCCACAGATATTACGGGTGGAGTTCGGATTGGAGACGATCGGGCGCACCAGCACACTGTCGGGTCGCACGGAAATCTGGCATTTCGCCTGGGGCGTCTTCAAGGAAAGGCCAGTTCTGGGCTATAGCTTCGACTCCCTCGCTTCCGTGCTTTCCAGGTCTGGGCTAACGGTGGGTCAGTTCCACAACGGCTACATTGACCTGTTGGTGCGCGGGGGGCTGATCGCGGCGGGTCTGTATCTGATCATGCTGCTGCGGGGACTGTGGCTGACTATCCAGCAGGCTACCCGGACCCGCGAGGCCGTCTTCTGGTTTTTGCTGCTCATCGCTCACGCGGTGTTCGAGGTTACTGAAAGCTCCATCGCCCGGTCGGTGCATGTCTTCTGGTTCCTTATCCTGGTCGCCAATGCGGCGACGTTCTCATCCATTCGGTCGGCTGTTTCGGTCAATGAGAGTCGCAATGCCACTGGTTACGCTCGT
This sequence comes from Steroidobacter denitrificans, assembly GCA_040395055.1. Lineage (GTDB taxonomy): Bacteria > Pseudomonadota > Gammaproteobacteria > Steroidobacterales > Steroidobacteraceae > Steroidobacter > Steroidobacter denitrificans_A. Next base: position 8,285 of record JBEBRC010000143.1, read on the forward strand.
GCAGCGTGTTCTCCCGCACTACCGAATCTCCTTCGCTAGGAGATTGCATTCGGCGCTGGCGCAGCGCGGGATACGCTTGCAGCTTGTCTACGGGCAGGAGCGTCCAGGTACCGTACCGGCCACGGTGGATCTGGACGAACCGTGGGCGTCGCGCATCCGTAACACCTACTTTTCTGCTGGATCAGTGGAGGTCGTCTGGCAGCCGTGTCTGAATCGGGTCGCAGACAGCGACCTGACGATCGTGGAGCAGTCGAACAGGCTGCTGCTGAACACGCTGCTGCAGCTCAGGCGGGCCACCACCGGCACGAGGCTTGCGTTCTGGGGGCATGGCAGAAATCTGCAAAGCCGCCGTTCTGGCGGACTGAGGGAGCGTTTCAAGAGCGCCTCGATCCGTCATGTCGACTGGTGGTTCCCCTATACCAGTCTGTCGGGCGAGGCCGTCCTGCAAAGTGGCTATCCCTCGGACCGGATCAGCGTTGTAAACAACGCCGTGGACGACGAAGCATTGCGACGCGGTCTTCGGTTGCTGGCCGGCCGCGAACCGGCGGCCGTTGCAGCGTCGCTGGGCTGCGCGGGCTCGAATGTCGGTCTCTTTTGCGGTGGTTTACACGAAGAAAAGCGCCTCGAGTTTTTGTTTGCGGCCGCGGAACGCCTGCGTGCACGCGTCAGTGATTTTGAGTTGCTGGTGGTCGGCGATGGGCCGAGAAGGTCGCTCGTGGAGGCCGCTGCCGCGCAGCATGCCTGGGTCCACTACCTGGGCGCGAGAACCGCAGAGCAGCTCGCTCCCTGCTTTTTCGCTTCGAAACTGCTGCTGATGCCGGGCCTCGTCGGCCTGGTGATCGTTGATAGCTTCGTCACCGAGTGCCCACTCTTCACCACCGACTATCCATACCACAGTCCCGAAATTTCCTATCTGCGACCCGGCGAGAATGGCGTGATGACCGGCTTCGAGATAGAGGAGTTTGCGGCGGCGGCGGCGGCGTATCTGTGTGACGAGGG
>JBEBRC010000144.1:0-9103 GCA_040395055.1 Steroidobacter denitrificans
TCGCGCGCCACGGCGGCGCGCGCTTCTTCCACGAATCCGACCAGATCACGTCCACCGACGTTGGCCTGGACCAGGGCAAAGCGCGAGCCGTTCTCGCGACTGACCTTCACTGGACCAGCCGTGGGCTCGATCTGTGCAATGGAGCTGAGCGGAATCTCGCCGCCGTCGCCGCGAGCGAGGCGCAGCTCGTGGAAGCGCACCGCCGAGTTGCGCAGGTCGTCACCACCGCGAACGATGATGGGTATGCGGCGGTCCGGCTCGATCACGATACCGGCGGGGACGCCCTCGATCTGAGCCCGAAGCTCATCTTGCACGTCGGCCACCGACAAGCCCGCGCGGCCGGCCGCCTGGGCATTGATACCGACACGCAGGTACTCCACGCCTTCGGTCGTCTGCGTCAGGACATCGAGCGCTCCGGGCACCTTCTCGACCACGGCCGCGATGCGCTCGGCCAGCTCTCCCAGGCGATCCAGATCGGGGCCGAAAATCTTGATCGCGAGATCGCCGCGGCTGCCCGTGAGCATCTCGGAGACGCGCATTTCGATCGGTTGCGTGAGGCCGTATTCCATGCCTGGAAACTGCGCCATCACGCGCCGCAATTCATTGCTCAGCCAGTCCTTGTCGGGCTTGCGCCATTCGGACTTCGGCGCCAGCACCATGAACAGATCGCTCTCATTCAATCCCATGGGGTCCAGGCCGAGTTCGTCCGAGCCGGTACGCGACACGACACGGCGCACTTCGGGTATTTGCTGCAGGATCGATCGTTCCAGCGACAGGTCCTGCTCCAGCGATTGCTCGAGGCTGATCGCCGGCGACTTGAGGGTCTGGATCAATAGATCACCTTCATCCATGGTCGGCATGAAGGTCTTGCCGGTGGCCAGATATGCCACGCTTCCGATCAGCAGCGCCACGGCGGAGGCGATGAACACGCGCGAAGGCCGCACCAGTGCGGCTTCCAGCAGCGGTCGATACATCCGGTCGACGTGGCGCATCAGCCAAGGATCGCGATGCGCCCGCTCCTTCAGCAGTAGCGACGACAACACCGGCACCAGCGTGAAGGCCAACAGCAGGGAGGCGGCCAGTGCGAATACGATGGTAAGCGCCACCGGCGCGAACATCTTGCCTTCCAGTCCCTCCAACGTCAGCAGCGGCATGAATGTCAGGCAGATGATGAGGATCCCCGAGGTAACCGGGGTCGCCACTTCACGAGCGGCGGCGAACACACGATGCAGGCGCGGCAGATGCGCACCCGGGGCATGGGGAGTGAGTCGGCTGACGGTGTTCTCGACCACGACCACCGCGGCGTCGACCAGCATGCCGACGGCGATGGCGAGCCCGCCGAGGCTCATGAGATTGGCGCTCTGGCCGAAGATGTGCATCAGCAGGAACGTACTGAGCGCGGCGAATGGCAACATCAGCGCGACCACCAAGGCTGCGCGAAATTCGCCAAGGAACAGCAGCAACAGCAGGATCACCAGCACCGTGGCTTCGATGAGCGCGCTCTGTACCGTGCCCACGGCGCGCTCGATGAGATCGCTGCGATCGTAGAAATTGGAGATCGTCACCCCTGGCGGCAGCGTCGAAGCGAGTTCCTCGAGCCTGGCGCGTATGCCTGTCACGAGTGTCGATGCGTCGGTGCCGCGCAGCGCAACGACGATACCTTGGACGGCTTCGCCGCGACCGTCCTGGGTTACCGCCCCATAGCGCGTCAGCGCGTCGGTGCGTACCTCGGCGACATCGCCGAGGCGCACCGGGGTGGCACCGGGACGAATGACGATGGCTGCCAGGTCCTCGACGCTGTGGAGGGCGCCCTCGGCGCGTACGATCAGTGTTTCCTCGCCAGCGCCGATGCGGCCCGCTCCATCGTTGCGATTGTTGCGCTGGACGGCCTGCACCAGGTCGGCGAAATGCAGGCCATTGGCATTCAGTCGCGCGCGGTCCGGGACGACGACGAAGCTGCCGACGTGGCCGCCCAGCACGTTGACGTCGGCCACGCCGGGCACCGTGCGCAACGCTGGACGCAGGGTCCAATCCATGAGCGTGCGCTTCTCGGTGAGCGACAATCCATCGCCTTCGATGGTGAACATGAAGACATCGGACAAAGGGGTGGAGATGGGCGCCAGGCCGCCGCTGACGTCGCCGGGAAGATCATCGGCGACGTTCGAGAATCGCTCCGCCACCTGCTGTCGCGCCCAGTAGATGTCGGTGCCTTCGGCGAAATCCAGTGTGATGTCGGCAATGGCGTACTTGGCGGTGGAGCGCAGCATCACCCCGCGTGGCACGCCGAGCAATTCCATTTCCAGCGGCGTCACGACTCGTGCCTCGACCTCCTCGGGGGTCATGCCTGGCGCCTTGAGGATCAGTTTGACCTGGGTCGGTGAGATGTCCGGATAGGCATCGATAGGCAGATTGACGAACGCGACGGCGCCCGCCACGGCGACGGCGAGGGCAGCCAGCAGGACCAGCACACGCTGGCGCAGCGAGAATTCGATGAAAGACGTGAGCATCGTGGATCACTCGGCCGTGAGCAATGCTTTCAGGGCGCTGGCGCCATGCACCACCACCTGCATGCCAGGCTGGATTTCTCCGCGCACGATGGTTCGTTCGTCCGCGCCTCCCAGGCGCTCGACCCGCACTGCCCGGTAGTGCTCGCCGTCGTGGACGTACAGCATGTGCTGGCGGTCCAGGGACAGCAGGGCCGCACCTGGAACGGCGACCGCACCGGCGGGAGCGGGCATCAGCAGCGTTACCTGCAGGTGCTGGCCGGCAACCAGGCCGGGCGCATCATCCGCCCGGGCCCGTACCCGCAGGCTTTGGCTGGCGCGATCGGTATCCGCGCCAACGGCCACCACGCTGGCGGTGCCGCCGTCGGGCAGGCGAATGCTTAGGCCGGGTGTCAGTTGCGAGCGCAGGCCGACCGGGACATTGAAGATCAGGTCCAGGCTGCCTGGTGTCGCGATGGTGTAGGTTTCTTCCAGGGCCACGATCGCCTGGCCGGGCACGATCCTGCGGCGCAGGACGCGCCCGGCAATCGGGGCCAGCAATTCGTACTCCCCCGGGACGCCGTCGCTGGTCATGCGAATGCCAGCCAGTGCGCCTTCCGCTTCCTGCCTGGCTGCCTGCGCGGTGGCTGCCCGGGCCTCGCTTTGTTCGCTTTTCGCGGCCGCGATGATTCCCTCTTGCAGCAGCGCGGCGTCACGCTGGGCTTGCTGGACGGCCGCGACGGCCTCGCTGCGTGCCTGAACCAGATTGGCCCTGGCGGCCAGCAGCTCACGGCTTTGTATGCGTACCAGCGCCTCGCCGGCGGCGACGACATGGCCCTCATCCATCAATACGCGAGTGACGATTCCGGCGTAGGGCGCCGCGACGCGTGCACTCCCATCCAAGGGTGGCGCCACTTCGGCAGGCAGGCCGCTGATCGCTATGGTGTCGGCAGCCTCGGCCGCCGCGGTTCGCAGGCCGAGCGATTCGGCTTGAACAGCGCTCAGTAGCAGGCCGCCCGTGTCGTCGACTTGGGCAATCGGCAGGGCCGGCTCGTCGGACTGCGCCGAATTCCTCTGGAACAGGAACCATGCCAGCACGGCGGCGGTGAGGAGGATGGCCACGGGCAGCCATGCGGAGCGAACGGAACGAAGAGCCATTGGCAGCGTATTTCCCGCAAATCAAGGAAAGCGCGGCAGCATGCCCGATGAATCTTTGTACAAGCTTTGGCGGCGGACCTCGTTTGCCCGATGGCATCGGGCGTGCGCTCACAAGGTGGAAAACGGTCCCAGCCGTGCCTGCAAATGGCCATTCGCGAGCTTGAATTCCAGCTTCAGTGCCAGGGATCTGGACAAGGCGAAGGCAAGTGCCAGGCCTAGCCCGGCGTGCGAGGCGGTGCTGCCTTCGTCCGGTTTGCGCCAGAATCGAGTACCGAAATGAGCCAGGTCCTGCGCCGAAAGCTGCGGCGCGGCGTTCTCGATCAGAATCGAATAGCCGTCCTCGGCATTCTCGATCGTGCACTCGACCGCGGAATTTTCCGGGGCGTAGTCCACAGCATTCTGCAACAGATTGGTCAGGATGCGCTCGACGATACCGACGTCGCTGCGTGTCCAGGCGCAGTCCGGCGCCTGCAATCGCAGCCGGATGCGTTGCGACTCGGCAAGACGCTGCAGCATCTGTACTTGCGCCGCGGCCAGTTTCGTCAAGTCCAGCGGATCGATGGCTGGCGATTCTTGCCCGGATTCGAACCGCACCATCGCCAGCAAGGTGTCGACGCTACGCTGCATGCGTTTGGTTGCCGCGATGGCGGTCGTCAGGCCCACTCGCATCGCCGCCACGGCGCCATCGTTCAGGGCGACCTCGGCCGCGGTCCGGGTCTCGGCCAGCGGCGTGCGCAACTCGTGGGCGATGTCGCGCGAGAAGCGCCGTTCGCGCTCGATGGCATCGTAGAGTCGATCGATGCCTGAATGGAATGCGGCCGCAAAGGGGGCCAGCTCGGCGGGCAGGTCGTTGCCTACGTTCTGCGGCGGATTGTCGGTGTCCAGCGCGGCGATGCTGGCGCCATGATGCAGTAGCGGGGTAAAGGCGCGCCGGACGACCAGTTGCACCAATACGATGACCACGCCGATCGCGATCGCGATGCCCGCCAGCAAAGCGTAATGGATCCGGCGCTCAGTGACGTCCCAGCCGTGGCGTTCGGTCGCGACGACCAGGAAATGTCCAGGTTCGCCGTTCTGCAAGGGCACCGCGAAGGCCCGTCCGCGGTGGCCGTCCGGTGTGCGCACATCGTAGTAGGCGGGCAACGAACGCTGGCCGGGCGCAGCGGTGGCGCTGCCGCGACTATTGCTGGAGCTCAGCACTGCCCGGGCGTCGGCGTCGTAGACAGTGAAGAAATCCGTGTGTCCTGGAAGATCGTATTCGGGGAGCAAATGTCCCAGAATCGAGCGATCGCCGTAGTCCAGGCCGTTGGCCACCGTTCTTGCCTGGTTGGCCAGCACCGAGTCCAGGTGCCCGTACACACCCTGGTCGATCCAATGGTCCAATGCCAGGAACAAGGCGGCCAGCACCACCCCCAGGACCGCAGTCAGCGTCATGGTCAGGCGGCGCCGGATCGACCAGAGACTGGCTTCAGGGGATGACATAGCCAAATCCGCGACGAGTTTGAATGGGATCGCCCGCGCCGGCACGCATCAACTTGGCGCGCAGGGTGCTCATGATGACTTCCACCGCCTTGTCAGAGGAGCCGCTGGTACTGTCGTACAGGCGCTCGAAGATCTGTGTGCGCGACAATATCTGGCCGCGCAACCGTAGCAACAGTTCCAGCAGTGCGAACTCCTTCGGCGTCAGTTGCAGGTCCGAGCCGTGCCAGCGCGCGATGCGCGAGCGTGTATCCAGGCTCAGCTCACCATGAACCAGCACGGGTGTCGTTGCGTCGGTGGGGCGCCGGGCCAGCGCTCGCAGCCTGGCGAGCAATTCATCCAGCTCGAATGGCTTGACGAGGTAATCATCGGCACCGGCATCCAGCGCCGATACGCGATCGGCGACCTGGTCGCGCGCCGACAGCACCAACACCCGGGTCGGGTGACTGCGCTGGCGTAAGGCGCGCAGGACGCCGAAGCCGTCCAGCCGTGGCAGCATCAGGTCCAGGACCATGAGGTCGTAGCGATATGTCTGCAGAAATCCGAGTGCAGCCTCGCCATCGCCGGCCAGATCGCAGATATATCCCTCGCGATCCAGGCTGGTCTGCAGCGCGGCGGTCAAGGCAGGAGAATCTTCGACGATCAACAGGCGCATGAGATGAGGCGTGGCATATCTATCGAATTATTTCAATGATTGTGGAGAAATCATGCTGCCGTGAAAAGGGTCCGCGCTGGCCTGCAGCGCCGCGGCTCGCGTTGGCGAGGAACATCGGGCGCAGGGTATTGCAGTATCATCCGCCGCGATCGGCGTGGCAGCGCGCCTGCTTCGTTCCACTACATCAAGGTGCATCATGAAAGTCGTCATCACCGGCGGCACGGGGTTCCTGGGCCTGCGGCTTGCCCAGCGCATACTGGAGCGCGGTCAGCTGCCCGGACCCGATGGCCGGGCCGCCACGGTCAGCGAAATGGTGCTGTTCGACAACCATATCCCCGACGCCGTGGCGGTGAGCGATCCGCGTATCAGCCTGGTGCAGGCAGACATCGGGGACCGCGCCGCCGTCGCGGCTGTCATCGATCGGCAGGACATCGGCGTATTCCATCTGGCATCGGTCGTCAGCGCCGGGGCCGAACAGGATTTCGATCTGGCGTTGCGCGTCAATCTGGACGGGCACAGAAACGTTCTGGATGCACTGCGTGACCTTGGCTCCTGCCCTCGTTACGTCTTCACCAGCTCCCTGGCCGTTTACGGTGGCGAGGATGCGCTCGATGGGGTGCATGATCGCACGCACCAGCGGCCGCAGACCACGTACGGCGTTACCAAGGCCATCGGCGAGCTGCTGCTCGATGACTATACCCGCAAAGGATTCATCGACGGCCGCGGCGCCCGGCTGGGGGTGGTCATCGTTCGCCCCGGAAAGCCAAACCGGGCGGCTTCGGGTTTCGCCAGCGCCGTGCTGCGCGAACCGCTGAACGGCATCGACTACGTATTGCCGGTACCCACGAGTACCACGGTGCCGGTGGCCGGCTATCGCACCGTCGTCGAGGATCTGCTGGCCCTGTACGATGTCGATGGCGCCCGCCTGGGGCGCGATCGCACCTTGAATCTGCCGACGCTGTGCGTGTCGGTCGAGGAGATGATCGATGGCCTGCGGCGTGTCGCCGGGCAGCGCAAGCTGGGAGCGATCCAGGCGCAGCCCGATGCATTCATCATGGACGTCGTGTCCGGCTGGCCCAGGACCATGGCGGCGCAGCGCGCCGAGGCGCTCGGGCTGCCGCGGGACCAGGGTATCGATGCCATCATCGGCGACTACATACGTGACTACCTGAACTGATTGCGGCCGTGGCGGCCGGCATCCTGAGCCGTTGAACAGTCATTGAGGCGGCTCGTCGTCGGTGCTCGCATCGCGGCGTCGCCAAGCTGTGCTGGATTGAGGAGTATCCATGAACAAAGTGGCCGTGATTACCGGCGCCGGAAGCGGGATTGGCCGCAGCGCGGCGCTCGCCCTGGCGCAGCGTGGATTCGCGGTGGTCCTTGCCGGGCGCTCCCTGGATTCATTGACCGAGACGGCTCGGCTGACCCAGGGAGACAGAGCATTGCCAGTGGTCACGGACGTCACCGACGCCCTGTCCGTCAGCCAATTGTTCGAGCAAGCGGTCACGGCTTTCGGTCGTGTGGACGTGCTGTTCAACAATGCAGGAACCAGCGCGCCCGCCGTGCCGTTCGAACAGCTTTCCCTGCAGCAATGGAATGCGGTGGTCGCGGTCAATCTGACCGGCGCATTCCTGGTCGCCCAGGCCGCGTATCGCCTGATGAAGGACCAGACGCCTCGCGGCGGGCGCATCATCAATAACGGTTCGATCTCCGCTCATGTACCGCGACCGGACTCGGCGCCGTACACCGCGACCAAGCATGCGATCTGCGGGCTGACCCGGTCGTTGTCGCTGGATGGACGCAGGCACGACATTGCCTGTGGGCAGATCGACATCGGCAATGCCGACACCTCGATGGTCAGTGCCATGGCAAGCGGCGTGCCGCAGGCAAATGGCGCCATCATGGCCGAGCCGACCATGCCGGTCGCGCACGTCGGTGAAGCAGTGGCGTACATGGCGTGTTTGCCGCTGGAGGCCAATGTCCAGTTCATGACGGTGATGGCGACGGCCATGCCTTATATCGGCCGCGGGTGATCGCGCCCGCGCAGTGGAACCGTACGTGATGCGCCGCTCGCCTCGAGGAGGCGTCAGCCGCCGCGGCGTGCCCGGATCTGCAGTTCGCGCTTGCGATAGTCGATCACCAGCGCATCGAACGAGCCGATGACGTCCATGCCCAGCAGCAGCGTGGGTTCGCGTGTGAGCTTCCAGCGCTCGAAGATGAACATGTCGCCAAAGGTGAGGTGCAGTCCACGTACTTGGACATCGCCGATATGCATGATCGGTATGGGGACGAGCTGGCCGCGGGCGACATCCAGCGTGACACCCACGATATCCCGCTCCACGCCGCTGTCGGCGGGTCGGCGCCGCAGCATCTCGCGCAAGGCGCGATTGCCGACGCTCACCTGCGCGCCCGTATCCAGGATTGCCTTGACTGGAATCCTGCCGATCATCACCTCCAGCGACAGCAGGCGATTGCTGCCCAGCGTCAGCGGGATCTCGGTGAAGCCCTCCTCGGCGCGCTGCCGGCGTGAGCGCATGATCGAAATCTCATCGCGCCGGAAATCGATCATTATCCGTTTGTCGATCAGTCCTTCGGTCCCCAGCACTCCTTCCGCCCCGCCGAAGGCATCAGGGACCACGGGCAGGTGCTTGCCTTCGAGCAGCAGCTCTCCGACCTCGATCCGTTCCACGGGAATGGAGGGCACGATGGCCGAACCGGTCACACCGTGCAGCTGCACCTTGCGGGCGGTTTCCGTGGCAATGCCCAGTCGCGTGGCGACCGACTGGATCACGGCCGCGCCACTGGCGCCGGTGTCCAGCACCAGCCGAAACGGACCGTGTCCGTTGATCATCACCGGCGCCCAGACGCGGCCGATGCGATCACGCTGATTGGGCGCGGCGTAGCGTGGCTCGGGCGCCTCGACCAGGACTTCCTCGACCGCTGGCGGCGCCGTGGTCGTGATGGTGGTATCCGGCAACGGCGCGGCGAACTGGGGTGGGGTATCGGCGATCTCCGGCGCGGTCGACATGGCCGCGAGCAGACAGCACAGCAATTGCATTGACTTTTCACTCCCCAGGAACGGACGGCGCACCTTATAGGAAATCAGACCACCCGCGACCAACTTCGATCCCAAAACTTCGGATCGCATCGATCGTCCCTTCGGATCGGGATGACTCGTTGGGCCGGGCGCTTGCCCTGGCGCCTGTGGGCCGGTTTAATGCGGTGCTGCGACAACGCAGAAGCGTTGAACAGAACCAAAGAACGAAAATTGCGGGCGGAAGAATCAACGCCGGGTCCGGCGCGGCATCCATGCGCCACGCTCATGGGCTGG
>JBEBRC010000145.1:0-9041 GCA_040395055.1 Steroidobacter denitrificans
GTCATACGAACGAATGCCGATCGTGCGCCAGACCCGTTCACCTTTCGCGGGCCTTCATGCCCATGTCACACCTGATGTCTAACGTCACGCTCCATCGAAGCTGAGCGCGAAAAGTCAACCGATGAGCGCCGAGTTCCGGTGATCGGCACCGAGAGGCGAGTCGCAAAAGCTTCAAGCACTTTGTCACGGCGCGACACATGGGATTCGTAGTGTGCGTGCCGGTCCGGCGAACGGTCCGCAGGCCGGATGCGGCAAGTGTCAGCAGATGGATCGTTGTGATCCTGGTCAGTCAGTTTTCCTCACCCAAAGCTAGGGGATTTATCGATGAATATGTCTGTCAAGAAACTGGTCGCCGCTTGCGCTATCGCGCTTGCCTCGACCGCCGCCATGGCGCAAAACGTGGTCACGGTGCCGACCAACCCGTATGTCGAGCCGATTCCGAATATGGATACCGACAATGGCGCCCTGATCATCACGATCTTCAGCGTCAACTACGATGCCGCGCCGTGGTCCTATGCCACGCAGCTGGGCCTGCGCATGGACGACGTGCTCATGTCCACCTCGGATTTTGCGACGGAGGGCAAGTCGCTGTCATGGGTCCTGCCGGACCTGGCGCCGCTGGGCAACGCCGAGGATCTTCGCTGGCACGTATCGGCGGGAGACGGGGGCAACAACCAGAATGCGTTCAGCGCTCGCTTTCTGACGACCACGCTGGACGACACCGTGTCCACGCTCAATGGCGTGGTCGTCAATGCAAACAATGCGTACTTTAACTTCGTTTCCAACCTGAACGCCGTAGACGGTACGCCGGACATCGTCACCGATCCGGCCGACCCGCGCTATGCGACACAGTTCTACGGTACGACGACAGCGACGTTCCCGTTTTTCACTGGCGGCAGCGTGACTGATGCGTTGGCGTTCCATCTGATGACCAATGCGGCACGCGGCGGAACCGGTCAGGCGCAGATCGACCGTTACGAATCCGAGAATGGCGTGATCGGCCGCTGGACCTTGGACATCGAGACCAGCACGCTGAGCTGGAACGTTGCCGGTTCAACGGCGCCGGTGCCGCTGCCCGCAGCTGCCTGGCTGCTGTTGTCCGGCCTGGCCGGTCTGGGTGTGGTCGGCCGCCGTCGCGGCACCGACGAAGTCCGCATCGCTTGATGGCAACTGCAAACGGGGCGTGTTTGTCCCGTTCGCAGGCATCCCGAATTCCGATTTCGGGGTTCGAGCTGAAATCTCGATTTGACGGGTTCGCGCTCCAGCGCGAACCCGCGATAAACGCTCACTAATTTCCGGCCAGATCCTGGCCCTCTATCTTGGAGTGATTCATGAACATGCTATTGAAAGCAAGCGTTGCCGGCGCATTGTGCGTGGTTAGCGCAACCTCCTGGGCGGTCGACCCCGCCGTGTTCGGCGCCACTGCGCCGGTGGTGCTGCGCATCGGCGGTGCGACTGCCAGCGACAACACCCTGCGCAATCTGTTCGCGCTGGATCCGGCGGATGCCGAGACCGGCAACCGCGCCGCCTGCCAGGCCGGTTCGCTGGACATCTACACTCGCGGTAACGACTTCCTGATCTCCTGCCTCTCGACGGCGAACGTCACCGGGCTGCCGGTCGGTAGCCACATCGTGGTCGTCAAGGAGACGGCCGGCGGTTCGGCGAATGGCATCCTGCAGGTTGCCCGCCAGCAGAACCTGTCCAACTTCATCAATCCGACGGCGGCCAACATCCAGGCCAACTGCACCGCGGCGCCGACCAATGCCGGCGGCTCGAACGGTCTGCAGAGCCACCAGGTCCGCTCCTGCGCCACGACCCTGGCCAACCTGGCGGCCCCGCCGCATGTCGGTATTTCCGACGTGGATCCGGCGACGTTCGTCGGAACCGCGGGCGTGACAGCCGGAGATGCCGCAGCATTGACCGCCAGCCCCGCCATCCAGGTGTTGTTTGCGCCCATCGTGAGCGAGGCTCTGCGCAACCGCCTGCAGCAGGTCCAGAACCTGTCGGTCGGTAGCGAAACGCTGGCCAACGTGCCCTCGATTCCGAAGTCGGTGCTCAGCGGCATGTTCGCCGGTTCGATCCTCGACTGGTCACAGGTCTACATCAATGGCCAGCAAGTGGGTGTGTCGGGTGATACCGCCGCCTACGTCTGCCGGCGCGGCGAGACTTCCGGCACCCAGACCAGCTTCGAAATCCACTACTTGAACGAGAACTGCAACACCGGTCTGAACAAGGCGGGTTTCGTTACGCCTGACCAGCTCTCCTGCTTGAACGGCGGTTGCGGCTGGAATGCCACCCCCTACGGTAATCACTACGTATTCGCGGGCGCCGGCTCGGGCGATGTACGCAACTGTGTCAACCACAACACCTCGACTCAGTATCGCGTCGGCGTGGCCAGCACCGAGCGCCGGCCCGCGACGACCGGGACGTCGGATCGTTTCCGCTATGTGCGTGTGGACGGCCAGGAGCCGACTTTGGTGGCGGCCCAGGAAGGGCGTTATGACTTCTTCACCGAGAACACCCTCAATACCCGCAATCCGGACGTGACCACCGCCGGCGGCAACCGCGCGATCTGGGCGCACATCCGTAACCGCATCGGCGACCGAGCCGCGGTGTCCGCGACCAATACGGGCTTCCAGAATGCCGCCTGCGCGGGCACGACGGATGGTTCCTGCGACACGGGCATCCTGGTCTCGCCGGTCGCAGGTTCGATCGAGCCGGCGTTCCCCATTCTTGCAGGTAATGTTCGCTCGCCGCTCGCCGCCAACGGCGGTCCGGTGAACAGCCAGACCCGCACGGCACCTGGCCAGGGCCCGAACAACTGTAACGCGCCGTTCCAGGCGGTTCCGGGTTTCTGATCGGCTGATCGCAGTCGAAAGCAATTGCAGGGCGGGTCTCTTCCTGTCCTGGCTCAGGGTGGCGCTGCACAGGTAGCGCCACCTTTTTCAATTTTGTATGGGGCAAACACTCTGCGCATGACGCCGCATTTCAGGGCAGCAATACGACTCAGGCGCTGCGCCCGGTACGAGTTCACAGATTGCAACAATATTTCAATGTTCGTTGCCGACAATCGCAGGATGAAGAAGACCACGGTGCCGCACGATCCGGATTCGCAGGGCTGGCCTTGCTCGCTACGCGCACAAGGCGTTAAAGGCGCGTGTGACAGATTTGTCGCGTACCGCCTGCTCGCCATTCATCGTGCTGTACTCACTACGATTTTTTGTATTTCGTTCGTCATGCATGCCCAGGCGAATGAGCCGGCGGGCCTGGACGGTTCAGTCGATATGTCGTCCGATGCCGATGCGGAACGCTTCGACCTGCTGGAACTGCGTGTCCTGGGCAACACCGTGCTGCCTGGCGTGCAGATCGAGCGGGCCACCTATTCCTTCCTGGGGCGGCACAAGACCCTGGGTGATGTCGAGGGCGCCCGGGCTGCTCTGGAAAGCGCCTACAGGGATGCCGGCTACGCGACCGTGTTCGTGGATATTCCAGAGCAGGATGTCGGACCCGACGGCATCGTGCGCCTGCGGGTGACGGAAGGCAGGCTGGATCGCGTGCGCATCAGCGGCGCGCGCTATTTCTCCAACGGCCGGCTGCGGGCGATCTTGCCGTCGTTGACGGCCGGACAGGTGCCGCACATGCCGCAGGTCCAGGACGAACTGGCGCTGGCGAACCGCCAGACAAGCGATCGTGGGATTACCCCGATACTGCGTGCCGGACGCACACCCGGCACGGTGGATGTGGAACTGAAGGTCGATGACTCTTTGCCGCTGCACGCCACGGTGGAATTGAACAATGGCCACACCGCCGATACCAGCAAGACCCGGGCGAGCCTCAACCTGAGCTATGACAACCTGTGGCAGAAGTTCCACAGCCTGTCGCTGCAATACCAGACGGCTCCCGAGGAGCCGGATGAGGCGCGTGTCATCGCGGGCACCTACGTGGCGCCGATCACTCGTTCGGGTCATATGCTGGCGGTGTACGCGGTGGGTACTGACAGCGATGTGTCCACGATCGGAGCCTTGTCGGTGCTGGGCGCGGGGCGCATTTATGGAATGCGCTACATCATTCCCACGCCCGAGGCGGGCGGCTTCTTCGGCAGCGTGAGTCTCGGGGTCGACTACAAGGATTTCGAAGAGGGCATCCTGCTGGGCGATGGCGCCCGTGATGAGACGCCGATCGATTATGCAGCATGGTCGGTGGCCTATGGGGCGAATGCCCGTCGCGAGGCCAGCACCACCGGCTTCAATGTCAGCGCGAACTTCGGTGTCCGTGGTGTGTTCAACGATCCGGACGAGTTCGAGTACAAACGCTTTCGCGCCCAGCCGGATTTCTTTCACCTGCGCGCCGGCGCAGAACATGAGCATCGCATCTGGTGGGGCACCCGCGCCTATGTTCGTCTCGCGGGCCAGTATGCCGTCGAACCGATGATCAGCAATGAGCAGTTTTCCATCGGCGGCGCCCAGAGCGTGCGCGGCTATCTGGAGTCCGAAGCGCTGGGCGACTACGGCGTCAGCGGCAGCCTGGAGTGGCGCACGCCCTCGTTCACTCGCTGGTCACGGGGTTTTGTGTCCGATCTGTATCTGCTGGCGTTCCTGGATGGAGGCATCGTATCGCTGATCGACGCCCTGCCGGGACAAACCTCGCGCATCGAGTTGTCCAGTACCGGCCTGGGGTTGAGGATGAATGCCTTCGGCGGCTTCAAGCTCGCCCTCGACGGCGCCTACACCTTGCGCGCCACCGACCGGACCGAGGCGCACGAAACACGCCTGTTGTTCCAGCTGATCTACGGTTTCTGAGTGTCGACCATGCGTAACCAGATGCTCTGTGCCGGCCCCGCATCCAGGAAGCCTGACGCCATGACTCGCAACGTTCGCCATGCCGCCGGTTCCCCGATTCTGCGGACGGTGATCCGGCACATTCTATTGGGCGGCATCGCCGCCGGCAGCCTGGGTGCGCAGGCGGCCGATCCCCTGCCGATGCCCTGCGCCGCAGGCGCCTGTGGTGCGAACGGGCCGAGTACCTGGGTGACTTCCGGGGCCGCGACCTCGGTGCTCCAGGGCAATTCATTGACGATCAACCAGAGCTCCCAGAACGCGGTGCTCAATTGGCGCAGCTTCAATATCGCGCCGGACGGCAGCGTCGAGTTCAAGCAGCCCGATGCCGGTTCGGTAGCCTTGAATCGCATCTTTCAGGCGGATCCCAGCAGGATATTCGGCTCGCTCAAGGCCAATGGCCGCATCTACCTGGTCAACCAGAACGGCATCATTTTTGGGGAGGGCGCAAAAGTCGATGTCGGCGCCCTGGTGGCCTCGACCTTGAATATGCGCCCCGACGTTCTGGACGGCGGACTGACGGTGGGGGGAGACACACAGCCCTTGGCCAGTCGGTTTACCGATCCGCAGACCGGCGAATTGCTGGAAAGCGCCCCCTTGCAGGTGCAATCGGGCGCATTGTTGCAGGCGGACGGCGGCCAGATCTTCCTGTTCGCGCCGGTGGTCGAGAACAAAGGCAGGATCGAAACGCCGGACGGCCAGGCCATCCTGGCTGCCGGGCAGTCGGTGTACCTGAGTGCCACCACGGATCAGAATCTGCGTGGCCTGATCGTCGCCGTCGACCTGGAAGGGGTGGTCGAAAATGGCGATGCCGCGAATGCGGGAATCACCGACCCCACGCAGCTGGTCGGCCAGATCATTGCCGAGCATGGCAACGTCACCCTGGCGGGTTTGACGGTGAATCAGCGCGGCCGGGTGTCGGCGACGACTTCGGTACGGGCCAACGGCTCGGTGCAATTGATCGCCGCCGACCGCACCCGCGGCGGCAACCTGACGCTCGGCGCCGGCAGTCGCACCGATGTCCTGCTGGACGACGACCCGCAGTCCACGACGGTCGATGTCAACGAGCAGCCGCGTTCCAGCATCCTGCTGGCGGGGAACCGCGTCACCCTGGAACAGGATTCCTCGGTGCGCGCGCCAAGCGGGCAGATACGCATCAAGGCGAGCGATGAAGGCTCGGGGGCCGTGCGCAATCCTTCGACCATCTTCGGCGACAGCGACTCGCGCGTGTTCATCGACAAGGATGCGTTGCTGGACGTGTCGGGCGTACACACGACCCAGTCGATGGAAAGCAACGTGCTCTCGGTCGAGTTGCGTGGCAGCCAGCTGGCAGACAGCCCGGAGCAGCGCAATGGGACGTTGCGCGGCCAGAGCGTGCAGATCGATATCCGACGCCACGGCACCCGCGAGGACGGCAGTTCATGGGTCGGTTCGGCGATCGGCGATCTCAGCGGCGATGTCGCGGCCATGCCGCGCACGGTCGAACAGCGCAGCCTTGCAGGCGGTACGGTAACGATCGAATCGCAGGGCGACATCGTCGTCGCCGACGGCGCCACGGTGAATGTCTCGGGCGGCTCGGTACGTTATGAAGATGGCTATATCACCACCTCGGCGCTGCTGGGCGCCGACGGCCGGGTTCATGACATCGGCGATGCCGATCCTCTGATGGACTATGTGAGCGTCCTGAGCGGCGCTTCCTATGCGCGGCAGCATGCGCGCTGGGGCGTCACCGAACAGTTCCATGGCACCTTCGCCGGTGGCAGCGGTCGCTTCGAACAAGGCTATGTGGAAGGCCAGGACGCGGGCTCCTTGTCGCTGCTGGCGCCGAAGGTGATCTTCGATGGACGCCTGCAGGCCGACCGCGTCGTGGGGATGCATCAGCGATACCCGTCGGCGGTGTTCGAGAATGCGCTGTACCGGCCCTTCAACCAGATTCCTGTCGGTGGCCAGCTGATTTTCGGCCCCGAGGTGGGCGTGGCGGGGTTTTACGTCCTGGGCGAGGTCGAGGTCACTGCCGGGCGGGTCTTGCCAGGGCTGACGAATGCCGACGGTGGCGCGTTCGATCCCTTGAGCGACGCGCTGCCCGATACCTTGACCGCGACCCGCATACGACCGGAACTGTTCGGCGAAGGCGCCGCGACACGGGTGGCGATTCGTTCCGACGGCTCGGTGTGGGTGGCGGAAGAGACACACCTGGATTTGCCGGCGCTTGGCAGCATCAGCATCACTGCGCGCGATATCGATTTCGGCGGCAGGGTGTCCAGTATCGGCGGCAGTGTCAGTCTGCGCGCGAATACGACGACCTCCCAGCTGGGATTCGGATCGGGCGAACTGCGCTTTCGGGAGTCGGCGAGCCTGAATCTGGCGGGTGCCTGGGTGAACGAGACCGTGCAGGTCAACCCGGGACGGGCGACGGAGCCGCTGGCGCTCGACGGCGGCAACGCCAGCCTGGTGGGGGTCGACAGCCATGTGATCCTGGAAGACGGCAGCCGCATCGATGTCTCGGGTGGGGCGCGCATGGCGCGCGACGGCACGATCACGGCCGGCCGCGGTGGCTCGGTCACCGTCGGCGCGGCGTCCTCCGCCAGTTTCACGCAAGACACGCCCGTGCTGCAGATGCAGGCAACGTTGAGCGCCTACGCCCTGGAAGGTGGCGGCAGCCTGTCGCTGCATGCGCCGCAGATCTGTATCGCGGACATGGCCACCTCCTGCGCCCAGGACCTCTCGCCGGAGGCGTTCCTGGTCGGACCTGCGCTGCTGCGTTCCGGCGGATTTACCACCTATGCGCTGGCCTCGCGCAATGGCGGCCTGAGCCTGGGTGCCGATACGCAGCTGATCTTGCAGGCGCAGAACCTGGTGCTGGACGCCGGTGCGGGTTCGGTCGCCTCCGCAGCGTCGCTGGCCGGCCTCAGCTCGATCGCGCTGCTGGATGGCTGGCAGCGCCAGCCGGTGAGCCTGAGCTTGGAATCGGGCTACCGGCAGGGCAGCGGTCAGTTGATGAGCGCGGCGGAGTTCGCCGGACTGCCCTACCTGTCGCTGCTGCAAGGCTCGCGCATCGTCACGGAACCCGGCGCACGCGTACACCTGGAGAGCAACACCTCGATCCGGGTCGACGGCGAGATCAGCGCATCGGCGGGGGAGATCGCCCTGCGCTTGAACACCGGACTCGGCGTGGCCGAGTATCTGCCGACCCAGTCGATCTGGCTGGGTGAGCAGGCGCGCCTGTCGGCCGCGGGAACGACGCGCTACGTGCCGAACCCACTGGGCCTGTTGACGGGCGAAGTGCTGCAGGGCGGGCGCATCGACTTGACGGCGAGCCGTGGCTATATCGCGGCCAGTCCGGGGTCCGTGCTCGATGTCTCCGGCGCCTTGGGCGCCATGGACATTCGTACGGTTCGGGCCGGCGGCATCGAGAGTCATCAGCGCCGGGACATCGCTTCCCGGGCCGGCAGCATGAGCTTCACGGCCGCGGAAGGTATCTTCCTGAGTGGCGATCTGCGGGCTCATGCCGGCGGTTCGGCGGGTGAATCGACCGGCGCATCCTCTGGCCTGCTCGGCGGTTCCTTGTCGGTGGTGCTCGACCCGAGCGCCCGCTACGGCGATTTCGACGTCCTGCCGCCGATCTTCCCGGAGGCCGCACGACGCATCGAATTGGCGCAGACCGCGCCCGCGGTGACGTTCCGCGCCGGATCGGCCCTCGATGCGGATGCGGCGGGCCGGTCGGTATTGTCTGCGCAGCAGATCGAACGGGCGGGATTCGATCACCTGCAGATCGAGGCCCGGGCGCGCAACGATCTGGGCGCCATGGAGCGAGTGAGCGGCGAGGTCGTGCTGCGCGATGGCCTCGACCTGAGCCTGCGCGGCAGCCTTTCCATCGACAGCGCCGTCTTGTTGTCGGACGGTGGCGATGCGCGCATCGCCCCCACCGTGGTTTCGCTGGGCCCGCGCGCCACGGTCATGCAGGAGGTGCCTGGCGTGCTCACCGGCAGCGGCGAGCTGGCTGGCGAGTTGACCATCGAGGCCGGCCTGATCGACCTCGTCGGTCACAGCGTCCTGTCGGGTTTCGCCGCTGTCGCCTTGAATGCCCGCGGCGATATTCGTGCCCGGGGTGTGCAGCTGGACTCGGCGCGCTCCCTGACCGGGTCGCTGCGCAGCAGCGGCGCACTGACATTGACGGCACAACAGATCTATCCCACGACCCTGTCG
>JBEBRC010000146.1:0-9000 GCA_040395055.1 Steroidobacter denitrificans
CCCCATCGACCAACCCTGCGCGGGTTGGATGCTCGCCGATCCGAGTGGTTGCATCGCGATGGTGGAGCTCTAGAGGGTGCAGCGAATGCCATGGTCCGAGAGGCGCACTTTGCGTAATAACCTAAAAATAAATTGACACAAAAACCTAAATACAATAAAACCTAATAACCTAGGTATCACAATACGCGAAAACCTAGATTTAGGAATCAGACTCGTGGCAACGCCCGCCGACAAACTGGCTGCATCTCTCGCCGTCCTGAAGGAGCTTCAGGACGCCGGGCGTGTTGCGCTCCGTGCCGGTGACATGACCCGGACGCACCGCGAGCGATTGGTCAAAGGCGGGTTCATCAAGGAAGTGATGAAGGGATGGTACATCTCCTCCCGCCCAGATGAATCTCCGGGGGAGAGCACCTCCTGGTATGCCTCGTTCTGGGCGTTCTGCGCGTCCTATCTCGAGTCCCGGTTCGAGGCGGACTGGTGCGTGAGCCCCGAACAATCCATCAGTCTTCATACGGGCAACTGGACCGTGCCGCGTCAGTTACTCGTGCGCTCCCCGCGCGGGAATAACAAGCCGACCGGACTGGTCCACGACACGTCGATATTCGATGTCCGGCTGGAGCTGCCGCCGGCTGCCAACCGGGACACCAAAGACGGCGTCCGGGTCTACAAACTACCCGCTGCGCTGATTGGTTGTTCACAGGCACAGTTCGCCGCCCGCCCCACCGAAATGCGTGCGGCGCTGGCAATGGTCCAGGATGCATCCGGCCTGCTAGAGCGATTGCTGGACGGCGGGCACAGCACTATCGCCGGACGGCTGGCCGCGGCCTTCCGCAACATCGGCCGGGAACGGGTCGCCGATGACATTACAGGCGCGATGCGGGCGGCCGGATACACGATCAGTGAGAACGATCCATTCGAGGATCGCTCGCTCGTCTCCTTTGACGCGCGCGAGACTTCGCCCTACGTCAACCGGATGCGTATGGATTGGGCGCGGATGCGCGAAGACGTGCGCGGCATATTTCCGGATGCACCCGGGCGGCCATCAAACGTAGCCGCCTATCTGAAGCGCGTGGAGGAGATTTACGTCAACGACGCCTACAACTCTCTCTCCATCGAGGGCTATAAGGTCAGCGCCGAGCTCATCGAAAAGGTTTGCACGGGCAACTGGAATCCGGATGCGGACAAGGGCGATCAGGAACACCGCAACGCCGTGGCGGCGCGCGGGTACTGGCAAGCGTTTCAGGCGGTCGAGCAGAGCATCAAGAAAGTCCTGAACGGCGAGAACGCGGGACAGGTCGCTGATCGTGATCATGCCACCTGGTACCGCGAACTATTTGGGCCGAGTGTGACGGCGGGAATTCTGCGCGCGGCCGATCTTGCCGGATACCGCAACGGCCCGGTCTACATCCGGCGCTCCATGCACACGCCTCCGAACATCGAAGCCGTGCGCGAACTCATGCCAGCGCTCTTCGATCTGCTCCACCAGGAAATCGAGGCATCATTCCGCGTCGTTCTCGGGCACTTCATGTTCGTCTACATCCATCCGTACATGGATGGAAACGGGCGCATGGGCCGCTTCCTGATGAACCTCATGCTCGCCTCCGGCGGATACCCCTGGACCATCGTTCCTCTGGAGCGACGTGCCGACTACATGGCCGCCCTCGAGCGCGCCAGTGTGGACGGTGACATCAAACCTTTTGCGAAGTTTCTTGCCGAGTTGGTGGGGAACGGTATAGGACAATAGAAATAAAGACAGCACGGCAACAACAAGATCAAAGCCAGCTCAAATGGATCGCCGATTTCATCTGGAGCGTAGCAGATGATCGTCTGCGCGATGTCTATGTGCGCGGTAAGTATCGCGACGTCATTCTGCCCTTTACGGTCCTCCGGCGATTGGATGCCGTGCTGGATGGCAGCGAAGCATATTCAGGCTGCCGCGTACGCGTGGGAGTATCTGCGCCGGAATGACGACTATCGTCATGATTTCCAGACCGTCGCTCTGACGGAACCTCCGGGCGCGTTCCTTATTGGCATCGTCATCCTTTCGGGCCTGGGCGGATTCTTCCTGAATATTCAGGATAAGAGGTCATGCGGATGTGCCCTTGCGCCACAGGCCCAGGATCACTACCTGCCACGCGATCGCCACGGCGCCAACGATGAATACGACATCGCCGAAGGTGCGTATCCAGCGCAGGGTTTCGAGGAAGGGCTGTTGCAGGAAGGTGTCGCTGCGCGCATACCACATGCCGACGCTGGTGCTTGCCTGGAACTGGAACAATCCGACCGGCAGCAGGCTGGTGAAGATCATCAGCACCAGGCCGGCGTTCAGGTTCCAGAAGCCGGTTTTCATCAACCGTTCGTTGAACAGGACGTCAGGACGCAGGTAGCGTAGCACCAGCAGTACGAAGCCCAGCGACAGGAAGCCATAGACGCCGAACAGGGCAGCATGGGCATGAACGGCAGTGGTGTTGAGGCCCTGTAGATAGAAAAGCGCTACCGGTGTGTTGATCATGAAGCCGAAAACGCCGGCACCGAGCATGTTCCAGAACGCCACCGCCACAAAGCACATCAACGGCCATTTCACTCGCTGCATCCACGGAGCACGATCCTTGTAGCTCCAATGCTCCCAGGCTTCGTAGCCGAGCACGATCAGCGGCACGACTTCGAGCGCGCTGAACGCCGCGCCCACTGCCATGACCGGCGTCGTGGTGCCGGAAAAATACAGGTGGTGGAAGGTGCCGGGCACGCCGCCGACCATGAACAGCGAGGCCGACGCCAGGGCAGCGGCGGTGGCGATGCGGCGCGACACCAGCCCCATGGAGGAGAAGATGAATGCCAATGCGGTAGTGGCAAAGACTTCGAATATGCCCTCCACCCACAGATGCACCACCCACCAGCGCCAGTATTCCATGATAGTGATGTGAGTGCGCTCGCCGTAAAACAAGCCGGAGCCATAGAATAGCCCGATGGCGACAACCGATACGCAAAGCAATGCGATGAGATTCTTGTCGCCGCCGCCGCGCATCGCCGGGATCATGGCGCGCAGCATCAGGAGCAGCCAGAATAATATGCCGATGAACAGCGCGATCTGCCACAGCCGGCCGAGATCGAGATATTCATAGCCCTGGTGGCCCAGCCAGAAATTGAGTTCCGGCGGCATGATCTGGGCGATGGCGAAATAATTGCCGGCAAAGGAACCCACAACAACGATGAGGAGCGCGGCGAACAGGATATGGACGCCGAGTGCTTGATATTTAGGGTCCTTACCGCCGTTGATGACTGGCGCGAGGAATAGGCCGGCCGCGAGAAACGCCGTGGCGATCCACAGGATGGCGCTCTGGACATGCCAGGTGCGGCTGAGGGAATAGGGGAGCCATGACAGGTCGATGCCGTAAAAGCCTTGCCCCTCGATGGTGTAGTGGGCGGTCAGGCCCCCGAGGAACACCTGGAATACAAACAGCGCCATCACGACGAACAGATATTTCCCGACCGCCCGTTGCGATGGCGTCAGGCCGATGGACAGGATCGGATCATGCGCCGGTGCCTGTGGTTCGGGCTCGTGCCTGCGCAGGAATGCCCACCCCCAGATGAGTGCGCCGACGCCGAGGATCAGGATCATGACGCAGGCCAACGACCACATGATATTCTCGGCGGTGGGGTGATTGCCGATCAGTGGTTCGGGTGGCCAGTTGTTGGTATAGGTTGCGTTCGTCCCTGGCCGTTCGGTGGCGGTGGCCCAGGCGGTCCAGAAAAAGAAGTCGGTCAGCGCTTGACGCCGCTGCGGGTCGGGCAGCGTGTTTTCCTTCATGGCGTAGTTGTCGCGTCGCTGCCTCAGCGCCGGATCGTCGCCATACAGCTGCTGATAATAGGCCGCTACTTCGGCCATCGCCCGCGCACGCCGATCGGAAACAGTCAGGATGCCGGTGTCGGCGTCATAGCTGTTGCGGCGATATTCCTGCTTCAGCCAATAGGTGAGCTTGGCTTGTTCATCGATGGTGAGAGAGTCGAAGGACTTGCCCTCGGTCTCATGCGCCGCCAGGTCGAGCCAGGCGAGCAGTTCGCGATGCAGCCAGTCGGCGGACCAGTCGGGCGCCTGATAGGCGCCATGCCCCCAGATCGACCCGACCTGCATCCCGCCCGTGCTTTGCCAGGCTGTCTGTCCGTCCAGGATATCGTCGCGGGTCATCAGTACGGCGCCGCCGGCCGATACGACCTGTTCGGGAATCGGTGGTGGTTTGCGGTAAAACTCGGTGCCGTAAAAGCCCAATATGCTGAACGTGGCGACAAGGACCGCGATCAGCGTCCACCAGAGCTTGCGATATTCCCCCACGACAGATCCCCTTGCGCATCAGACGAATCGGTCGAACCATAGCAGGTTGACGGATCGTTCAATCAGGTTTCGCGCACGACATTGGCGCAGCTGGTGGCAGGCACCGCGGCACAGGGTGATCGGTCTATCCGGCGTGGCGCGTCATTTCGGTATGCGGCTCATCGACGGCCGATCTGATGCTGTCGCTCGCAGCGACGAAGGCGACGCATGTCCGATGCGACGCCGACAGGCAGGCCGAATTCGGTCGGCCCGGGGAAATCCACGATAGTGGCTTTAGGAAAACCGTCCGTGGGCCGCGCCGAGCTTCACCGTGAATTCGTGCTCGAATGCCTGAATTGCTTCTGAAAGTTGACCGTGCATCGAGTCGACCTCTGTAGCTCGTTGCGCCTTGACCGCCCCCTGCAGCCGGGCTGCAAGATACTCGACCTGTCTTGCACCGATCATTCCAGCCGTGCCGAGCAATGTATGAAGATGGCGCTCTGTTTCCTGGTTGCGGGTCCCTAGGGATTCGAGAGTCTTCTGCGCGGTCGACATGAAGGTCTCGCCTATCCGGCGCATGGGTGGCAGCTGCCAGCGCAGATTCTCCCACAACTCATCGAACACGCTTTGGTCGAGGACGGGAGTCTTCTTGTAGCGATCGACTCCATCGGCGGAGTTCCCTTCAGGCTGCGGCATCAACCACTTGCACAGGATATCGTTGAGCGTGCGCCGCCCGAATGGCTTAGTGAGGAAGTCATCCATCCCGGCTTCGAGGCAGCGTTTCTTGTCTTCGAGGGTTGCGTTTGCCGTCATGGCGATGATCGGAATGTGCTTCTTGAGCAGGCTCTTGGCGCGACGCGTGGTTTCGTAACCGTCCATGCCGGGCATCCTGCAATCCATCAGGATGAGATCGAATTCCTGATTCTCCAGCAGCGAGAGCGCTTCCGAGCCGGATTGTGCGAGTTGGCTTGGGCACTCGAGTGCGTTGAGCATGCCTTGCACGACATATTGATTGGCCGGGTGGTCTTCGACGACGAGGATTCGCCCCCGGGGGTTATTGAAGACACGCTGACTTTGATCCTCGGAGACCGGCTCGTTGCTAGGCTGGAGCGGCAGGACCAAGCGGAATATCGACCCGGCGGGTCCGCTGCTGCGTAACACTAGCCTGCCTCCCATCGCTTCGCTCAGGCGCTTGCTGATGGACAGCCCCAGGCCTGCTCCGTCTGCCCGGCTGGTAGATTCCACCTGGACGAACGGCTCGAAGATGGCCGCCTGCTTGTCGTGCGGGATTCCCTCGCCCGTATCGGCGACATCGATGGTGCAGAGCTGGCCGTCGAAGTGGGCGTTGACCGAGATCGATCCATGCGACGTGAACTTGAGCGCATTCGATACCAGGTTGCCGATGATCTGTTTCATTCGTTGCGGATCGCCGATGAATGAGGGAGGAAACCTGCTGCTGATCTTGCCGGAGAGTCGCAGTTTCCGCGTTCTGGCCTGGTCAGTGGCTTCAGCAACGACTTCCTGAATGATCGCTTTGAGGGAAAAGTGGCTACGCTCCAGGGAGAATGCGTCGCTGCCAATACGGGTGAGATCGAGGATGTCGTTCGCAATGTTGAGCAGCGAGCGTGACGATGCTTTGGCAATGCCGAGTCTTCGCTCTCCTTCCGGCGACAAGCGCTCGTCGCGCAGCATATCGAGCGTGGCGATCAGGCCGTGCAGAGGTGTTCGCAGCTCATGGCTCGTTGCGGCAATGAACGTCTCCTGGGAGCGATGCGCCGCCTGTGCGGTCGCTTTCGCCGACTCCATGATCGAGAGCGCGCGCTTCATGCCGCTGGAATCACGCAGCTGTATGGCGAATTTCCTATTCCCCGCGAGCGAGAATTCTTGCACTCGGATGGCGAGCTCGCGCTGCTTGCCGTCCGCCTTGCGGACTGCTGCCTCTGCGATTCTTGGGGCCAGCGAGCGGGATGATTCCTCTTTTCCCGTTGCGAGCTCGAGCGGGTGTCCATCCATGGCGAAATCCGGCAATAGGATGGAGACTTTCTTGCCGATCAGTTCGGGCGGTTGGAATCCGAGCATGCCGAGCACCGATCGATTGACATACTCGATCTTTCCGTCGTCATCTGCGAATATCACTACATCCGAAGACGGGTCGATCAGCGCGCGCCAGCGCGCCACAGTGAGCTCGTGAGCGTGCGTAATCCGCTTCAGGACAGAGCTTCTCTCAATCAAACTGCGTTCGGAAACGAGTAGCCGGTTGCGTAGTTGCGCCAGGGCATGTTGCGCCGCCCTGAGCTTCCCCGTGCTCTGCCTTGCTTCGGTGCGCTGCTGAATCGCCTGTCGATGCAGTTGTAGCAGGGGGCGCTTCATTTCCAAGGGTAGCTCGCGCGCGGATCGGCCGGATGCCCCAGCGGCGGAAGACGAAGGCATCAATCGGCCCATAGTAAGACGTTCCATCGTCTTGGCGAATCGTCTTGCGCCGACGAAGCTGGCGAGATGCGCCAGCCCCAGAAGTCCGTAGAGAATGGCAGGACTCTGGGGAGTCGTATTGGCGGCCTGCAGGCTGAACAGCGTGCCGAGCGTCGTGAAGGAAGCCGTGCCCACCACGAGAACGAACGCCACATGCTCACATCGTAGCCGGCAGCGGTTGATGTAATGCATGGGGCGCCGTGATATCCGCCTCAGCACGACCCCAGCTCTCGCTCCTGTTGCGCTGGCTTCGGTTGCAAGCACTGCGACAGTGATGGCATCCGGGAGCACCATCCCGCCATCCGCGATGGTGATCAGTGGAATGACGGTTGTCACCAGAAGCAGGGCCGTTGCCAAAAGGGGGGCGATGCCGCGGCGTAACAGCTCGGCGCAAGTCAGGGCAGCTAGGAGATAGACAGGTAGATATTTGGGTTCGCCGCCAAGGAGTACATCGCAGATCATGAGAATGACCAGAGCGATCGATAGCCACCGCCCGCCGATCAGGGCGCAGACCATCAGCAATGCAGGTTCAAGAGTCAGGCTATGTTCGGTGAACAGTTTCAGTTGTAGCGGAGGAGAGGCGAGATCCACCGCTGCCGCCGCCAATATGATGAACATGACCCAAAGCGTGGGCATGGGCCTCTTGTGCCTGGGCGCGACTGGCATCATCTTGATTCTGACTCCCTCAAATTGAGGACTTGCATGGACGGTCCACTGTAGGAGTGAGGGGAGCGTCGACAAACGAAAAATGATACACAATCGCGATGACTCGAAACATACGAGCAAGTATGATTTACAGATGACGGCTGTCGGGCCGTGCCTGCCGTATAGCGCGGAGAGGCGGGATTCCAGGGGCTTGCGTTATGCATGGTGAAGTGCTGATTCTCGACGATGATCCGGCCATGTTGAGTATTCTCGAAGGAGTGCTCTCAACGGCCGGGTATCGTTGCCATGTTGCCGGTGGTCCTGAGCAGGCGTTGTCGTTGATGGCGAAAGAAGCTGCTGTCAAGGTCGTGATCAGTGACATCTACATGCCTGGCATGACCGGCCTGCAGTTCGTCGATCGGCTCCTCACGCAGCGCGTGTCCCAGCCCATGCCGCGCGTCCTGCTGCTGACTGCCCAGCCTTCCGTGCAAGTGACGATTGAGGCTCTTCGGCTGGGCGTTTGCGATTTCCTAATCAAGCCCGTTCGTCCGCCGGAGCTGCTCGAGGCGGTGAAGCGGGCCATGGCGCGAGAGGACGCCGAGCGCGTCGAGAGGGTGTCACCGGCGCCCGAGGTCGAGCACCTGATCCGCCAAGCCCAGGAGTTGACCGAGCGCCTGAGGCAGCTTGCCGTTGCGGCGGATACGGCGCCCCACGCGTCGCTGGTGCCTGCGCGCGAGGGCATTCGTACGTCCACCGGATCGGCAGCGGTGTCCGTGTCGGCACTCGACACGATCGAGCTGCTGCGGCGCCTGCGTGGTCGCTACGAGGAGCACAAGCTGGACGATGTGGCCTGGGATCTGTTGCTCGAACTCGTGCGGGCCGAACGGCAGCAGCAGCGAATCTCCGTATCGGGACTGATGGTACCTACCTCGAATGTTTCCTCTACCACTTTGCTGCGGCGTATCAATGAGCTGACGACCCGCGGCTACGTGTCGCGAATCCCGGATCCGGACGATGCTCGTCGTGATTTCGTGTCTCTGACACCCAAGGCACGTGAGGTCGTTACTGATTATCTCGAAGAGGCCAATCAGTGTCTGGGTAACCTGGGGCTGCCTGGACTGCCATTCGCGCCGACAGCTCCTGCCGGCCAGGGTTCAAGTTAGCCTTCAATCAGTGGTTGCGGCAACCGCGGTTGGCGTCAATCTGAAAGTATCTCTTGCCGTTGCCTGCAAAACGCAGGCACTTTCCGTGAGTCGCGTCGCATTTCGCCCGGTGACAGCCGCTACAGTGCCTGGAAATCGCACGTCACCGAGGATGAGTTCAGATGTCACACGCTGTGTACCACGATGCCACTCTGTCTGACACGCAGATCTTTCGCAGTCTGAATCCATGCACCGACACGGCACCGTCCGCCCGGATCCTGATCGTTGATGACGACGCGACGGCGCGACTGGCCCTGGGCGCGCTAATGAATGCCGATGAATATCGACTTTCGTTTTCCACCAACGCCGCCGAGGTGAGGCATAGGCTGGCAAGCATCAATCCTGATCTGATCATCTGCGACCTGGTCATGGATG
>JBEBRC010000147.1:0-8976 GCA_040395055.1 Steroidobacter denitrificans
GCCGGCGGGATTGCGGCCGTCGTGATGCTGCGGCCACGGCGCTTGATGCGCTGGGCGAGCCGTGGCGCTCTGTTCTATACCACCGCCCGCCGCATCCTGCGGAGCCGGACTTGAGTTATTGACATATCCGTCGATCATCGCCCCGCTCAAGCATCGCCTCGAATGCGGCGCAACAGCTCTGCCGCATGGCGGCGGCTGACCTCCAGGACATCGCCGCATTCGCGTATCCGCACCGCGTACTGGCCCGAATCCGTGCGTTCCACCGCTGAGATTTGCCGCTCCGCGACCAGGGCGTTGCGATGTATGCGCACGAAGTCGGGCGAGAATTCATCGGCGAGCGCCTTGAGCGGTTCGTCGATCAAGTTTTCTCCTCCCCGGTGCTTGACCGTGACGTATTTCTGGTCCGCCAGGAAGTAATAGATGTCCTCGATCGGAATCAGGTGCAACTGCTCGCCCAGTCGCGCGCAGATCTGTTCGCGCCGATGCTCGATGCGTGCCGACTCCGCCACTCTGATCAGCCGGCCGGGCGAAATGCGTGCGGCGTGGCGCAGCGCGTGGGCCAGTTTCTCCTTGCGTACCGGCTTCAGCAGATAGCCCACGGCTTCCGTTTCGAACGCCTCGACCGCATATTGATCGTAGGCGGTGGTGAAGATCACGGCGGGCGGATTTTGCAGCGTGCCGATATGGCGTGCGACCTGGATCCCGGACAAGCCCGGCATGCGCACGTCCAGCAACACCGCATCGGGGCGCAACTCGCCGCAGCGCGCCAGTGCCTCCTCGCCGTTGCCGGCTTCCGCTACCACCTCGCAGTCCTCGATCTCGGTGAGCAGACGGCGCAGCCTGTCGCGTGCAGGCGGCTCGTCGTCGACGATTAGCAATCTCATGGGGCAAGTGTGCCGCCGATTGAAATACAAGGCCACTGTAGCGGTGTTTCCGGGCATGCGATGCGGTGGCCGCGGCAAATCCAACGCTAGTACAGGGCCCCTGGGGGGCGGGTCCTCGTCGTGGCGCACTCGCAACGTTGACATCGATGTCGCGCGAATGTCTGGGTCTGTTCTGCAACTCGATGACCTCCGCACGCCGGCGCGCAGCCGCTCCCGGCGCCGATGAGGCAAGGCCTTCGTCGCGGTGGCAGCGCTGCAAGCGCTTGGTCCGCGGGTTCTACCGCCCGTCGCGCCGGGCGTCGGGCGCTGGTCTGGGATCGGTCTCGCAGGGAAAAACCAGTCGGGCGCAGAACTCGCCGCCGCGCTGTTCGGTTTCCAATCGTGCTTGGCCCGGCCAGGCAAGTTCCAGCCTCTGGCGGATGTTCTCCAGTGCCATGCGGTTGCCCTCGCGTTCGCCATAGCCGGCTTGCGCGGGTATCGGATTGCGCACCTCTATATGCGCGGTGTTGCCGTGGCGTCGCCCGACGATGCAGATCGTACCTCCCTGCGGCAGCATCTCTATACCGTGATACACCGCGTTTTCCAGCAGCGGCTGCACGATCAGGCTGGGGACCTGCGCGCGTAGCGGCAATTCCTCGATGTCCCAGCGCACATCTAGGCGGCTGCCCAGGCGCAGTTGTTCGATGCGCTGGTGCGTGCGTGCGATGTCCAGCTCGTCCTTGAGCGAGATGCGCGCATTCGCTTCGCCGAGACTGGCGCGAAAAAGATCGGCCAGGTCCTCCACCGCTTGTTCGGCGCGTTCCGGGCTGGTGCGCGTCAAGGCCGCAATGGTATTCATGCTGTTGAACAGGAAGTGCGGCCGTATGCGCGCCTGCAGTGCATGGATGCGCGCCAGAGCCGCCATCTCGACGCTGCGCTTCCATTGGGCGCTGACATGAAAGTAGCGCAGTGCCATCGAGCTCACGATGAATCCCACGGCAAGATTGCGCAGCAGAAAGCCACTGTGATCGCTGGGAAAGAGGTCACCGGCTTCCTGCAGTCCCCATCTTTGCCCCAGTTGGAATACGACCTCGGACACCAGGGCAATCGTTGCCAGCAGCATCGAGAGGGCGAAAAACGCGGCGCGCGAGGTCGGCAGGGTGTGCAGCCATGGGCGTGCGCGGCACAGTACCGCGGCGCAGCCCAGGCCGATCCACAGCAAGAACATGGAGCTGCTGGCCAGATCGAGCCAGAAACGGTTGTGCAAGGCCTGGCGCGCGATGGCGAAGATCAACGCCACCAGTTCCACGATCAGGACGATCGCCAGTACCGTGCGTGGCCCGCAGAAATCGGGCAGGGAAAGGGTCGATGCGGAACTGCCGGTGTCGGAGGTGCGGACCGGCATCGTCCGGCCGTCTTCATTCACGGCCGGAGCTGGGGTTCTGGTCGGGCGGCGATGCGTCCGCAAACAGCGCATCCTTGAGCCGGAACAGGGTCGAGATGTCCTCATCGCCGTGTCCCTGTTCGATCAGTCGCCGGTAGTGCACCAGCGTCATTTCTATCAGTGGCAGCTGTACGCCGTGACGGGCGGCCATTTCGCGGCAGATCTTCAAGTCCTTTTCATGCAGGCGCACGCGAAAGCCGGGAGGGTAGCTGTCGCGCACGATGTTGGGCGCGCGATGCACGAAGTACCAGCTCGACCCCGCTCCGTTGCTGAGCGTTTCGATCAGCCGCTCGAGCGGCAGCTGCTCGGATTTTGCAAAGGCCATGGCCTCGGCCACGGCCTGGATGACACCGGCGCACATGATCTGGTTGGTGGCCTTGGCCGCCTGGCCCGACCCGCTGGCGCCGAAATGCGTCACCGTCTTGCCCATGGCGTGGAGGACCGGCGAGGCGCGTTCGAAGGCCTGGAGGTCGCCGCCGACCATGATGGCGAGCGTGCCGTCACGCGCGCCTTCGACGCCGCCGCTGACCGGTGCGTCCAGAAACAGGGCGTTGCGCACGCGCAGCCGGTGAGCGGCCGCGCGGGCTGTATCGGCGCTCACGGTGGAACAATCAATGACGATCGTTCCGGGACGGATCGACGGCAGCAGCGCGTCGACCACGGCCAGTACATCCGAATCGGCAGCGACGCAGGTGACGATGATGTCGCACGTTGCCGCGAGATCGGCCGGTTGATCGACCGCTCGACAGCCGATCTGCTGTGCCAGCGTACTGGCCTTGTGCGCGGTTCGGTTCCAGACCGCGCTCAGCAAGCCTTGTCGATGCAGGTTGCGCGCCATGTCCATGCCCATGGCGCCGAGGCCGGCAAATCCTGTGCGCAGCGCCTGCGTTGGAGAATTCAAGGGTGCCTCGGGCAGTGATGCGTGCTGGTGGTATTCCGACTGCGATGAACTGATGCTATTGGCACAAGGTGTCCATCGATGCTTTCGCCGCGGCACGCGCGGCATCCAGCTCCTCGCTGCTGAGGTAGCGCCGCTCGCCGTCCGGCAGTTGCTCGTACAGCTTCTGAGAATTCATGTAGCTGTCATAGCGCTCGCGCGCCTTGCTGCAGTGCTCCGCCTTGTCTGCTGCATTCAACTGCGCCGCCGCCTGCTGGTCGCCGCTGAGCGTGGCGGCCTGTTGCCGCGCCTGTTCCTGGGCTTGCATGCGCTGCTGTTCCGCTTCCTGTCGGGCACGCATGGCGACCACATCCGTTTTCTGCGATTGCACGTTGATGCGTTCCGCCGGCAACGTCCGCGGCTTGTCCGTGTATTGCACGTTGCCCTGAGCATCCTGGTACTTGTAGACGTCGGCACTGGCCGTCCCTGCCAGCACGGCGAATGTAGCCAGCGCGAAGGTCAGCAGCGATGATCGCAGCATGGGTCGTTCCTTCTCATCTGCTAAAGCCTGCCAATTCGGTTCTCAATTGTACCAGGAAGACTTCGCGTACGGGATCGAGGCGGTCTGGTTCTTGAGCGCAGAATGAGTACTGCATCACGATTGTGGCATCGTCCGGTGGATGGCCGAACTCGGGAGGCGCAGCCCAGCCGAGGCAATCATGCTACGGCAAAAAAAGCGGGCACCGCAGGGCGCCCGCCTTCTGTGCGGCATCGCTCGCCGCGCTGGCTGCTAGTCGACTTCGCGGCCAGCATGGCCACCGCACCCGCCTCCGGCCGTCGGCGACGAGCGTGCGGTCGATGATGCCTCTAGAGGATATAGCCCCGTTCGTTGTGCAAGCTCAGGTCCAGTCCTTCCTCCTCCTGATCGGCGCTGACTCGCAATCCCACGACGGCATCCACCAGCTTGAGAATGAGCAAGGTCACTATGCTGGTGTACACCAGGGTGAACAGCACGCCCTTGGTCTGAATCCACATCTGCCCGGCGATACCGACCCCTTGCGTCGGCTCCCATACCCCGCCCATGGCTGGAAAGGCGAACATGCCGGTCAGCACGGCGCCGACGATGCCCCCGATGCAGTGCACGCCGAAGACGTCCAAGGAGTCATCGTAGCCGAGCGCTCGCTTGAGCTTGGTGGAGGCAAGGAAGCACAGCACGCCGGCGCACAGACCGATCACCAGTGCGCCGATCGGTCCGACGGTGCCGCAGGCCGGCGTAATGCCGACCAGCCCGGCGATGGCGCCGGACACCACGCCCAGCAGCGAGGGTTTGCCGTGTGTGATCCACTCGCTGAACATCCAGGCCAGCGCCGCGGTGCCGGTGCAGATCTGCGTCACCAGCATGGCCATGCCGGCCGAGGAGCCGGCCGCTACCGCGCTGCCGGCATTGAAGCCGAACCAACCGATCCACAGCATCGCGCCGCCGATCATGGTCAAGGTCAGGTTGTGCGGCGCCATGATCGTGGTGCCGTAGCCGCTGCGCTTGCCCAGTACCAGCGCGGCCACCAGTCCGGCGACTCCCGCGTTGATGTGCACCACGGTGCCCCCTGCAAAATCCAGCACGCCCCAGTCCCATAGCAGGGCGCCATCTCCGCTCCAGACCATGTGCGCCATGGGCGCATAGCAGAGCGTGAACCACAGCGCCATGAACAGCAGCGTGGCGGAGAACTTCATGCGCTCGGCATAGGCGCCGACGATCAGCGATGGGGTGATGATGGCGAAGGTCATCTGGAAGGTGGCGAAAACCGATTCCGGGACCGTCCCGGTGAGAGCCTCCAGGGTGAGTCCCGACAACATGATCTTGTCCAGACCGCCGACAAACGATGACAGACTCAGGACGCCTGCCTCCATCCCCGTGGTGTCGAATACCAGGCTGTAGCCGAAGAGTGTCCATAGCACGGTGATCAGGCCGGTGATGGCGAAACACTGCATCAGTACCGACAGGATGTTTTTCGAGCGCACCATGCCGCCGTAGAACAAGGCCAGCCCGGGGAGCGTCATGAACAGCACCAGTGCGGTCGCCGTCAGCATCCATGCGGTATCGCCAGAATCCAACATGGGGGCGTCGTCCTGCGCCATGGCCAGATGTGGCGCCACGCATGCCAATGCTGCCGGGGCCAGAGCCCACAAGGATGCGATCGCCCGCGGGCGGCCCGTTGCCAGAGGTCTTGTCACGGTCATTCTCCTGGGAGGAAAGATCGTTGCGGCGCCAGGCCGCGTACGGGTGTGAAGTGGTGTTCGATTCACAGGGCCTCGGCGCCGTTCTCGCCGGTGCGAATGCGAACAGTCTGTTGCAGCTCGGTCATGAACACCTTGCCGTCGCCGATCTTTCCGGTGCGTGCGACATTGCAGATGGCTTCGATGACTTGCTCAGCAATTGCGTCGTCGACAGCGAGTTCGATCTTGGTCTTGGGCAGGCATTCGATGCGGTACTCCGCACCTCGATATAGTTCTGTGTGACCGCGCTGGCGGCCGAACCCTTGTACCTCCGTGACGGTCAGGCCCTGCACCCCGATGTCGGCAATGGCCTGGCGAACGTCATCGAGCTTGAAGGGCTTGATGATTGCCGTAATCCATTTCATGACTGCTCCGATTCGTAGATAGGTCGATTCGAACGTGTGTCGCATCGGCGATTGCATCTTCTGTGCCAGCGATCGGCAGGCGGAAAATCAGGCGATCATCGCGTCCGCGCGCGTGCGCCGATCACCGGGACATATGTGTTGCGCAGGCAGGGGCGAGTACCTGGGCGGTGCGCGCTTGCGCAAGGAGCCAATGGGCTGCACACATTGCGGTCGTGACGAAGCGCACCGCGGTGGTGCATGGCTTTGCACGACTGCCTCAGCGCAGGGCGTAGGGCGGTGCAGGATGAGCGGGCTGTGCTTGCGTTGGCCGACGCCGCTCTCTACATTGGTACCTCATTTGTTTCCGAGTGGCTGAACGTGGATCCACGCTTCATCGATGACTTGGCGCGCCGGCTCTCCAGCGCCGCGCCTCCGGGCTTGAGCGCCATGCGCCGCGATCTCGAGGACAATTTCAAGGCAATCCTGCAATCGGGCCTGGCGCGCCTGGATCTGGTATCGCGCCAGGAGTTCGATGTGCAGGCCGCCGTGTTGCGCCGTACGCGCGAAAAGCTCGAGGCGCTCGAGGCGCGGCTCGCGATCATCGAGGCGCCGGCGCCTGTCCAGGGAGCATCGCAGCAAACCGAGTAAGTCGCGCGCAACGCCGGCACCCTGGATAAGGTGTTCGTGCGCCAGGGATCAAGGAGCCGAAGGAATGGCGATGGCAACTGTCATGAGCCGTGCACAGTACGGCCTGGAAGCGCCGCCGGTGAGAGTGGAAGTCGATCTCGCCAGCGGCCTGCCGAAGTTCACGATCGTTGGCCTGCCCGAGGCGGTGGTGAAGGAGAGCAAGGATCGCGTGCGCGCCGCGATCGAGAATTGCGGATTCACGTTTCCCGCCGGCCGCATCATCGTCAATCTTTCGCCCGCGGAACTGCCCAAGGAGGGTGGCCGCTTCGATTTGCCGATTGCGATCGGCATCCTGCTGGCTTCGGCGCAAATCCCCCCTGGGCCCCTGGACGATTTCGAGCTGTATGGCGAGTTGTCGCTCAGTGGCGAGCTGCGCTGTGTCCGGGGCACTTTGCCGGCTGCGGTCGCAGCAGCACGCGCGCAACGCTGCATGCTGGTTCCATTGTCCAATGCGTCCGAGGCGGCGCTGGTGCCGGGCTGCAGGATTGCGGCGGCGGCGCATCTGCTCGAGGTGGTGGCCCATGCGCTCGGGACGCGAGCGCTGCCTGTGCAGCGAGGCGTGCCACCCCCGCCGGCGTCGAGCGCCGGGCCCGATTTATGCGAGGTGCGCGGACAAGCGCTGGTCAAGCGCGCCTTGGAGATCGCGGCGGCGGGTCAGCACAGTCTGTTGATGATCGGACCGCCTGGGACGGGGAAGAGCATGCTGGCGCAGCGTTTGCCGGGCTTGCTGCCGCTGATGAGCGAGGCTGAAGCATTGGAAGTCGCGGCCGTGCGCAGTGCGGCCAACATCACCACGCCGGTGGCGCTGTGGCGTGTCCGCCCGTTTCGCCAGCCGCATCACACCTCGTCGGCCGTCGCGCTCGTTGGCGGCGGTGGACATCCGCGTCCTGGCGAGATCTCCCTGGCTCACCGTGGCGTGTTGTTCCTGGACGAGCTGCCGGAGTTCGACCGGCGTGTCCTGGAGTCGTTGCGCGAGCCGCTGGAAACCGGCGTGGTCTTGATTTCACGCGCGGCGCGACAAGTGGAATTCCCGGCGGAATTTCAGTTCGTCGCAGCGATGAATCCTTGCCCCTGTGGTTATCTGGGCGATCCCAGGGGGCAGTGTCGCTGCAGCGCCGAACAGATACGGCGCTACCGGGGACGGCTGTCGGGGCCACTGCTCGACCGTCTCGATCTGCATGTTGCGGTGCCACAGGTGCCGGCGCGATTGCTGCGAGGCCAGTCCGACCTGCCTGAAACGAGTGCCATCGTCGCGCGCAGAGTGATGCAGGCCCGCTGCATTCAGCAGCAACGCCAAAGCCTGACCAATGCGCGCCTCGATCACCGGCAGGTCGAGCGCTTCTGCCGCGCGACGCCCCCTGCACTGCGCCTGCTCGATCGCGCCGCCACGACATTGGGTTTGTCGGCGCGTTCCTATCATCGAATATTGAAGGTTTCGCGGACCATCGCCGATCTGGCCGGTGCCGAGGAAATCGACCCGGCGCACCTGGCCGAGGCCATGGCGCTGCGGCGCTTGGATCGGGGCAGCGGCTGAGGGAGGAACGGGGTCAGAGTCTCAGGCCGACCCTCAAGCCAGCCCCAGGCCAGCCCCCAAGCCGACCTCCCAGGTCGACCTCCCTGGCCGGGCCCCAAGCTATTTTCGATTCAGCGACTCCCAGGCTGGCCGGCGGGGTTATTGCGACTCGGCCACCATGAATTCCACGGCATTGATGATCGACTGGTCGGACAGGTCGATCCGTCCGCCCTTCGGTGGCATGAAACCCGCGGGGCCCTGGAAGCCTTCGATGGCATGCTTGTGGAGCGTGTCGTCGCCCTTGGCGATGCGCGGTCCCCATGCTGCCGAATCGCCATTCTTGGGCGCGCCGGCGATGCCGGCGCCGTGGCAGGCGACGCACGCCATGTTGTAGACCTCTTCCCCGGTGTACTCCTTGGCGGGCCCGGCATCGACCGGAGGAGGGGGCGCCAGCGCCGAATTGTCCTCGCCGGCGACTGCCAGCCTGGCGACCGGAGCGATGCGGTCCATGATGGCGGCCCGGGTGGCGGGATCGGCCTGCAGGACTTGCTCCTGGGCATTCAGTCCAATGACCCGCGAGAGCCCGTAGATGAAGATTGCGACCACCACCAGGCCACCCAGAACCAGCGTAAAGGTGTCGAAAAATTGCTTGTCGTGCGCAGCGGTCACATCGGCTCCAAAAGGGCGAATAAAGGCGACGGGACAAAAACAGCCCGTTGAGGGGGCGCAAGTATAGCGGCGGCGGCGGCGCGGATAAACTCAGGCCGTCTCGAGCGCTGGAAGGGCGGGCCTGGACCCTCTACACTGCCCACTCCCAAGCGCCCGTAGCTCAGCTGGATAGAGTACTGCCCTCCGAAGGCAGGGGTCAGAGGTTCGAATCCTCTCGGGCGCGCCATTCTTGCTTTGTTTATACCGAAGACATAGGTAACAGAGTGTACCTAAGACAAGGGTGACAACCTCGTGCCGAACGGGTT
>JBEBRC010000148.1:0-8949 GCA_040395055.1 Steroidobacter denitrificans
CCCTGCTCCAGGCCGATCGCCGCCACTCGCATACGCTCCTGGCGGACATCCAACGGCGTCTGCGGCATGTCACGCAGCAAACCCAAGGCCTTGCCGTGGTCACCGCGCTGCAGATACGCCGCGACCAGCTCGAGCTTCAGCCCGCGCTCCTGCGGCTGCGAGGCCACGGCCTGCTCCAGGCGGGCGATGCCCGCATCGGTCTGCCCCTGCTGCAACTGTGCGATCCCCAGCAGCGCATCGAACTGTGGGTCGCGGGAAAATGCCGGCTGCGATTCGTCCATGACAGGATCCGCGGCGGGCGCCGCGAGCAGCGCCTGCATGGCGGCCTCGGGCCGCTGCAGATGCAGACGCACCTGCGCCAGCAGCTTGCGTGCCTCGATGTTCTCCGGTGCGTGTTGCAGCGACTGCGCTAGCTGCAGCTCTGCCTGGTTGAAATTGCCCTGCGCCATCAGTGCTGCGCCAAGCAGGAAGCGTGCCTGCCCCAGGCTCGGCGCCGCGACGACCAGGCGCTGCAGTTCAGCCACCGCCGCGTCGTAGTCCTGCGCGGCCATGGACAGGCGCGCACCGAGCAGGCGGGTCACGGGGGCATCCGCGAACAGGCCCCGCAGCTCATGCTGCGTCGAGCGCGCCGCCCCCAGGTCGCCACGCGCCATCTGGATTTCGGTCAAGGTCGCCAACAGGCTCGCCTGCTGCAACGCATCCAGTTGCGCCCGTGCATGGGGGCGGGCGGCCTGCAGGGCACGCTCGGCCGGCTCGAAATCGCCGCGCCGCCGATACAGGCCCGCGGCGATCAGGTGCACTTCCACCACTTGCGGCTGTGCCTCGCCCAGGCGCTCAACCAGCCGTTCGAGCTGTTCCAGTGCCTGCGCCAACTCACCTTGGGCCGCGCGCGCCACGGCCAGGCCGGTGGCGGCCGCGACCGACGCCGGCTCCGCCTCTAGCGCAAGCTCGAAGACCTGCTGCGCCTGCTTGGGCTGTTGTGCATCCAACAGCGCCCGGCCGCGATAGATCGAATCCAGCGGCGTCGGCAAGGGCAGCTCACCGGCGTCCATCTGCGCCAGCAGCTCTCGGGGCTGGCCGCTCGCCAGGCGAAGTTTCGCGGTCAGCTCGGCGGCGCGTGTCGCCGGCACGCCGGCTGCGACGGCGCGATCGAGTTCCCGCTGCGCACCCTGCGCATCGCCTCGTCGCAGCAACAGCTGCGCGAGCAGCAACCGCGCTTGCGGATGATCGGCCTGGGACTGCAGTGCATTGCGCAGCTCGATTTCCGCCGCGCGATAATCGTACTGCGCGATCCGGGCCTCGGCACGCTCGACCCGCTCATCGGCATCCAGGAACACGTCGCAACCCGCCAGCAGCGCCAAACCAGCGACAACACACGCGAGTTTCAAGTATCCGAACACAGCGCCCCCTTTCGATACCGATTCAAGGTCCGGCATCCGCCGGCGCACGCAGTGCCAGCAGCATGCGTTCCAAGCGTTCGCGCCCCGGCTCCTCAGCGCTCCCGCAGGATGCCTCACAGGGGGTCCCCAGGGCCACGACCCGGGAGACGGGCTCGGACCATAGCGAGCCGAGGCCATAAGCCAGTTGCGCGGCGAGGCCACGGGTCAGATGGAGCGAGCCGATCTCGTAGTAGTACCAGATGAGGCCCTGTCGGCCATCGCGCGCGCCCACCACGAATTCGTTCACCTTGAGCGCGTCTCGCCGAGTGCTCGCCAGGACGCGCAAGTCGGACTGCCCCAGGATCGAATTGTCATAGCCGATGAGCTCCTTGCCCTGGCGCTGGCTGAGATAGATCGCCGTATGGGACTTCACCCCTTGGCCGAGGCGCGAGCCAGTCGTGCTGTTCGTACCTGCCGGGCTGCTCGCTTCTTCAATCCAATAGACACCCTGCTCGCGGTAGTCCGCGCCCGGGTAGCTTGGCGTCCAGTCCGCGAGCATCCATCCCGCTCCATTCGCAGTCTCGCCCACCATGCCAATGGCCGCACTGCCGCGCACCGACCCGGCATCCTGGCCGCTGGCCTGTTGCAGCCCCATGAGGCCGCTCGCGTCGGCCGGCCGCTGCGGCAACGACGGCTGTTCGCGCACCAGCGGCGTGGCGACAGACAGCAGCGGACCCACCGCCAAGGCGCCCAGCGCCAGTGCACAGCCCAAAGACAGCCTGGCGCGGCCCGCAGCCTGCGTCTCACTCACCTCGGGCGAGCCGGCCCGCTCAGTCGTGGGACGATTCAGGCGGGAATCCAGCACCCGGTTCGCGAGCAGGAAGAATCCGACGATCACCACGGCGAACAGCACCCAGCCGAAGTAATAGTGATCGACCTGGATCAGGAAGTGCTGCATGTCCGTGAGGTAGCCCGCGACGATGATCGTGAACACCCGCAGCCAATTGCTGAGCATGGCCAGCAGCGCCGCGAGCATGAGCAGCAGCCCACGGGCCTTCACGGTGGCGTCCTGCAGTTCGCCGTGCAAGGCTGCGATCGCGATGGCGACGATAAAAAAATGCAGACCGCTGCAACCCCCGGCGATCTCGAACGAACCGGCAGGGATATGGACCAGGTTGCCCACCACATGGGCGGGTATCGAGGTGATCCCCAGCAGCATCCGCACCGCGTGCACGGTGATGTCCTGCAGGATGCCGTTGCCCGCGCTCCACAACGGAATGGCCAGATACAGGTAGGCGAAAGCGAAAGCACAGACGCGTGCCAGACGTCCGCCCAGCGCAGCGTACACCGCGCACCATGCCAGGAGCGGCAGCAGGAGCTGATGCACCAGCTGCAGTCCCGAGCGATAGAAGATCACCCAGGCCACGCTCAACAGGACGGTCAGCACTCCTGCCCGCCAGTCCACCTGCAGCGGCTGCGCGGCCAGCATCCGACGGCGGCGCCACAACACCCACAGGCACACCAGTGCCACCAGCGGGCCATGGGTGTACGTCAGGTTGTCGGTGTTGCGCCATTCCTCGAGCAGCGACTGGGAGCTCGGCCACAGCAGCACCGCTGCCGCCAATGCCAGCAGCGTGACCAGCGCGGCGCGGCGCAACGCTTCGGACCCGAATGTAGCCGGCCCGCTCACCGGCTGCTTCCCGGCCTGATCGGACTTATCCAGGACGCATCGAGGACGCGCTCCAGAGACTCAGCGGGATATCCGGGATGCCCAGCGGGATGATCCAAGCCGTCGCGGACCTCGATCCGCCCCTTCACTACTGCGGCACCCGCACGCCATACTTGTCCATCAGGTCATACAGCGTGGGACGGCTCACGCCGATCAGCTCCGCCGTACGGGAGATGTTGTGATCGGTGATCGCCAGCGCCTGCTGGATCGCCTGGCGCTCCGCGCGCGTACGCACTTCCTTCAAGTTGAACAGCAGGCCACTGGAGACCGTCTCCTCCAGCCCCAGGTCCTCGGCGGTGATCAACGCGCCCTCGGCCATGATCATGGCGGTCTTCACCTTGTTTTCCAGTTCGCGCACGTTGCCCGGCCATGGGTAGGCTTCCAGGGCGGCAATCGCATCTTCCGTGAACCCCCGCCGCGGCCGGCCGTGCGAACCGCCGAACTTGCGCAGGAACGCATGGGCCAGCACCGTCGGCCCGCCGCGCCGCTCACGCAGCGGCGGCGCGTTCACCGTCACTTCGCTGATCCGGAAATACAGATCCTCGCGAAAGCGCTGCTCCTCGATGAACGTCTTGAGGTTCTTGTTGGTGGCGCAGACCACGCGTACATTCACTGGGATTTCCTGGCGCCCACCCACCCGCTCGATGACCCGGTTCTGCAGGAAGCGCAGCAGCTTCGCCTGCAGCGCCAGCGGCATGTCGCCGATCTCGTCCAGGAACAAGGTACCGCCATCGGCCATCTCGATCTTGCCCAAGATCTGCTTGACGGCCCCCGTAAAGGCGCCACGCTCGTGGCCGAACAGTTCGCTCTCAAGCAACTGTTCAGGAATCGCCGCGCAGTTGATGGCCACGAACTTCTGCGATGCACGGCTGCCGCTCTGGGTGTGCACCGCCCGCGCCAGCAGTTCCTTGCCGGTACCACTCTCGCCCAGGATCAGCACCGATACATCGGCGGGGGCGACCTTCTCCACCATCCGGCACACCTTGAGCATCGCCTCGTCGGTGGCGATGAGTCCTTCCAGCGGCGCGTGAAACTGCGAGGCGCGCAACTGGCGGTTCTGCTCCTCCAGCGCATGCATGTGGAAAGCACGATCCACGATCAGCCGCAGCACTTCCGTGTCGACCGGCTTCTGGTAGAAGTCGTAGGCGCCCAGCGAGACCGCCCGCACCGCGTTGTCGCGATCGTTGTTGCCGGTGACCACGATCACCTTGGTCTGGGGCGCCAGCGCCAGGATCTCCTTCAAGGTAGCCATGCCTTCGGTGACGCCGTCGGCGTCCGGTGGCAGGCCCAGGTCCTGCAACACCACCGGCGGCTCGAAGCGGCGCAACTGCACCAGGGCTTCCGCGCGGGTGCCCGCGATCAGCACCTCGTGCTCGTCGAAACACCATTTGAGCTGCTTCTGCAGGCCGAGATCATCCTCGACGATCAGAAGCTTCGGTTTGTCATCACTCACGTTCTTGCTGCCTCGTGTGCACTGTCCGGGGGCGCTGCCGCGTCACTGCCCGGACCGATCCGGTCCGGATCGGTCCGGTCGGAGCTGACCTGAGCCATCGCTTGAGTCCAAAGCGGGAGGGTAACCGTAAAGCGTGTGCCCTGTCCGGGACTGCTGCGTACTTCCACGCTGCCGCCCAGCGAGCGCACATACTCGCGCACCTGGTAGGCGCCGATACCCATCCCTTTCGCACCCTTGGTGCTGTCGAACGGCCGGAACAGACGCTCGCGCACAAACGCCACCTCCATCCCCGTGCCGGTGTCCTGCACGGTCAGCGAGACATGTGTGTTTGTCGATTCGATGCTTACCGCTACGCGCCCCTCATCGCCGGTCGCATCCTGTGCGTTGCGCAGGATGTGCTCGATGACGCTGGTAAGCCGCTCCCGGTCAGCCTGCACGAATACGTCGCTTTCGGCCTGTACGACCGGGACCGGGCGGCGTTGCTCGCAGCGGCGGGCCGCCTCCAGCGCCAGCTGCGCCAGATCGACCCGCAGCGTTCGCTCCTTGGCCGCCGAGCCGCGCAACTGATCCATCAGGCGAGTCATGCGCACCACCGTATTGTCGATCGTACCCATGGCGTCGTCGATGAACTCCGGCTTGTGCTTGTGGCGCTGTGCGTTGGCGACGATCATCTTCAGCTGCGCGATCGAGTTTTTCAGATCGTGCATCATGAAGGCGGTCAGCCGGTTGTAGGCCTCGAACTGGCTTGCCTCGGCCAGCCTGCGATCCGCATCGTGCTGCGCGATGTGGGTGGCGACGTGCCTTCCCACGGTCTTGAGCAGGTCGCGATCCTCGTAGGTCAGCTGGAATGGCGGCGGCGGCTCGTACAGGATCACGAAGCCCACCAACTGGTCGAGCTGCAACAGCGGCGAGACGACGCGCATCTGAGGATGGCTCGTCAGCCAGGCCGGCAGGATCAGGTGGTCGTACATCGTCGGCTGCTCACGCAACTCACGGGTATCGACGATCCATTCGGTGCGATTCAGGAAGCGCGGCAGATCCTCGCTGGAGGCGATGGCGGCAAGCTCGGAGATGCTCTGCAGGCTCATGGGCCAGGCGGCATAGGGCACGAAGCTACGCCCGTCCTCCTCGCGCAGGAACAGCACCCCTCCGGGACTGGTAAAGATCTGTGCAATGGCCTGCAGCGCCGTGCGCCGCACGTCCGGCTCGTCCGTCGAGGACAAGGTCCTGATGAAGCGCAGCCATTCCAGTCGATAATCGTACTTGTTGCGATAGAAGTGCTTGCTGATGAACACCTGGGCACGGCGACGCAGCGGCGCGGAGGCCAGCAGGCTCATCAGCACGATCGCAGCGCCGGCAAAGAAGATGATCTGCCCCACCCTGCCCCAGCTGCCACCCACTACCTGCACGTAGTAGCCACCGATCGCCATCACGACCAGATAGATGCCGACCGCAATGAAGGTCGTGGTGTAGAACACGACCTGGCGCGAGACGAAGATGTCCAACGACCATTGCGGATTGCGTCGTACGGCCACCGCGATCATCGGCACAGCGAACGCATTGACCAAGCCGCGCGCATTCCAGGCATCCATCGACAACCCACGCAGCAATTCGCTTTGGGAATACAAGAACAGGTCGTAGGCGAACAAGGCACCGACGCCAACACACAAGTAGCGCATCGAACTGCGCGCCGCCTCGCGGGAGTTGCGATATATCTGTTCCAGCATGACCAGGGCCACAAGCGACAGGGCCAGCCCGGTGCGCGACAACAGCAGCGATGGATCGATACCGAGCCACCCGCGCTGCAGCAGGGGCGTCAGCAGCATCAGGGCGAGCAACGCCAGGCACAGTCCACGCGCACCGATACTGACCATCCGCGGCAGCGTGCCGCCAGCGATGCTGGCCAGGGCAAAGATCCAGGCGGCGCCACGCAGCACTTCGACCAGATACAGCAGCAGCACCGGCATGG
Organism: Steroidobacter denitrificans; assembly: GCA_040395055.1. Classification (GTDB taxonomy): domain Bacteria; phylum Pseudomonadota; class Gammaproteobacteria; order Steroidobacterales; family Steroidobacteraceae; genus Steroidobacter; species Steroidobacter denitrificans_A. The sequence goes on from JBEBRC010000148.1 coordinate 6,531, forward strand.
CGCCGACATAGTTCGCGATCGCCAGCACCACGCCCCACACGACGGTGATCGCGCTGGCGGCCAACAGGTATGCTCCGGGACGCCGGCCATCCCAGCCGATCGCCAGCAAGACCACCAGCACCAGGAAGCCCAGCGCTGCCACGCCATAGCTGATCATACCCAGCTGATTCATGGCGATCCTATCGTGCTCCCTTTCTCCAAATGATCACCTCGACCGTCTGTACCAGGATCGCGAGGTAGAAAAGCAGGCTGTGGTTCTTGACGTAAAACAGGTCGTATTGCAGCTTTTCGATGGCATCGAGCTCCGAGGAACCATACGGATAGCACAGCTGTGCCCATCCGGTGATGCCTGGCTTGATCGAGTGGCGCTCACGATAGTACGGAATGCTCTCGTTGAGCCGCTCGACGAACTCCGGGCGCTCCGGGCGCGGCCCGACGAAACTCATTTCTCCACGCAGTACATTCAGGATCTGTGGCAGCTCATCGATGCGCGTGGCGCGGATGATCGCCCCGATCCGGGTGACGCGGCTGTCATTCTTCTGCGCCCATTGTGCCTTGCCGTCTCGTTCCGCATCCTGCCTCATGCTGCGAAACTTCAACAATTTGAATGGCCGCCCGTTCTGGCCCACTCGCAGCTGACGGTAGAACACCGGGGCGCGCAGTCCCTCGGTGAGCTTGATCGCCAGCGCGGTGAGCAGCATCAATGGTGAGGCAATGAGCAGCAAGCCGATGCTCGCCGCGATGTCGAAACCGCGCTCCAGCGAACTGTGGATGCGTCCCTGGCGAAATCCATCGGAGAAGATCATCCAGCTGGGATTCAGGATGTCGAGCCGGACTTTCCCCGTTTCCCGCTCCAGGAAACTCAACAGATCGACGATTTCAACGCCCTCGAGCCGGCACTCCAGCAACTGATCCATGGGAAAGCTACGGCGGCGGTCGTCCATCGCCACCACGATCTCATCCACCCGGTGCGTCTTGCACAAGGTCAGCAGATCCTCGTTACCCGTCACATATTCGGTTTGCGGCGTGCCGGTCGACAAATCGTCACCGTCTGCCGGCACGTAGCCCACGACAATGAAGCCGCGGCGATCCGAGCGTCGCCGCAGACGCGAAATGCTGCCCGCCCGCTGGCCAACGCCATACACCAGCACTCGCCGCTTGAACAGGTCCTCATTGACCAGCGTATCGAACACGGCCCGTACGGTGACGATCCCACCGAAAGCCAAGGCCGCCGCCAGCAGCAACGCGCCGCGCCCTATATGCAAGCTCGGAAATAAATAGAAGATCATCGCCACGAACATCGAGCCGCCCAGCACACTGGCCGCGACACGCGCCAGCATACCCGCCAGGCGCGAGCGCTGGCGTGAACTGTACAGCCCCATGGCAGCCATGCTGATGAACATGACCCCGGCAAACAGCAACGCTCGAGGCCACATCGGACCGACGACGACTTCGATTTCCGGTAAGTCGATTTCGAAGCGCGCCAGCGCCCCAGCATAGGGCGCCAGGAAAAAGATCACCGCTTCGACGGCCGCAAGAATCGCCAGGTGCAATTGCCAGTAATGTTGGAAAATTCGGATCGCCACGAAATACTCAATCCTCGGGTCGTGCGGACTGCGACCAATGCCGGGCCCAAGGGGCCGGCGCATCCAATGTGACCAGGTACGCTACCCTTTCAGCGGCGCGTTTGTTGGGCCGGAAGGCCGTGACAGACCGGGTCAGCGACATAAGTCTAGGCGGTTCGCCCTCGTCGTCACGTGAATGCAGTCACATGATTACTGTTAAATTGTCCGACATGCGCTGACGCGCGAACCCAGGGCATCCTGACCCGCCCAAATGGGCGGCCCATTGTCGCTGATCCATGGAAAATAGCTGCTCGGCAACGATTGACAATCATTCTCATTTGTATTTAGATACAGGCGTCGGGCTTCGCCAAGTCGGCGAAAATAGCGAGAAGCATGAGAAATGTTTGTCTGCGTATGCCATGCCATCAGTGACCGCCAGATCCGCGAAGCCGTGGATCGCGGGGCGGGGTCGCTGAGCGAAGTGCAAGCGTACCTCCCCGTGGCAAGCTGCTGCGGCTGCTGTACGGAAACCGCCCAGGACGTCATCGAGTCGTGCAAGGCGTCTGCCGCACGAGCGGTCGCGGCCTGAATCCACCCTGGAGCCCCCTTCCACCGGCGTCTCGCCACGCCCCGATTATCGACCTCCCGCGCCTGAATCGGGCGATTGCTATTCTCGTTTCGATTCGCGCTCGCACCCCTGCACGCTCGATTGATTCAATCTATCATCGCTACGGTGAGGCGCCGCGTATTGCGGGTTGGCCCGGTTACCAACTAGCCCCGCCCCCAAAGACCGCGGCCCACGCATACATCACAGGAAGCTTCGAAGGAGTTCGACATGCAAGGCAATGCCACCG
>JBEBRC010000149.1:0-8863 GCA_040395055.1 Steroidobacter denitrificans
GGGATCACGTATTGGCCGTGTCGATGGTTTCGAGGCACCGACGCCGGTGACGGTGCTCGGCGATGCTGAACTGCGCTCATTTGCATCCAGCAACATTGCCGACTCGATAAACACGTTGCCTGTGTTCGCGGGAAGCATGACGCCGGGATCGACCGTCGCGAACGTCAGTGCCGGATATGCGGGCATGAACGTCCTCAACCTCAGAAGTCTGGGGAGAAGCCGGACACTCGTGCTGCTGGACGGCCAGCGCATCGTAGCTTCGAATATCGATGGCTCTGTCGATGTCAACAACATCCCTCAGGATCTGGTGGCAAGAGTCGAGGTCGTGACGGGTGGCGCCTCCGCCGTGTATGGGTCCGACGCCGTGGGCGGCGTGGTGAACTTCATCCTGGACACGAATTACACGGGTCTCAAGGGCAGGCTGTCAGCCGGAATCACGGGCGAGGGGGACAATGAGAACCTGTCGGCTTCCCTGACTGGCGGCACGAGCTTCGCGAGCGGCCGTGGACATATCGTTGCAAACGTCTCCGGCCGGACTTCCGAAGCCGTTCCAGTCAACCGCCGCCGCTGGAACCTGACGGGCTGGCAGTTCATGTACAACCCGAACTACACCCCCACCAACGGCCAGCCGGAGCGTGTGCTCCTCGATCACGTTGGTACCAGCGATGGCATCAGGGGCGGAATCATTACCAATACAGAACTGAGGGGAACCGCGTTCGGACCGGGCGGAGAGCCTTATCAGCTTCAGTTCGGCGATCTGGTCAGCGACCCGGATATGCGCGGAGGGGATTGGGAAAAGGCCTCGGTGCGCGGTACACCGGAGGGCCTGTCGTTGGCCCCGGACATCACCGATCTGAGTGCTTTCGCCCACGTCACCTATCAACTGACCGACAATGTCGAGCTGTTTGCCGAGGCCAGCCACGGCCGCAGCGAAACCTACAATTATGGATACTCGCTGGAATGCAATTCCTGTCTCACGGTCCAAGGCGACAATCCCTTCATTCCTGCAAGCGTCGCGGCGCAAATGCAGACGCTCGACCTGACGGAATTCAGGATGGGTACCCAGCATCAGGACCTGGGTAGCGCCTCCACCGATGCCGAGCGCACGGTCAACCGCTTTGTGGTGGGTGCCAAAGGCGATTTCCAGGCATTCGGCTCCGATTGGAACTGGGATGTAGCCTACCAAAGAGGCATCGCGAAGCAGCATGTCATAGCCGACAATTCCATGCTGATGGCCAATTTCAACCTTGCAGTCGAGGCAGTTCGTCATCCGGTAACCGGGGAAATCGTCTGCCGCTCGACGCTTACGGATCCGGGCAACGGCTGTGTGGCGTACAACCCCATGGGCATCGGTGTGAACTCCCAAGCTACCTTGGATTACATCCGAGGCGCGGGGCTTCGCCAATTCAAGCGGGAGGAGATTACGCAGGATGCAGCATCGGCGACCGTTGCGGGCGAACCGTTCTCCATCTGGGCCGGCCCGGTTTCGGTGGCGGCGGGAGTTGCCTACCGCAAGGATTCCTCTGATGGCTCCAACGATCCGGTTTCGGATGTGCGCGGCTGGTATACCGGCGGTTACGGCACGACCAAAGCCAGCATCGATGCGACCGAGGCCTTCCTCGAGACCGTCGTGCCGCTCGCGAGGGATGTTTCCTGGGCGGAATCGTTGGATTTCAACGGTGCAGTGCGTATCACGGACTACAGCACATCCGGCAAGCTTACGACCTGGAAAGCCGGCCTGGTCTACGAGCCGGTCGACGGACTCACGCTACGGGCCACGCGGTCGCGAGATGCGCGTGCACCCAACATAGCTGAGCTCTACGCCGTCGGTGCCGGCGGACTCTCCTCGGCAACCAATCCCTTCACCGGGCTGCCGTTGATATTGATTCCCGCACCCAGAACCGGCAATCCCAATCTGACGCCGGAACTCGCCGATGGTGTGGGCCTGGGCATCGTCCTGCAGCCACGCTTCCTGCCCGGGTTCAGCTTGTCCGTCGATTACTGGTCCGTGAAACTCACTGATTCGATTGCTACCTTGGCCCTGCAGGACATCCTCGACAGATGCTACGAGGGTAGCCAGCAGTATTGCCAGGCGATCACCTTCGCTCCCGGTACCCTGGACATTACTGAAGTCCAGCGTTCGCCGTTCAACTACGTCGAGGAAAAAGCCAGGGGGGTCGACATCGAAGCCTCATACAGGATGCCGCTTGGACGTGGCGACCTGACGGCTCGTGTCCTGGCGTCGCGCTATATCGAAAGATCAACCGATGACGGCATCACCCCGAGAGAACTCGTCGGTCAGGCCACCGGCAGCGACCCGCAGAAATTGCGCTGGAACGCGAAGCTGTCCTACGCCCTGGATCCGGTGACGGTGGGGCTGACGGTACGCGGCGTCAGCAGCGGTGTCTACGACAACAGGTTCATCGAATGCACCTGGGCGTGCCCTCCCTCCACTTCTGCGCACCGGACGACGAGTTCGAATCGCATCGCTGGGCAGACTGTTGCCGATGTGTCATTCGGCTACAACCTCGCCGTTGGTGAGAGCAAGATGAATCTGTTCCTGGACGTCAGGAACGTGCTGGATACCGATCCGCCGGTGGTCGGCGACGGGCCGGGCGCGGATGGGTACTTCTACGCACCCGCGAACTTCGCCTTGCACGACTACATGGGCCGCGTATTCCACGCGGGTGCTCGGATCGACTTGTGAGGGCCGGTCGGAACTGGTAGTTGAGTGAAGGGTGTAGCGGCGAACACACGCGCCGCTACTCCCTTGACCGACCATTCCTGACTCATGGTTGGCAGATCAAGGTGACTTCGTCCCAGGGGCAAGCACGATGAGTATCATGAAAAAAATCCTTGTATGCACCAGCTTCGGCTGCTGCCTTGCCGTCGCTGTTCTGGCCAACGCCCAGCAGAGCAAAAGTCCGCCCTCGGCCGTCAGCGACGCTTGCGCGAAGAATGTTTACAACTGCAGCGACACGCCAAACCCATTGCCGGTCTTCAACTCAGTCTGGATTGAAGAGATGACATGGATGGATGTTCGCGACGCCATGGCGGCTGGCAAGAAGACCGTCATCATTCCTACCGGTGGTGTTGAACCTAACGGGCCTTGGATAGCGCTCGGGAAGCATAACTACGTTCTACGGGCGACGTGCGATGCGATTGCTCGAAAGCTCGGGAATGCGCTGTGTGCTCCTGTTGTCAAGTTCGTTCCAGAGGGCGATATTGAAGCGAGAACCGGTCATATGACTTCGGTAGGTACCATCAGCGTGGAGCAGAGTACCTACGAGGCGCTGGTGACCGACATCGCGCGCAGTATGAAGACGCACGGTTTCGAGAACATCGTTCTCATCAGTGATAACGGCGGCAGAAACGGACCCGGGATGCAGGCCGTTGCCGAGAAGCTGAATGCCGCCTGGGGTACGCCGGCTGTTCTGTATATTCCAGAATACTACAAGAGCTGGAACGGCGCCGAGGCGCTGTTGCTTAGGGAGGGCGTGGGCAAAGCGGGTGTCAGCGATGGGCTTCACGACGATCCCACGGTTGGAATGATCATGATGGTCACCGACCCGACGTCAGTGCGCTGGCAAGAGCGCGTGAAAGCCGGCAAGGCAACGATTGACGGCGTCTCGATCGCTGACCGGGAAGCGACTTTGCAGTGGGGCAAAAGGCTCGTCGACTATCGCGCCACTGTGACTGCCGAGGCGATCGCTCAGGCGATCGCTCAACGTGATGCTCGACGCTGATCGGCGATATCGCGCCGTTCCCGGCATTGCCGGCCCGCTATCGCCATCAGGCGAGGGCCGGCGATGCTTGACGTTCCCCGCGTGGCTTATACGAGAAAGCCAAGTCATGGATCGCGGATGAGAAATCACAATCGATTCCAGCTATTAGTACATAGCGGAACTAGTTCTTGACCTATTGTCAATAGTAATGGTAATGCGATCTGATAGCCTCGAAGGTCGATACATTCATAGGCCACAGGTGCTTAGGATCGCCCGAACAGGGCGGGGGCCATCGATGCATTCGGGCAGGGGGAGTTCCACATCAGTGTATCCAGAGAATACTGCACCCTGGCTGTGCCGTGGCATGGCCGCTCTACTGGCGGCTGTCGTTCTTGCCGGCTGCTCGACGAGGGAACCCGAAAGTCCCGGTACGCAGCCTCGCATCTCGCTCGTTACCACGGATCAATATCTCAATTCCTTACGCTACATCTTCGGGCCTGGTATCGATTTGCAGGTGCAGTTCCCGCCGTTCGAACGAACGGATGGACTGCTCGCCAATGGTGCAGCAATCGCCGGTATCAGCGGCTCCCAGCTCGAGCAGTTCCAGAGTGCGGGCGCTACCGTGGCCGCGCAAGTGGTGGATCCCAAGCATCGTGATTTCCTGGTTCCGTGCAAGCCGACTGCGGAGGATGCTGCGGACAACGCTTGTGCGACCGAATTCCTGTCGAAGGTAGGGCGTCTGTTGTATCGGCGCCCTCTGCGTGAACAGGAGCTCGCCGCCTTTGTCGAAAGCGCAGGAGCAGGGGCCAAGACGCTCGAGGACTTCTACGGCGGTCTGGAAATCGCGCTGGAAACGATGCTGCTTAGTCCTGAAGTTCTGTTCGTCGTGGAACGGACCGAACCAGATCCGAATAACCCCGAGCGATTGCGTCTCGATGCATACTCCCTTGCCTCAAGGCTGAGTTACTTTCTGTGGGACGCCGCCCCTGATGGCGAGTTGCTGGATGCGGCAGAAAGTGGTGAGCTGCAGACCAAAAAGGGACGAGCACGTGCTGTCGACAGGATGTTGGCAAGTCCACGGCTCGCTGATGGTATGCGCTCATTCTTCGACGACATGTTCGGATTCAGCGCATTCAGAGGACTCGCTAAAGATCCGACGATCTATCCAAACTTCACCAGCGTTACGGCGGAAGCTGCACGCGAACAGACCCTGCGCACCGCGATCAATCATCTGGTCGTAGAGAAGAAGGACTATCGCGATCTGTTCACAACCCGTTCGTCATTCATGACACCCGCCTTGGGGATTCTGGAAGGGAAGCCTGCGCCGTCCGGCTGGACGTCCTACACGCTCCCGCCCGACAGTCCGCGGTTGGGTTTGTTGACGCAGGTCAGCTTTCTGACGTTGCATTCGCATCCCGGCCGCAGTTCGCCGACGCTGCGCGGGCAGGCTTTGCGCGAGGTGCTGTTGTGCCAGCATGTGCCCGAGCCGCCACCTGACGTCGATTTCTCGGTCATCAATAGCCCTGCCTCGCATTACCCCACGCAACGCGACCGGGTCAACGCGCACCTGGAGAATGTCTCATGTGCCGGCTGCCACAAGATCATGGATCCGATCGGCCTGGCGCTGGAGAACTTCGATGGTGATGGCAGCTTCCGATTGGAAGAGAACGGTGTGCGGATCGACACGAGTGGCGATCTCGACGGCGTGAAATACGATGACGCCCTCGGGTTGGCGCAAGCCTTGCACGATAGCCCGGGTTTGCCACGTTGCCTTGTACAGCGTGTCTTCAGCTATGGTACGGGTGGGCCGGCGAGCAGAGACGACCGCCCCATCCTGACGTACTTGAACGAACGATTTACGGCAGAGGATTACCGGCTGCCCGATTTGTTGCGCTCGATCGCGCTCAGCGATGCCTTCTCGCGAATCAAAGCACCCCAGAGTCCGGTCCCGGACGAGCTGGCGCCGAGCACTGACGAACCCAAGCTTACCCACATGTCGGATGTCGCGACTGGCGACGTTGGCTGAGCGATCTTGCGCTGAAAGGCCAGACAAGACGCCAGCGGCAACCTGCAAAAGTAGGAGAAGGTATGAAAACGTTAAATAGACGCCGCGTCTTGAAAGGTATGTTGGGTGGCGGCGTGGTGACGGTTGCTCTTCCCTTGTTGGATTGCTTTGTGAACGACAACGCAACTGCCCTTGCTTCAGGGGCCCCGATGCCGGTTAGATTCGGCACCTGGGGTTACGGCTGCGGGGTGACTGCAAAGGTATTCGTGCCGAAGAAGCTCGGTGCCGGTTACGACTTGCCCGAGGAGATTGCTTCGTGGGCACGAGTACGCGACCACATCAATCTATTCTCGAACACGACAGCCATTCTGGACTCGGCGCCGAATAACAACCATTTCACCGGCTGGGTGGTAGGAAGATGTGGCATCGCACCGACCAGCGGTATACCGAGCGAAACCATCGATACCACGGTGGCCAAGCGAATCGGTGCGACGACGCGCTTCAGATCCCTGACCGCGACTGCAAGCGGTGACACCAGGAATACCTACAGCTACGCGAACAGTACGACTCCCAACCCTGCGGAATGGTCGCCGCTGAACTTCTATACTCGTCTGTTCGGGCCTGATTTCCAGGATCCGAATATGCCGACGTTCACACCGGATCCGCGGGTCATGGTTCGAAAGAGCGCTCTGTCCGGCATCATGGATCAAACGCGTGAATTGATAAAGACCGTTGGCGTGGCGGACCGCGCTCGAATCGACCAGTATTTTACCGGATTGCGCGAATTGGAGAACCAGTTCGAGCAGCGCCTCAGCAAGCCAGAGCCGATTGCAGCCTGCCGACCTCCCGGCAAGGCGCCCGTCGATCCAGCCATGAACAAGGAAGTGGTGACGATGCGGGAGCGTCACCGCATGATGACGGAGCTCATGGTCATGGCCGTGGCATGTGATCAGACCCGAGTCTTCAACATGGCCTATGCACCTGCGTTCTCGGATCTTATCAGGGCCGGATACCCAAAGCCGCATCACACTTGTACGCACGAAGACGCTGTGGATCCCGCGCTTGGCTATCAGCCGAATGCTTCCTGGTTCACGCGACGCATCATGGAATCGTGGGCTGACTTTGTCGAGGCGTTCACGAAGGTTCCTGAGGGTGACGGTACGCTGCTGGACAATGTTCTGATCTACGCGACAACCGACGTCGGTAACGCGAATACACATTCTGTGGATGGTATGCCGGTATTCACCGCTGGCCGCGCGGGCCGGAAGATCAAGTCCGGCCTGCACATTGACCTGAAGGGCGGGTCGCCAACCAAGATCGGGTATACGGCTTTGCGGATCCTGGGCGTGGATGTACCGTCGTGGGGTACGTTGAGTAACGAGACCTCGGAGGTGATGCACGAAATCGTCGTGTAGACGTTGAGAACGGCGCTTATATCACCATGCAGGCAATGGACAGCCGGTATTGCGAGTGATGTTTTTCAAGTAGAACTAGGATCGATTAACTATGCGACTGCCGCTGAACCTGTTCCGGGATTTATTGACAGACTTGCCTATTGTTCTGGTGACGACCGCAGTGCTCCTTGGCTGCATGACGCTCGCAAGCGATGCGGATGCGGCTGCCATTGATCCCAAGTATCCCGAGGCTTTCAAGTATTGGCAGTCGCCGGACAATCCAGAACACGAGGCCTACATCGACGAGCCGATGCCGCCCGGATTTCAAGTGGTCGGCTCGGAGCTCGAGGGGCCGGTTTTCGCGGACGCTCAGGGGCGAACTCTTTACAAATGGCAATTGCGGCCCTTGCGCAACGGAGCGACCGGCGATCGAGAAGGCAAACCTTCCGCTTGCACAGATGAGGTCCTGCGTGTTTCGGCCGGCTTGATGAGTCCGTACCCAGCAGGTTTATTGCTGCCGGATCTTGATCAGCGTCCAAGCTGTGCCGATGTCTGGCCGCCGGTGCTCGCGCCCAAGGATGCCAAGGAGGTAGGCAAGTGGACCATCATCCCGCGGGAGGATGGCGCTGGGCAATGGGCATACGACAGCTACCCGGTATACACGTCGATTCTGGATCGCCAGCCTGGAGATGTTCGGGGCGGCACGAAGTTGGCCACCGCCAACGACGGGGGGGTGGCACGCGTACCGATAGCGCCGGCGCCTGGTGTGCCACCGGAGTTCGAAGTGGTTCCCGCGTCTACCGGGCGGCTGCTCGTAAACAGGCAGGGATACTCGGTGTACGCCTGGGACGGCGCTAAGCCCTATTCCTCGAATTGCCATGGGACATGCCTGGTGGATTGGACCCCTGCGTCCGCCCCGGCAATTGTCAAGGAGCAGCACGACTGGACGATCATCGAGCGTGCGCCCGGTGTCAAGCAGTGGGCCTTCCGCGGCAAGCCGCTTTATACGTATAACCATGATCGCGTAAGGCGCAGCTTCGCGGGTGCTGATGTGCCGGGGTGGCAAAACGTCTATACGCAACGTGTGATGCTGCCACCCGAGGGATTCACCGTTCAGGATGCGGAGGGCGGTGGGCAGGTATTGGCGGACTCTCGCGGCAGAACCATCTACTTCTACAATTGCAAGGATGACTCGTTCGCGCAGCTGGCTTGCGACAACCCCGATACGACTCAGGCGTATCGTCTGGCGATATGCGGTAACGGAGACCCGAATGTGTGCCGCGAGACCTTCCCCTATGTCATCGCTCCACCCGGCGCCAAGAGCGTAAGCAAGCTCTGGAGCGTCATGTCCATCGACCCTGACACTGGCCATCGCGCCGCCCCTGGGCAAGCGGCATTGCATGTCTGGGCTTATCGCGACCGGCCGGTGTACAACTATGTGGGTGATGATAAGCCGGGCGTTACCAATGGGGATGGGTTCGGCGAATTCACCGGGCGGCGCAATGGCTACAAGGCCTTCGTTTTACGAGATGTTTTTCAGAGCAACGAGTTTCGTCCATGACCTCGACAACGATCTCAGCGGTAGTCCGGAGGTGGCTTATGAAGCATGAGTGCTCAGGTGCAACGCCACGGCGATCGGAGGGATCTCGCTTGCTTCTCGGCGCACTGACGTTTGCGGTACTGGTCCCAGGAAGTTCTGCCATCGCCGCTGCACCGCAGGACGGCCGGATCGGATATGT
>JBEBRC010000150.1:0-8759 GCA_040395055.1 Steroidobacter denitrificans
CCTGCCGGCGAATGCTCGCGCAAGTCGCCTGCGCCGGATCCGGTCACGGACACCGGCGATGGATATGTCAATAACTCAAGTCCGGCTCCTGGACACGGGATTGCCTGGGCGGCGTCGAGCTGGCGCCCGGCGAGTTCTCCATAGAGCTGTAAATACTGCCGTAGCGAGCGCTCATGGATATGATTCTGCCATGCGTGCTTCCTTGCAAGTTGCGCCATCTGCAGCCGCTGCTGCGGCGTCAGCGCCAGCACGCGGGCAATCCCCTTGACGAACGCACCCGGACTGCCAGGCTCGGCCGTAACACCGAACCTGCCCAGCACCTCGCCCTGGGCGCCCAGGCTGGTCGCAACGCATGGCACGCCGCACAGCATTGCCATCGCCATCTGCATGCGCAGGCTATCGTCCAGGGCGCTGGAGCACACTACGTCGCAAGCGTTGAACAACGATGCAATGTCCGACCATTCGCCGAGCAAGTGGGTGCGTGTCGCGAGCATTCCGCCGCCCAGCAACGCCATCAGCGAAGCATTTCCCTTTTGCACGCCATGGCCGGCAAGCAGAATCACGATCTGCGGATGAACCTTGACCAGCTCTTCGAGTGCCTTGAGCAAGGTCGCGTGATCGGCATGCGGCTGGAAAGGCAGCGCCATGGCGATCACGAATGCTTGCGGATCGATTCCCCATTGCGCGCGCAGCCTGGAGCGAACAGCCGGATCCGGCTTGAAACGCAGCGCATCGACGCCCGCCGGCGTCGTCAGGCTGCCACCTTGCGCAAAGCCCGCACGCCGATGCTGCGATGCCCCCGCGTCGGAGGTGTAGGTGATCCGGTCGGCTCGCGCCGACAGCCACGCCACACACTTGAGCTTCCATCGTTCGATCCGCCCGGGATTGCGCCGCAGCGGCGCCGTATCGGCGGCGGTCCAGACGATCGCCGGTTTCCACGTGCAACGCCTGCCGACAGCAATGGAAACGATCTGCGCCGTATGCCCCCAGGCTTGAATCACATCGGGGCGAAACGTGTTCGCAATCGACGTCAGCTCGTGGAAGGCGCGCAACGAGAATCCGAGGCGCGACATGGCGACATCATGAACCGGAATCCTGTTCTGCCTCAGCACCGCGCCCGCCACGGCGTCGGGCGCCAGACATGCAACCTGGGCGCTTACGCATTCCTTGGGCATACGCGTCAGCAGCGGCATGAACAACGACGTCCTCATCTCGCCCGCGACACCGCCCGAGCCGACGAGGTGCAGAACGCGTAGTTGCCTGGGATCGATCTGTAGAGGATTGGTTTCGGACACGGACACTGCGCACGCTGGTTTTTCTCGACGAAATCCTAACAGCAGTTGCCACCATTGCGATCCGCGTACTCGCCGGAAGTGTTAATCCGCCCACAGTTAAGGGGCCTTTTGCAGGTGACAAGATTTGGCAACTCGAGAGCTGGTTCACAAGTGAATCAAATCTCGACCGCCCACAAGTAGGTAGCGGCGTAGGCGCGATACGGACGCCAAGCCTCGGCAAGCGAGAGCAATTCGGCGCTGCTGCGGACATTGGCGGCGCGCATCAAGCCTATATCCGTGGCTGGAAAAGCGTCGGGATCACGGCCCAGGCGAATTGCCAGATAGGCGCGTGTCCAGGGACCGAAGCCGGGAAGCTCCTTCAGCGCCGCATCGAGCTGCGTCCAAGGAAGAGTGAAATCGATGCGCTCCTGCGCCAGCGCCTGGGAAAAGGATCGAATGGCCTCGACACGCTTTCCTGGCATCCCCATGTTGCTCAAATCCGCGGCGATGACACACTCGGGGGTCATCGAACCGCAGCGCTGCACCAGGCGGCGCATCAGCGTGCCTGCCGCGGCCACGCTGACCTGCTGGCCGATTATCGTGCGTACACACAGCTCGAAGGGCGACCATGCGCCCACCGGGCGCATGCCGGCCACTCGGGCCAGAAGAGGCTCGAGCACCGCCGAGCGTCCAAGATGGCGGCGAATGCCGGCCGCATCGTGATCGACGTCGAACAGGCATTCGATGCGACTCATGACCGCTTGCCGGTCCAGGCGTCCGCGCGCCTCTACCCGCAGCCGCGCTCCGGCGGCGTCGAAAGACACTTCGATGTCGCGCGTCCCGGCGCGGCGAACGTAGCGCTCGTTCTCGACCCGCTCGGCCTCTGGAATCAAACGATGGCTGAGATACCGCAACAGGTGCGGCCAGGGGAAAGGCCGGCGGACCGGAATGTGGCCGACAAGCATGATCCGCTCAAACCCTGCTCAGCGGATCCTGCGCGCCGGGCTCCTGGCTGGTTACACCGCCGATCAGGACCAGCCGCATCGCTTCCTGCACCGACAGATCCGTTTCTCGAAGCTCATCCTTGTTCAAATACAGGGTATAGCCGCCGATCTGGTAGCTCATGGGAAAATACACCGCCACCAGGTTCGCCGCCTCGGAGCCGAACAAGCTGGCATTGACCTGCTCCTCGGTCACGAATCCGATCAGCTGCGCCGTGCCCATGCGCCACAATACGACCCTTCTGAGATCGCTGGCCTTGCCGCCTGCCGGCAGGAAGCGTGTTATGTCCTTGAATGCACCAAAAATAGTCTTCACGATCGGAATCCGCGCCAGCAGCGCTTCGCCCTGCCTGAGCAGCGAGCGCACGACATAGGCATTCACCAGCACGCCGATCAGCAACACCAGCAGAAAACCCATCAGCAGACCCAGCCCGGGCCAGTATCCATGCTCGGGCAGCAGCGCCCGCAGCGGACCGCTCAGAATGGCCTCCGCGCTGCTCCCCAGCCAGAAAACGAGATACAGCGTCAGCACCACCGGCAGCACGGCCACCAGCCCCTTGAAGAACGTATTCCATAATCGACGCATCGATGCATTCCGCTGTTGCGCAGAGGCGGCAGTATGCGGCCTGCCTGGGTAGAATAGAAACCATCGGCGGGCACTGGTAGTGCAGCCTGCCGGCGTGAAAACCGGGCATGGCGGCTAGTCGCCCGGATGCGGCTTCCGTAGACTTTAGTTCCTCCTCGAATTCGAAACCATCGGCCGGTCCATCATCGCAATGTCCAGATGCCTCGTCGCACGCGCTACCTCAATCCTTGTCTCTTCGTTGCTCCTCCTATCGGCTGCCGTTGCACGCGAGGCTCCCCTCCCGCCTTCCGTGTCGCGCGCAATGACCAGCGCGGGAATTCCGGCCGAGCATGTGAGCATCTACGTGCGCGATGCCGGCACGAACGAAGTCCTGGTCGACTTGTCCGCGAACCAGCCGCGCAGTCCGGCCTCGACCATCAAAGTCCTTACCACTTTCGCCGCCCTGGACATGCTCGGACCGGCCTATACCTGGAAGACCCGCGCCTACGTGCACGGCAAGCTCTCCCAGGGCGTATTGCACGGCGACCTGATCCTCAAAGGTGGCGGCGATCCGTATATGACGAGCGAGCGCTGGTGGTCGTTCGTGCAGAACCTGCGCGAACTCGGATTGGAAAAAATCACGGGCGACATCGTCATCGACAATAGTCACTTCGCCCCCAGCCCCGAGCAGCGCAGCGATTTCGATGCGCAACCGTTTCGCAGCTACAACGTGCTGCCGGACGCGCTGATGGTGAACTTCCAGACATCGCGCTTCACGATTCGCAACACCGCCGAACACGCCTTGCCGCAGATCGACGTCAATCCGCTGCCCGCGAACCTGGTCATCAAGAATCAACTGCGTCGCGGCGCCGGCAAGTGCCAGGGATACAATCGCGGCGTGAGCTTCGACATGCCCGATGCGGAGGATCCCGCCCTGCTGGTGGTTCGCGGCATCTTTCCCGCCGCATGCGGCAGGTTTTCCATCAATCGCGCGATCATGACCGCCCCGGACTATGCATACGGCACCTTCCGTACGCTGTGGACCCAATCCGGGGGTATGATCGATGGCACAGCTCGCCTGGGTATCCTGCCTCCGGAAGCACGCTTGCTGTACGTGCACGATTCGCTGCCGCTGGCGGAAGTCGTGCGGCTGGTGAACAAGTTCTCCAACAACGTCATGGCGCGCCATCTGCTGCTGACGCTTGGCGCGGAGAAGTTCGACGCGCCGGCGACGCCAGAACACGGCCGCACCGCCATCCGCGACTGGTTGAGCGCGCACAAGATCGAAATGCCGGGCCTGGTACTGCAGAACGGCTCCGGCTTGTCGCGCACCGAGAGACTCACCGCCAGGGGTCTGGGTGAAATGCTGGACGTTGCCTGGCACAGCCCATTCATGCCTGAATTCGCGGCTTCCCTGCCACTGTCCGCCACCGACGGTACGCTACGGAACCGCTTCAAATCTCCGGGCATGCAAGGACGCATACGTCTGAAGACCGGCCGACTGGATCATGTCAGTGCGCTGGCAGGGTTCGTCAATGCTGCTTCCGGCAAAACCTATATCGTCGTCATTTTCGTCAATCACCCCGGCGCGCACCAGGGCAGCGGCGAGGCGGTCCAGGCGGAACTGATTCGCTGGGTATTCGGTCAATAGCATTCGATCTGCTGCATTCGAACGCCAGCGGCCGCCGGGCGTCGCCCGAGATTTTTCCCGACGGTAAATCTTACCCGACCCGGGCGATTCCATTTCTCACTGGAACCGGCGTAGTCCCCGCGCGTTTCTGATTCGTGGTTTTTACAGCACAGGCAAGCAAGGCACTGCCGGCCCGTGCCACACATAGCAGAGGAACGACATGAATCAATTTAGTGTTGTCAACACAACATTGTATCTCATCGCTGCCACGGGCCTTGCATGCGGGGCCAATTCGGCGCTCGCGGCCGGCGCCAATGAAAGCGGCTTATATATTGGCGGTGGCGTAGGCCAGTTCGACATCAAGATCGACGGCATCGATGGCATCGACGAAGCGGTCGAACGCCTCGACGATGACGATACGGCTTGGCAGGCATTCATCGGCTGGCGCCTGAATCCATACGTTTCGCTGCAAGTCGCCTATATCGACTTCGGCCGCCCCAGCGATAATTTCACCGCCTCGGGATCCAGCGGCAACTACCGCGCCGAGATCGATGGCTTCGCGCCCTCCATCATCGGCACCTACCCGCTCGGCCCGGTCGAATTGTTCGCCAAGGTCGGCTATTACTTCTACGACTTGAAGATCACTGCCAATCTCGACGATCTCGGCGGCGATGTATTCAGCTCCAAGGACAGTGGTGAGGACCTGATGTACGGCGGCGGCATAGGCATCACGCTGCTCGAGCATCTGAATGCCAGACTGGAGTACGAATGGATCGACCTGGATGACGTCGACGACTCCAACGCGCTATGGCTGACGGGCGCCTGGCGATTCTAGAAGCTGCACGGCGCACCGGGAACTCGACACCGGTGCGCCTCTAGGCGGTCGCGCCACGGGCCAGTCCCAGCAATGCCGCGATCGGCACGGCGACAGCGCAGCGGCCATACAACTCGCTGTTGAGTTCGCGCAGGGCGCGACCGATCTGGAATAGAGTCAGCAGCCGCATCATCTCCGGCCTGCTCTGCGGCACACTGTCGCAGCCGTTCAGCCCCTCGCGATAGCCTTTGAGCAGGGCCTCGCTCGCCGCTTTCAACCAATACGACAACGCCGGCTGCAAACGCTCGCGCAATTCCGGGCGCCCCACGACCGCACGCTCCAGTGCCGTCGCTCGAGCATGGTCGAACGAGCGCAGCAAGGTTGCAAGGTCATACAAGGGAGAATCCTTGCGCCGACGCTGCGCGATCGGAAGCGAGGTGTCGCCTTCGAAGCCGGTGATCAGAAAGCCGTCGGCAACCAGCAGGATCTTGCCCAAATGCAGATTGCCGTGATATCGCGTCTTCAGTCCAGCGGCCGGCCCGCTGCATAGCTCGCGAATACGCGCCAGCAGCGCCAGTTTGCTCTCCAGCAGCAACCCGGCCTGTGCTCGCACTTCCTGCTCCAGGTCCGGCAACCGCTGTTGCAATGCGTCCAATGCCGTCTCGGCACCGAAATGAATACTGCTGTACCATCGGGACAGATCGGTCGCATCAAACGTTTCGACCGAGAATTCGGCGTCATCCTCGGCGGCGGCAGCCAGCAGCGCATGCATCGCACCGACGCGCTGCCCGAGCGTGCGCATTTGCCGCGTAAACAGCGCATGCGGGGCCTTGGCGTCATCCAGGTCCTGCGACACGATATCGGTCGCGAAACGCTCCAGATGATTGAGCGCATAGGACCAGACATCGCCCTGGTTGCCCACGAACGAGAAAACCCCGGCCAGCATGGTGGA
The DNA here is from genome assembly GCA_040395055.1 of Steroidobacter denitrificans. Classification (GTDB taxonomy): domain Bacteria; phylum Pseudomonadota; class Gammaproteobacteria; order Steroidobacterales; family Steroidobacteraceae; genus Steroidobacter; species Steroidobacter denitrificans_A. The sequence goes on from JBEBRC010000150.1 coordinate 6,237, forward strand.
TTCCTCGGCAACGTAACGGATGCTGCCCAGCGGCGTGGCAACCGAGGAGTATCCGCTGCGCGCCAGGAACCGACTCATCTGCATATCGGGATGTGGGCCGGCTTCGGCGCGGCGATATGCCTTCAGGAACAAGGCGTCGTCCAGCAGCACACTGGTATTGGTGGGCTCGGTTCCAACATGGCCTATGGCATCCATGTCGATATCGGCCAACGATGGCAGCGTCCCGAACGATTCGCACCTCAGCTCACCGTGCGCGAACGGAATACTGGCGCCGGTCGCTATGCAACGCGCCAGACCGAGACAGAACGCCGGATCGGCAAAAGCGTCGATCAACGTACCGACGCGCGCGCGCTCTCGTACTTTCGCCAGCGTCCACTCGGCAGTACGCAATGCGCCGCTGTCCGCGCCATCCTCCCACACGACGGTCAGGGGCAGAAAGTATCGCTGCGGATCCTCCGCGCCGGAATCCACCTCGACGAACGACAGCAGGAATGCCTGCTGCGCGTTGCGCCACAGCGTGCGAGCCCCCAGGCGCGCGGCGGCGACATCGCCGACATGCTTGGCAAACCAGCCTCGGGGCCGCAAGAACTCCGGCAATACCTCCGCCTCCAACTGCTGCAAGGTACGGCGCGCCAACCCACTGCCGCCCTCCCCGGCGTTGTCGGCCAGAAACGTCGTCAGCCCCTCGGCCAGCACCAGCACCGGCAGTTCCGCGGCGGGCAGGCGCTCCACATGCCATTCCGGCGGCTGAGCCGAATCGCTGAGCAGCAACCAGAAGAAGCCATGCGCAGGCAAGGTCAGGAAGTAGGGCAGATCGCCTATCGGCGGGAAGGCATTGCGCCCCATCAGCTCGACCGGCACCAGGCCCTTGTATTTCGATAGGTCGAGCTCTACCGCCTGCGCCGTCTGCGCCAGGTTCGCGACGCACAAAACGACCTCCGCGTCGAAGCTGCGAAGGTAGGCGATGAGTTTTCGATTCTTGGGCCGCACGAACTCGAGCGCCCCGCGGCCAAAGCATCGATACTGCCGGCGCACGGCCAGAATGCGCCGCGTCCAGCTCAGGAGGGAAGATGGATCGCGGCTCTGCGCCTCGACATTCACCGCCTGGTAGCCATAGATCGGATCCATGATGGTCGGCAGATACAGGCGCTGGGGATCCGCGCGTGAAAAGCCCGCATTGCGATCGATGCTCCACTGCATCGGCGTGCGAACGCCATCGCGATCGCCGATGTAGATGTTGTCCCCCATGCCGATCTCATCGCCATAGTAGATGACCGGCGATCCTGGCATGGACAGCAGCAGGCTGTTCACCAGCTTGATGCGGTCCGTATCGTTGGTCAGCAGGGGCGCCAGCCGGCGGCGTATCCCGACGTTGATCCGCATGCGCGGCTCCTGCGCGTACATCTGGTACATGTAGTCGCGCTCGCGATCGGTCACCATTTCCAGCGTGAGCTCGTCATGATTGCGCAGGAAGATTGCCCACTGGCAATTCGCTGGAATATCGGGCGTCTGGCGCAGAATCTCGGCGATGGGATAACGATCCTCGAGTGCCACGGCCATGAAGATTCTGGGCATCAGCGGAAAGTGATAGGCCATGTGGCATTCATCGCCATCGCCGAAATACTCGCGCACGTCCTCAGGCCACTGGTTTGCCTCGGCCAGGAACATGCGGTTGCTGTAACTGGCATCCATCGCGGCGCGCATGCGCTTGAGGACGGCATGCGTCTCCGGCAGATTCTCGTTGTTCGTACCCTCGCGGACGCACAGATAGGGAATGGCATCCAGGCGCATGCCGTCGACGCCCATGTCCATCCAGAAGCGCATCACCTCGATGACGGCCTCGACCACGCGCGGATTGTTGTGATTCAGGTCGGGCTGGTGCGAAAAGAAGCGATGCCAATAATATTGGCCCGCGACCGGATCCAGCGCCCAATTCGAAACTTCCGTATCGGTGAAGATGATGCGCGTGCCGGCGTATTTCTTGTCATCGTCGCTCCAGATGTAGAAGTCGCGCTCCGGGGAGCCCGGCGGCGAACGGCGCGCCTGCTGGAACCAGGGATGCTGGTCGGAAGTGTGGTTGATCACCAACTCGGTGATGACCTTCAAGCCGCGTCGATGCGCTTGGGCGACGAACTCCTGGAAATCCTCCAGCGTGCCGTAGTCCGGATGCACGTTGCAGTAATCCGCGATGTCGTAGCCGTCGTCACGCAATGGCGAGGGATAGAATGGCAGCAGCCAGACTGTGTTCACCCCGAGTTCCTGGATGTAGTCGAGCCGCTGAGTCAAGCCAGCGAAGTCGCCGATGCCGTCGCCATTGGCATCGTGAAATGCCTTGACGTGCATCTGGTAGATGACGGCGTCCTTGTACCACAGGGATTCATCGGTCATTGGCAACTCACCATGCGGCAGCGACAGCTCGTCGCAAAGCCGCGTCAATAACGCTCAGCCCAGGCAGGCGGGTCCGACGGCGCAGGCACGCAGGCACGCAGGCACGCAGGCACGCAGGCACGCAGGCACGCAGGC
>JBEBRC010000151.1:0-8629 GCA_040395055.1 Steroidobacter denitrificans
CGACGCAGACCCTCAATATCACGTTCGCTGAGACGGATAACTTCGTATTCAAGTGAAGCGTCGTTGTCTGCACGGAGGTCGATTCCTCCATGTCTCTCAACCGATGTGCAGCAACTCGGATACTCGACATTAATCAAGCCAGGTAGCGTTGCTCACGGCCCGATCGCAGGAGATCGGGCACGAAGCTGATCGTAATGGACCCTAAGTCTGCGTGGCAACGCATCTTGCGGCTATTTGGCAACGCACTCTTTCTGCAGCAGCAAATCGAGCTGTTCGTAAAAAACCCTATTGCAATTAAGGCCTTGCCGAGCGGGGCTGGCCAGCAAGATACCTTTCGGCAGCGTGCTGTGGAGCAATCGCTGCCTCGGGTTGCTTCATGAGCGCAGCCGCGGACTGGAGCGTCATTTTCAAGCTGGAGGTTTGCAGGAGGCCGGTACCCGGTTATCTTGTGTCACGGCTTTGAAGGGGACCACATGAAAAAAACACTCTGTCTTGTCGCCGGAACGATCCTGGCAGCGTCGGTGGGGTCGGCCGCCGAACCCGCGCAGCAGGCCGAGACGCCACCCATGACCTTTTTCGTGACCAGTGTCGGCTCAGGAAACGGGGCCAATCTCGGTGGACTGGAGGGCGCTGACAAGCATTGCCAGCAGCTGGCAGAGGCGGTCGGGAGCGCAGGTCAAGTCTGGCGTGCCTATCTGAGTACGGATCGCGAGCCGATCGTGCATGCGCGCGATCGCATCGGTACCGGGCCTTGGCACAATGCCAAGGGGCAAATTATTGCTCAGAATCTCGCCGAGCTGCATGGGGATACCATCGAGCTTGCACGAGCGGACAACCGGATCAACAGGGTGACGGCGATTACCGAGAAGGGCACGCCGATAGGCAGCGTCGGGGAGGCGCCGCCGCTGCAGCACGACATTCTCACCGGCTCACAGACGGATGGTCGTGCCTACTCCGATGGCGCCGATCACACTTGCAAGAACTGGACGAGCAGCAGCGACGGCTCGGCGCAGGTTGGACACCACGATCGCACCAGCCCGCGCAGCAATTCCTGGAACTCGGCGCATCCTTCGCGAGGCTGCGGGCAAGCTGACCTGGAAGCAACGGGCGGCGCGGGTATGTTTTATTGTTTTGCAACGAGGTAAGCCATGAACGCATTCAGCACACGAATCGGATCCTTCTTCGGTACCTTGGGCGCGGCGGCCGGGATTCTGGCCTTGAGCCTCGGCTGTGCGGCGGCGGCGGACGTCCAGGTCAAGCTGAGCGGGGCGGAGGAGTCGCCGCCGGTCGAGACCTCGGCCACCGGTGAGGGTACGATTACCATCAACGAAGACAAATCCGTCAGCGGCAGCGTCACGACGACCGGCGTCGAGGGGATCGCGGCTCATATTCACCATGGTGCACCAGGCAAGAATGGCCCGCCCGTGATCACACTGGTGAAGACCTCGGACAACGTATGGTCGGTTCCTGCCGATGCGACGTTGACCGATGAGCAGTACGCGAGCTTCAAGGCCGGCGAGCTGTACGTCAACGTACATAGCGCGGCGCATAAACCCGGCGAAATTCGCGGGCAGCTCACGCCCTAGCCCTGCTGCGGGTGGCCTGATCTTTTCCAGCCCACCCGCCTCCATCGAGAGGCTGGGATGCGGCCGCAGGCGCGCAGGCGTTTGCGGCCGTTCTCGTTCAAGTGCGGCTCAATCGGATGCGCTGCCCTTTCCCAGCGCTTCGCGCAGCCTGTCCTTCTTGCTTTTTCTCTTGCCCTTGATGCCGCCAGTGTTGCCCGGGATGGCGGTGATTGGGTTGCCGGCGTCGTGTGAAGAGATCGTGGCCGACGGCGCCATTTCGGTCACTTCGAATCCTTCGATCGTCTCGCGCGCAAGTTCGAACTGGTGGCGCTTCTCGATCAAGTGGAAGTGCGCTTCGGTGGCGGGACTGATGAAGCTGACGGCCACACCCTGCGCGCCTGCGCGGCCGGTGCGGCCGATGCGGTGGAGGTAATCGTGGGTGGATCGGGGCAGGTCGTAGTTCACTACCACTGGTAGCAGCTCGATATCGATGCCGCGTGCCGCAAGATCCGTTGCGACCAGGACAGGCAGTCGTTGTGCCTTGAAGTTCGTCAGCGCCTGGGAGCGAGCCCAGGGGCCGAGTTCTCCGTGCAACGCTGCGGCATCGATGCCTGCGCGACGAAGTTTCAGTGCGACGTGTTCAGTGGCATAGCGGGTTGCAACGAAGACCAAGGTCCGCGTCCAGCCGTGTGCCTGGATCAAGTGGCGCAACAGCTGAGTGCGGCGTGTCGAGTCGACTTGGATCGCCCGCTGCAGGATGATTGGCGCCGCCGAGCTCGCCGATGATGCCTCGATGCGCACGGGATCACGCAGCAGGTATTCGGCCATGGCGTGGACGTCAGGCGGAAACGTTGCGGAGAACAGCAGATTCTGGCGCCGCGCCGGCAGCAGCTCGAAGATGCGTGCGAGTTCATCGGCAAAGCCCAAATCCAGCAACCGGTCGGCTTCATCGAGAACCAGCGTTTGGAGTCCGCCAAGGCGCAAGGCGTTGTGGTCCACCAGGTCCAGCAAACGGCCGGGGGTGGCCACGAGGATGTTGGCTCCGCCGCGCAGCGCCATCATTTGGGGATTGATGGAAACGCCGCCGAAGGCGGTCACGATCCTGACGGCGGACGGGGCAAATCGTGCGTAGCGGCGAAATGATTCGCCAATCTGGATGCCCAGTTCGCGTGTCGGTGCGAGGATCAGCGCTTGAGTCTGATTAGGCCCCGCCGGTCCGCCATCCAGGCACTTCTGCAGCAGGGGCAGGGCGAAGGCGGCGGTCTTGCCGGAGCCGGTGTGGGCGCACGCCCATACATCGGCGTTGGCCAGGATGGCCGGGATCGCAGCGGACTGGACCGGCGTCGGCGCGCGATAGCCTCGTTCCTCGACAGCGCGAACGAGCGCATCGGGCAAACCAAGGGATGCAAAGGGCATGAGCTTGCTCGCAGCGCCTCTAGCGCTCGATGAGACGAATCCTGAAGGTGCGCCCCTTGATCTTGCCGGCGCGAAGTCGCTGGATGGCCTGGCCATGCGCCTCGCGGGCAATCGCCACATAGGTGCGGGTCGGAAACACGTCGATCTTGCCGATGGCGGACGCCGGCAGTCCGGCATCGCCGGTCAGGGCGCCCAGCAGATCGCCGGGGCGCAGTTTGTCCTGGCGGCCCCCATCGACGGCGAGGGTGACGAACGGTGCCGGGTGGGGGGCGGAACGGCCCCAGGGCGAGGGCAGCGTACCCCAGCTCAAGGGGCTGTCCAACCGCTCTTCGATGACCCGCGCCCGAGTCGCTTCGCGCGGCGAGCACAGGCTGAGCGCCAAACCACGGCGCCCCGCACGACCGGTGCGGCCAATGCGGTGCAGGTGCGTGTCGGCATCGGAGGCGATATCGAAGTTGATGACCATGGGTAGTTCATGGATGTCCAATCCGCGGGCGGCGACGTCGGAGGCGACCAGCACCGTGCAGCTGCGATTGGCGAATCGCACCAGCATTTCCTCGCGCTCGCGCTGATCCAGCTCGCCGTGCAGGGCCAATACCGAGAAGTTTCGCTGCGAGAGCGCCTGAGCGACGGCACGCACATCCTGGCGCGTATTGCAGAATACGACCGCGGATTCGGGACGATGCTGCAGCAGCAAGGATTCCAGGGCATCGAGCTTCTGATCGGCATCGACATCGAAGAAGATCTGTTCGATCAGCATTTCATCGCTATCGTTGTCGACGGTGACATCCAGCGGCTCGACCTGAAATTGTCGGCTGATGTCTCGTATCGTCTGCGGGATCGTGGCCGAGAACAGTAGCGTCTGGTGTCGCGGCGGCGTGCGGTCGATGATGCTGCGGATCGCATCGGAAAAGCCCATATCGAGCATGCGGTCGGCCTCATCCAGCACCAGGACCTTGAGCGCCTGCAGTGGCAGCGCGTCCTTTTCGATCAACTCCAGGAGGCGCCCTGGCGTGCCGACGACGATGTGCGGCTCATGCGCCAGCGAGGCAAGGTGGGGGCGCAGCGGAACGCCGCCGCAAAGTGTCAGCACTTTCACATTCGGGACGAAGCGAGCCAGTCGGCGAATTTCGCGGCTCACTTGATCCGCCAATTCGCGAGTCGGGCACAGTACGAGCCCCTGCAGCGCCACGGTCGTCGCATCGAGCGCTGACAGCAGGCCCAGGGCGAAGGCTGCCGTCTTGCCGCTGCCGGTACGCGCCTGGGCCACCACATCCCGCCCCGCCAGGATGGCGGGCAGGCTGGCCGCCTGCACCGGCGTCATGGCGGTGTACTCGATTTCCGTCAAGGCACGCTGCAGCGGCTCGATCAGTGTCAACTTGGAAAATTCAGTCATGATGCATGATGGACTATGAAGGGGCGCCGGCCCAACGGCCTGCGCGCCCCGGGACGACCCGCTGGGGTAGGCGGATGGAGAATCGATGGCATTCAAGCCCTTGATTTATTAAGGAATTTATCTCTGGCGCATTGATCGAGGAGGGTGATTCCGGCGCCAGCATCCTTGGAAACGTCGATGGAAGCGACTCTTTTCCGCGGGGATTTTGTCCGCGGCGGCGATATTTTCCAAGCGGTACCCGTCGGATCGTCCATCGGCTGCACGCCGCGCCTGCTGACTTTTGGGATCGTTGTGATGCCCGAGGTGGCATCGACCGCTTGCCCGAACACGTCCGGCATCTGCTGCGCGGCGTGCGAACCCTGTAAGGTAGCGCCCCTTTCCATGTCTTTATCGCCAGATTATAGATGAGAACACCTGAAGGACTGCGAGTGCTGCTGGAGGACGGCATCATCGATGAGGTGCTGCGTCCGCTAAAAAGCGGCAAGGAAGCATCGGTTTATCTGGTGCGGTGCGGCTCGGAGGTTCGCTGCGCCAAGGTCTACAAGGACATGGCACAGCGTAGCTTCCAGCAGCGGGCTCAATACCAGGAGGGCCGGAAGGTGCGCGGCAGTCGCCAGGCCCGGGCCATCGCAAAGAGTACGCGCTTTGGCCGTAAGGAGCAGGAGGCGGCCTGGAAAAACACGGAGGTCGACGCGCTGTATCAGCTTATGTCGGTAGGCGTGCGGGTGCCGCAGCCATTTGGTTTCTTCAATGGCGTGCTGCTGATGGAATTGATCACGGATGCCGAAGGGCATTCGGCGCCGCGACTGGGAGAAATAGAGCTTTCGCCGCAGCAGGCGCGCGAATTTCACGAATTTCTGGTCGGACAGGTGGTGCGCATGCTGTGCGCCGGCTTGATCCACGGCGATCTGTCCGAGTTCAATGTGCTCGTGGGCCCGCAAGGCCCGGTCATCATCGACTTGCCCCAGGCGGTCAACGCGGCGGGCAACAACAACGCATTTTCGATGTTGGAGCGAGACGTCCGGAATATTACGCAGACGCTTGGCCAGTATGCGCCAGAGCTCCTGGTGACTGACTATGCTGCCGAAATGTGGGCGTTGTTCGAACAGGGTGAACTGAAGCCCGATAGTGCGCTGACCGGTCTGTACATCAAGGACGAGGTCTCTCCCGATATTGGCGATGTGATGTTGGCCATCGACGACGCTCGGGAAGAAGCGATCCGGCGCCAGCTTGGCCGGGACGAGGCGGAAGCTTGAGCGCATGCTGCCGGTCCTGATGCCCTGCACGGACACCCTGCTTGCCGATGAGGCGGACAGGGCGACTCGCAAATGGGTGGAGCGCGTCGTCATCGGGCTCGACTTGTGTCCGTTTGCAAAAGCCGTCCATGCCAGGCAGCAGATACGCTACGCCGTGACGGCAGCCAGGAATGCCGGCGAACTGCTCGAGGAGCTGGAGCATGAGATCGATCTGCTGCTGGCCTCGGATCCGCGTCAGCTGGACACCACCTTGTTGATCCACCCGCTGGCGATGGGCGATTTCCTCGACTATCACTTCTTCGTGGAAGATACCGCAGCGGCGCTGCGACGGCTGGGTGTGGAGGGGGTGGTTCAAGTCGCGGGATTTCATCCGGATTATTTGTTTGCGGACAGCGAACCGGATGACATGGCGAACTTTACCAATCGCTCGCCTCATCCGATGCTGCATCTACTGCGCGAATCCAGTGTCGATCGTGCCGTGGCGGCATTTCCGGACGCTTCGGAAATCTTCGAGGCCAATATTCGCAGGCTGCGCTCCTTGGGGTATGAGGGCTGGCGCAAGTTGTGCGAGTAGCCGCGGCGATCGATTCGGTCTGATCTTGCTTGCGTGTAAGCTAATGCCATACGTGTTGAAAGCTGCGTTGCAGACCCGGTACAAGGGCGTTTGCCGTGCGAGTATCTGGATAACTGTTTGATTATAGAGGAATCATGTCTCAGTACATCTTGACGATGTCGTGCCCGGATGGCACCGGAATCGTTGCCGCCATCACCAATTTCATCGCCGAGCGCTCCGGCTTGATCATCGAGACGGCACATTTCGTCGATGCATTCTCGGACCGCTCATTCATGCGCACGACATTCCGCGGTGAGACCCTGCCGGATGTGGCAGTGCTGCGTGCCGAGTTTGCGTCGGTCGGAGAGCGTTTCAGGATGGATTGGCAGCTGCATGTGGCGGAACATCGAAGCAAGGTCTTGATCGCCGTATCGCAGCAGGGACACTGTCTCAACAGTTTGCTGCATCGCTGGAGCATTGGGACGTTGCCGATCGACATCGCCGGCATCGTATCGAACCACGACACGCACGCCCGGTTGGCGCAATGGTACGAGCTGCCCTTCTACCACTACCCGATCCAGGCGGACGGGAAGTTGGGGCAGGAGGCGCGCATGCTCGATCTGTTCGATTCGAGCGGGGCTCAGCTGCTGGTGCTCGCGCGCTACATGCAGATCCTTTCCGATCGTGCCTGCGAGCGGCTGCAGGGGCGCTGCATCAATATCCATCACTCATTCCTGCCGGGGTTCAAGGGTGCGCGGCCCTATCATCAGGCGTATGAGCGTGGTGTGAAGATCATCGGCGCGACGGCCCATTACGTTACTGCGGACCTCGATGAGGGTCCTATCATCGAGCAGGACGTGCAGCGTGTGGACCACACCATGCTGCCGGAGGCGCTGGTGGAGATCGGTCACGACCTGGAAGCCATCGTGCTCAATCGCGCGGTGCGATGGCATGCCGAACATCGCGTATTCGTGAGCGGAAATCGTACCGTGGTATTGAGGTCGTAGCGGCCGCCGAGCGCTGTGGACCGAGCGCGCCGGATTGGCGGCGGTATCGATCCGGCGGCGCCGGCGCTCGAAGGGCGTGGCTACTGTTAGCGAGGTGTCGTGATGCATCCAGAAGAGTTCAAGAGCGCCGATGCCAGCGCCCGCGTCCAGCAGGTGGTTGGACTGCTCAAGGCACAGTTCGACAGTCGACTCAGCGTTGGCGCCGCCGTGCGCGAGCAGCACGGGCGAGGCGAGGCGTTCGCGCAAGGCTTCGCGCCGGATGCGGTCGTCTGGCCGCAGAGCACGAGCGAAGTCAGCCGTATAGCGAAATTGTGCAATGAGCATCGCGTGCCGATCATCGCGTTCGGTGTCGGTACCTCGCTCGAAGGACACGTGAGCGCGCCTTTCGGCGGCGTGTGCGTCGATCTGTCGCGCATGGATCAAGTGCTGGCTGTGCACGCCGAGGATGCGGATTGTGTGGTGCAGGCCGGCATCACGCGCGAGGTGCTGAACGCCTACCTGCGCGATACGGGACTGCACTTTCCAATAGACCCGGGCGCCAACGCCTCGATTGGCGGGATGATTTCGACGCGCGCCTCTGGCACGACCACGGTGCGCTACGGCACGATTGCGCAGAATGTAATGGCCCTGGAAGTCGTGCTGGCGGATGGCGAGGTGATCCGTTGCGGAACCAGGGCCCGCAAGTCTGCAGCCGGTTACGACCTGGTGCGTATGTTCACTGGCTCTGAGGGTACGCTGGGCATCATCACCGAAGCGACCCTGCGCCTGCATGGCCAGCCCGAGGCGGTCGGCAGCGGCGTGTGTTCCTTTCCTGCGCTGCGCGACGCGGTGGAATCCGTCATCGAGGTGATCCAGTCCGGGGCGCCGGTGGCGCGCATCGAATTCCTGGACGAGGTGCAGGTGCGTGCCTGCAATCAATATTCCGGCTTGTCGTTGGCGGAGCAGCCTACGCTGTTCCTGGAGTTCCAGGGTACCGCCGCCAGTGTCGCCGAGCAGTCCGAGCGCACGCTGGATATCGTGAAATCCCACGGCGCGGCGTCCATCGATTGGGCGTTCGATGAGCAGCATCGCAAGACGCTGTGGAAGGCACGCCATGCCGCCTATTTTGCGGCATTGTCGCTGCGTCCTGGCTGTGAATGCATCGTCGCCGATGTCTGCGTGCCGATATCGGCACTGGCGGAGTGTGTCCAGGCCACTCGCGCCGACATCGATGCGGCCGGACTGGTGGCGCCCATCGTGGGACATGTCGGCGACGGAAATTTCCATGTCCTGTTCCTGCTCGACCGTACCAACGAGGCGGAGCGAGCGGTCACCCAGCGTGTCTATGACGCGATGATCGATCATGCTCATCGGCTTGGTGGCACGTGCACGGGCGAGCACGGGATCGGCTTCGGTAAGCGCAGCAAGCTGGTCGCGGAGTTCGGCGAGCCGGTGGT
>JBEBRC010000152.1:0-8394 GCA_040395055.1 Steroidobacter denitrificans
GACATCGATCTCGCGCAGCTTGATGCGCATGAAGTTCAAGGCATCGCCGCTTTCCTGGAAGTGATAGACGCTATTGCGCGACTCGTCGCGGCTGGCGCGCGCCAGTACGTATTCGTTGAATGCGATTTCCTCGACCAGCGGGCCGCAGCTGACGCTGGCCCCGCCGAACTCCACCAGAATATGAGCAACCGCGCACTCGCCGCAATTCACCACGCGCTTGAGCGTGATGCGAAGGCGTGGTGGCAGGCCGGGATGGTTCTCCAGTACGTCCAGATGCTCGCCGGTGTGCAGCCGGGCTATCTTGCGTACGCGATCGACGCGCTGGGAGTCGATCGTGCGCACGGTCGGCGCGTCACGATAGATGAGTTTGCGCACCAGGGGCTTATGAGCGGGTGCGGAATTGCCGGCTATGTCGTGCAAGGCCTGCGAGCCGCTGCTGGGCGCAGCGCGGATCCCCGAACCCTGCGCACTCACGTCGCGGCAGGCGCGGGACTGCGCCGCGTGGCTGCCTGTGGAAAATGCGCGTTGCATCGGTGCCGGCGATGAGGTGCGATGGCGACGCCAGTAGCTGGTGGCGGCGATCAGGATCGCCGCCACGGCTATCGCCAGGTACAGCAGTTGCGGCAGATCGACCAAGTGGAAAATGCTGGGATTCATTCCGACGCCCGCACAAGAGATGCCCTATCGAAAGTCATCGGCCGCAACGCGTGCCGCTGGAGGCGATCGCTTGCCCAGCCGGTGTTCAATGCGTTTCGAGGCGATGATCGAGCAATGAGTCTCTCTCATTCGATGGTGCAACGACGCCGACTGCGTCACATCGCGCTCGCCAGAGCGGTCACGCTGTGCGGTTCGAGTGAACCAGTCGAAATGCAAACCAGCGCGGCATTCATTTGCGGCGGTACGCCTGCGATTGAGAGCTTTCGTGGCTAATTTCCCCGAGCGTGCTATCTGTCCGGGCACATCTGGTAGAGTTTGGCGCGACTCGAGTATTCGCTGATCGGGAGTCCAAATGTATACATTTTCCCGTCGCGCCCAGTGGCTGAGTGCACTGGCTGCCGTTTCCTTCGCGCTCGGCGCCTGCAAGCGCCACCAGCCCTCGCCGGCGCCGGCGCCCCAGGCCGCCGCCATCTCCAGCGATGCCAAGGCCGCTGCCGGACAGATCACCGCCGACTATCTGCGTGATCAGATCACGACGTTCTCTTCGGATGCGTTCGAAGGCCGTGGGCCGGCGACACCCGGTGACGTGAAGGCGCGTGACTACATCGTCGAGCAACTGCAGCAGATCGGTTTCGCGCCGGGCGGTCCGGACGGCGGCTGGCAACAGACCTTCGATGTCGTCGGCGTTACGTCCCACATGCCGCAACAATGGACGTTCGGCAAGGACGGCAAGCAGGTCTCGTTCGACTGGTGGGACCAGTACATCGCTGGCAGCGGTGTACAGAGCGAACAGGGCGCCATCGAGAATGCCGAAGTGGTGTTCGTGGGCTACGGCATCCAGGCGCCGGAGTATGGTTGGGACGACTTCAAGGGCCAGGATCTCAAAGGCAAGGTCCTGCTGATGCTGAACAGCGATCCGGAATGGGATCCGGACCTGTTCGCAGGCGACACGCGTTTGTACTACGGCCGCTGGGTCTATAAATACGAAAGCGCTGCGCGGCAGGGTGCCGCCGGGGCGATCATCATTCATACCACGCCCTCGGCAGGCTATCCGTTCCAGGTGGTGCAGACATCCTGGACGGGCGAGCAGGTGGAGCTGCCGCACGAGGGTGGCCCGAGCATTCAAGTCAAGGGATGGCTGACGCAGGATGCCTCGCGCGAACTGGTGAGTTTCGCCGGCCGCGATCTCGACCAACTGGTCGAAGCGGCGAGATCCAAGGACTTCACTCCCGTGCCATTGGGCGTCACGACCTCGATGAAGTTCACCAATACGCTCAAGCGTTCCAGTACGGCGAACGTGTATGGCTTATTGCAGGGGGAGGACCCGGCGCTGAGCGACGAGTATGTGATCTATACGGCACATCATGATCATCTGGGAATCGGTGCGCCCGATGATGAAGGCGACAGGATCTACAATGGCGCGCTGGACAACGCCTCGGGCGTCGCGCAGCTGCTCGCAATAGGCAAGGCATTCAAGGATCTGCCGACGCCGCCACGCCGCTCGGTGCTGCTGCTGTTCGTCGCAGCTGAAGAGCAGGGCCTGTTGGGGTCGCAATATTACGCGGAACATCCTACGGTCGCGCCCGGCAAGATCGCGGCCAACATCAACTTCGACGGCGGCAATATCTGGGGTCGTGCCAAGGACATCGTTTATATCGGAAAGGGCAAGTCCACGCTGGATGGGTACGTCGAAGCGATCGCTGCGCTGCAGGACCGCGTCGTCACGGCGGACCAGTTCCCGGATCGTGGCTTTTTCTATCGCTCGGACCAGTTCAACTTCGCGAAGATCGGCGTGCCGGCGTTGTATTTGGATACCGGAACGGATTTTATCGGCAAGCCGCAAGGCTGGGGCAAGGAGCAGCACGAGCTGTACGAGCAGAAGAGCTATCACCAGCCCTCGGATGAGATCGATGCCAGCTGGAATTTCGACGGCATGATCGAGGATGCTCAACTCGGATTCTATGTCGGGCTCAATGTGGCGAATGCCGATCAGATGCCGAGTTGGACGCCGGGCGATGAGTTCGAGGCGGCGCGCAAGGCCGCCTTGGCTGCGGCCAGCGACGCTCAGACAGCTGGCCAGCCGCACCGCTGATCGGCATCGGGAAGGGCAGGAGCCTCCTGCCCTGGTCCCGTTCATCTGGAATTCTGGAGAGACGTGAACCCGTTCGTGTCGGTGCGATGGGCCTTGCTCTATGGTCGCGTTCTTTTGCATGGACGTGGCGTGACGCCTGCCAAGCCAGACCGAGGTGAGGATGCGAGTAGACGACGATCGATGGCTGGAGGTTGCAGACGCCTTCGGCGCGGCGGCGGTGGGAAGTGGAACTTGGCTGGAAGGCCTGTCTGCACTGGCGAGCATCACCGGATCGCGTGCTGGTGAGTTGATCGGTCTGGGGGAGGGTCATGCGGTGACGTTCAACTGGATCACCGATCTGGGTCCCGAGTGGCATAACGACTTTCTTGCGATGGGCGGGGGCGATCCGCATCTCAATCCGCACGTGCGTGCCGGCAAGGATGCCGATGTCCTGCAGGTGCGAGCCAGCGGGGAATTCATCACTTCCGAGGAGCGGCGCAGCAACCCGCTGCTGGCCGAGCACTCCGTGCTGTTCGACATTCCTTACAGCTGCCTTTGTCCCTTGATCAAGACGCCGCAGATGGAGATCGGTCTGGCTGTAGTGCGCTCTCGCAGCCAAGGCGAAATCGATGCCCGGAGTCGGGCGCTGTTCGCGTCGCTGGCACCGCATGTACGCATGGCGGTGCGCACCCAACTGGCGCTGGAGAACCAGGGAGCGAAACTGCTGGCCGGCACCCTGGAAGCACTGTCGTTTGCCGTGTTCGTCTGCGATGGCCAGGGATATGTGAGAGCCATGACGCCTGCAGCCGAGACCTGGGTCGGTGAGGCGAATGTGCTGCGCTTGCGGGGCAATATCCTGTCCACGACGATAGCCAGCCAAAGTCGTGCGCTCACCGATGCCATTGCCGCGGCGGCCCGTCCACCCCATCGTCCCGGTGCCCCGGCGTCGAGCACGGTGCTGGTGGGCTCAGGCGCCGATCGGTTGATGGCACTGGAAGTCGTATCCTTGCCGTGCACGGGATTCGCATTCGGATTCCAGCCGCGGGTACTGGTGATCGTGCGTGGCTTGCGCACGCAGGCTGCTGAGCACACGACGTCGTTGCTGCTGCGTGCCGGGTTCGGATTGACGAGCGCGGAGGCGGATATCGCTCTGCGCCTGGGGCAGGGCCAGTCTGCTGAAATGGTGGCCGAGGTGCGTAAGGCGACGATTGCCACCGTGCGCGCACAGATTCGTTCGATCTATGCCAAGCTGGAAGTCAACAGCCTAAGCGGGCTGATCTCACGCCTGAATCAACTTCGTTGACCGGCTGGCTGCTCTTCCCTTCGCCGGGAATGCTGCCCGAGGTGCGTTCGTGGCTGTCGTTCGTGGCTGTTGCACGAGGCCTGCGTGAGCGATCTCTCGCTTTTGCCTGAGAGTATGGGTATTCACACTGCATACTCAGATATGACGATGCGCGTACCTCGCCACCGATCCTAATGTGCCTGAACGTGTCGCAAGCATTGGCCTTTTCCTGGCCAACGGCTTGGAGCGTGAAGTCGTTCACATTTAGGATTACCCAGGATAGTACATGAACATAGAGCGATCGCGTGCGAGCGCATCGGGTCTGCGCTCCTCTTTATTGCTGGCCGGCCTGATGGCCGGTGCCTTGGCCGGTTGTGGCGGTTCGTCTTCGGGCTCGAACGCGAGCGATACAGGCCCTTCCACACCACCGCCCAATCCGGAACCCCCCGCGGCGGTGACACGGGTCGGCATATTCAAGGACAGCGCGGTGGTGAACATCGGCTACCGCACACCGACGCAGCAAGGCGTCACGGGAGAAAACGGCGAGTTCCTGTATGTCGAGGGTGAAGAAGTGATTTTCTTCATCGGCGACCTGGAACTTCCATCCGTGCCGGCCAAAGCCCTGGTGACGCCGCTGGATATCGCTGGTACGACGCAGCTCGATGATCCGGTCGTGGTCAACCTGGCGCGGCTGCTGCAGTCACTGGATGCAGATGGGAATCCGGACAACAGTATTCAGATTCCGGATATGGCCGCCGCCGCGGCCGGCGTCGTGGACTTCACGCTGCCGGTCGCCGAATTCGCGAACCAGCCGAACGTCGTCAATCTGGTCGCCAACTCCGGCTCGGTCACCACCACCCTGGTGACGCAGGCCGCTGCACTGGAGCACCTGCGGGATACGTTGGCGGAGGCGATCATCGGCAGCTGGCGCCATATGTCGGAGTATTCGGATGTGGTAGCGACGTTCCTGCCCAATGGCGAGTACATGATCGCCGAAGTCGGTCCGGACGACGAAAGCGGCTGGTCGGGCATCGAGCGCGGTACTTATGCCTGGGACCCTACGACCGGTGAGCTGACGATCCATGACGTCATCTCGGATACGAACGGCGACTGGGGACTGTCCGATGCGGCGCTGACAGGCAGTGCCAGCTACATCATGAGCGTCGTGGTCAGCGAGGATGGCAACGAAGCGGTCATGACCGAAGGCGACGAGCCGCAGGCGTGGACGTTTGCCCGTGTCGAGCAAGGCAGCGGCGGTATCGTGGGTAGCTGGACGTTCATCGAGGCCGGTGAGACCAATGGCGAAGAGCGCCTGGTCGTGGCCACCTTCCTTGGCGACGGCACGTACTTCCTGGCGCAGGATGGCCAGATGGACGAGGAAGGAGGACAGGGCGGCGTGGAGTACGGCGTCTATGAGTGGAGCGCGGACGAAGGGCGATTCAACGTAGTGGAGATCCTCGAAGATACTAACGGACCCTGGGGCTTTTCCGACCTCGAAGACGGGAGTGTGACGCTGCGGCCTGAGGGCGAGCGCTTGTACATGAGCGAGGACGAGGGCGATTTCTACTTCGGTGAAGTGTGCGCCGGTTGCGAGATTCCGGGCCGGTCCTGAGTCGGCAGTCCATCGAGGAGCGATGGGCGGCGCGCCAACGGCGTCGCCCATCGCATCCAGGGGTGGTGGTTGCACCAGCCACCGCCGCGGCAGCCGGATCGGCTGCCTAGTTGCTGACCTGCACCACCAGCTTGCCGAAGTTGCGGCCTTCCAGCATCCCGAGGAAGGCCTCAGGTGCATTTTCCAGACCCACGACCATGTCTTCGCGGGACTTGACTTGTCCCTCGTCCACCCACTGCCGCATATCGCGCTGGAACTCGCCGGCTCGAGCGTTGTAGTCGGTGATGATGAAGCCCTGCATCTTGATGCGCTTCCTCAATACCGCTGCCATCAACTGCGGAACGTAATTCGGACCAGGCGGCAGCTCGGTCGCGTTGTAATGTGAAATGAGCCCGCAGACCGGTACCCGCGCAAAAGTGTTCAGCAGCGGCAGGACGGCCTCGAACACTGCGCCGCCGACACTCTCGAAATAGACGTCGATACCCTGTGGACAGGCGCTGGCCAGCAAGCCGGGCAGGAGTGGATCTCTGTGGTCCAGGCAGGCATCGAAACCAAGTTCCCGCAGGGCGTAGTCGCACTTCTCGCGTCCCCCGGCAATACCGATCGCGCGGCAACCCTTGAGTTTTGCGATCTGTCCGACGGCGGAACCCACCGCGCCGGTCGCGGCGGCAACGACCACGGTCTCACCTGGCTTGGGCGCGCCGATGTCCAGCAATCCCATGTAGGCGGTGAACCCTGGCATGCCCAGGATTCCAACAGCGTAGGACGGCCTTGGCATGCCGGGATCGAGCTTGAGCACGCCGGCGCCATCGCAGATCGAATAGTCCTGCCACCCTGCCGCCGCTTGCACCAGGTCGCCTGCCTGGAAATCAGGATGCCGCGATTCGACCACGCGATTCACTGTGCCGCCGACCATGACGCCATCCAGCGCCACGGGCGGCGCATACGATGGACCATCGCTCATGCGGCCGCGCATATAGGGATCGAGCGACAAGTAGAGCGTACGCAGCAGCATCTCGCCGTCGTTTACCGGTGGCACGGCTGTCTGCTCGAGCCGGAAGTTTGCTGTCGTCGGCGTGCCTTTTGGCCTCGAGGCAAGCACGATGCGACGATTCAGGGATTGACTGGTCATGGGGAGCTCCATCGAATCAATGGCAGGCGGCGCCGGTCAGCATACGACATCCCGGTGCGCACCTGTTTCCATCAGGCGGGGGCTGCAGGCATAGTCTCGATACCGCGACGCAGCGCAAAGATCGTTCGTACCATGAGCCCTTACATCGCCGCCATCGATCAAGGCACGACCAGTACCCGCTTCATTGTCTTCGACGCCAGTGGCGCGACCGTGGCGAGTGCGCAGAAGGAACACCGGCAGATCTGTCCGCAGCCAGGCTGGGTGGAGCATTGCGCAGTCGAGATCGCGCGCAACATGCGGCAGGTGATCGTCGACGCGCTGCAGCACGCGTCGCTCACGGTGCGCGATCTGGCCGCGGTCGGGATCACGAACCAGCGCGAGACGACCCTGATCTGGGATCGTGGCAGCGGCGAGCCGCTGCATCACGCATTGGTGTGGCAGGACACCCGTGTCGATCCGCTGGTGGCGTACTACTCGGCGCAGGGCGGCAAGGATCGCGTTCGCGCCCGTACCGGACTACCGCTGGCAAGCTATTTCAGCGCCCTGAAGCTGAAATGGCTGCTGGACAATGTTCCGGGCGCCCGCGAACGGGCGCGGTCGGGCGACTTGCTGTTCGGCACCATGGATACCTGGGTGCTCTGGAACCTGACCGGGGGTGTACACGGCGGACTGCATGTGACGGATGTGACCAACGCCAGCCGTACCCAATTGATGCGACTGGATACCCTGGCGTGGGACGAGGAGTTGTTGCGGTTGTTCGACATCCCGCGCTCTGTCCTGCCGCGCATCGCCTCGTCCAGCGAATACTACGGCGAGATTGCGCAAGGCCCGCTCCATGGCCTGCCTGTCGCAGGCATTCTGGGTGATCAGCAGGCGGCGCTGGTCGGACAAACCTGTTTCGCCCCGGGGGAAGCCAAGAACACCTATGGCACGGGTTGTTTCCTGCTGATGAATACCGGCTTGCAACCGATCGCTTCCCGCGCAGGATTGATTACGACCGTTGCCTATCGATTCGGAGATGCGCCGGCGCATTATGCGCTGGAAGGCTCGATCGCCATTTCTGGCGCATTGGTGCAATGGCTGCGGGACAACCTGGGCCTGATCGATTCCAGCGCCGAGGTGGAGTCGCTGGCGGCGAGTGTGGCCGACAACGGCGATGTCTACATCGTGCCTGCATTCTCTGGTTTGTATGCCCCGTACTGGCAAGAGGACGCGCGCGGCGTCATCGCCGGATTGACGCGTTACGCCAACCGTGGACATATCGCACGCGCGGCGCTGGAGGCGACGGCCTACCAGACACGCGATGTGTTGAGTGCGATGGAACAAGACTCGGGAATCAAGCTGGGCGAGCTGCGCGTCGACGGCGGCATGGTGCGCAACGAACTTCTGATGCAGTTCCAGGCAGACATTCTCGACGTGCGCGTCGTGCGGCCCGAGGTCACTGAAACGACGGCATTGGGCGCAGCGTATGCCGCGGGCCTGGCGACCGGTTACTGGAAGGACAGCGACGAGCTGAAACGCAACTGGGGCGTGGCTCGGGCGTGGATGCCTGCCATGGCCGAGGATCGGCGCGGGCAGCTGTATGCCTCGTGGAAAAGGGCGGTCACGCGCTCGTTCGGGTGGATCGAGCGGGGGTGAAA
>JBEBRC010000153.1:0-8359 GCA_040395055.1 Steroidobacter denitrificans
GACGATGGCGGCACTCAACTGCTCGGCCGATCCCACCTCCACCGCCGCGCCGCTGCTCAGACACATGCGTGCGATTTCCTCGCCATTGAAGTTGTACGGACCAACGACGATGGGCCGCGCCAGCGCGGCCGGCTCGAGCAGGTTGTGGCCACCGATCGGCACCAGGCTGCCGCCCACGAACGCAATATCGGCCGCCCCATAGAACATCAGCAGTTCACCCAGGGTATCGACCAGCAGCACCGCGATATCGGCCGTCACCGGGTCCCCGGCCGAGCGCGAGGCGAAGGACACGTGGCCCGCCTGCAACCAGGCTCGAACCTGCTCGAAGCGATCGGGGTGCCGTGGCACCAGGATCAACAGCAAGTCGCGGCATCCAGCGCAGGCGCGCCGGTGCGCATCGAGCAGTACAGCCTCCTCGCCCTCATGCGTACTGCCGGCCACCCACACCGCACGGCCGGGAAAATGCGAGGCGCGCAAGGCTGCTCCCGCCTGCCGCAGCTGATCATCGATCCGCAGATCGAACTTCACGTTGCCCGTCACATGAGTCCTCGCAGGCGCAGCACCGATGGCGAGAAAACGCTCGGCATCGAGTGCGCTTTGCGCCGCCACCGTCACGTCGCCGGCCAGCACCGGCCCGAACAGGCCGGCTAGCCGGCGATGCCGCCGTGTCGAGCGTTCGGTGAGCCGCGCGCTGGCAAGCAGTATCGGCACGCCGCGCCGGCCGCACTCGCGAAACAGGTTCGGCCAGATCTCGCGCTCCATGATGATCGCGATCGCAGGGCGCGTTGCCGCAAGAAACCGACGCACGGCCCCCGGCAGATCGTAGGGCAGATAGGCGTGCTGCACGGCATCGGCAAACAAGGCGCGCACCCGCTGCGCGCCGGTCGGCGTCGCGGTCGTCAGCAGCAACCGATGGTGCGGGTATTGCTGGCGCAGTGCCCTGACCAGCGCCGCGGCGGCTTGAACCTCGCCGACCGAGACCGCATGGAGCCACAGCACAGGGTCCTGGCTTGCCGCGTGCCGCAATTGGATGAAGCCGAGACGCTCGCGCAGGCGTCCGCGGTATGCTGGGTCGCGCAAGCCACGCAGTGCCGTGGCGGCGAGCGCGAATGGCGCCAGCGCATACACTAGTGCGTTGTAGACCAGACTCAGCATCATATTGCGATGTTCTTATGGATCTCTCTAACATCCCACCCCGGATCGATCCGGGGCGGCAGGCGCGCAGATGGTACTCGAACACGAAACGATGAGGGATGCGCGCAGCAAGCCGCCAGCGGACGCCGCACGCGTGCCGCTGTATCGTTTTCTGGGACCAGGATACTGGGCGATCTGGCTCGGACTTGGATTCGTGCGGCTGGCGAACGTCTTGCCGCTGCGCCCGCAGCTTGCGCTGGGCCGGATGCTGGGCAGGATCGCCCATCGGCTCAGCCGGCGCGATCGGCGCATCGCCGCCATCAACGTCGCGCTATGCCTGCCGCATCTGACGCCGCCGCAGCGCGCCGCGCTCGTCAAGGAACATTTCGAGTCACTCGGCTGCGCGGTGCTGGAAACGGGCCTGGTCTGGTGGGCGAGCGATGCGCGCCTGCGGCGCCTGATCGAGTTCGAAGGCACGGAACACCTGCGCTGCGCCCTGGAGCAGGGGCGCGGGGCGCTGTTGCTGAGCGCGCATTTCACGACCCTGGAAATGGGCGCCCGCGCACTGACGCTCCTGGGATCGACCAGCATCATGTATCTCACTCCCAGCAACGCCCTTATCGCGGAGCTGTCCCGACGCGGACGAACCCGGCACACGGTACAGGCGATTTCGAGCGATCAGATTCGTGATCTGCTGCGCAACCTCAAGGACAATCTGCCTGTCTGGTATGCGCCCGACCAGCGCTTCACCGACAAGAACAGCGCGATCGTGCCGCTCTTCGGCCAGCCAGCCTCCTCCAATGTCGCGACCTCCCGGCTGGCAAGGATTTCCGGCGCACCGGTATTGCCTTACTTCCCTGCCCGGCGGGCCGACAATCGAGGCTATACGATACGCATCCATGCGCCTTTGGAGAATTTTCCTTCCGCCGATGCGATCGCCGACACGCAGCGCTTTCATGCCATGATCGAATCCCACGCCAGAGCCTACCCGGCGCAATACCTGTGGTCCTACAAGCGCTTCAAGCGGCCTGGCCCCGATGGCGATCCCTATCGACGATGAGCGAGCGCCAATCGTCCCCCCGCTCGCTGGAGCGCCAGTGAAATCCGCTCCTGCTGCGCGGCGCCTCTGGCATCCGCGCTACTGGCCGACCTGGATCGCGCTGGGAGTCCTGCGCGCCGTGGAGCCCCTGCCATTTCCGCTGCTGCTGTGGCTGGGCCGGCGGATCGGCGACCTGGCGCTGAGGCTGCCCTTGTCCTTCGTACGTATCGCCCGCCGCAATCTCGAACTGTGCTTCCCGGAGCTTTCTCCCCCGGAACGCGCAAAGCTGCTGCGAGAGCATTTTCAAAGCGTCGGCATGGCGCTGTTCGAGACGGCAATCAGCTGGTGGAGTTCGGACCGGCGGATCGAGAGGCTGACGCAGCTGGAAGGCGAGGAGCACCTGCAAGCCGCGCTGGCACACGGGCGTGGCGCGATCCTGCTCAGTGCGCATTTCACGACGCTGGAGGTCGGCGGACGGATACTGTGCGCACGCCTGCCGACGAACATCATGTACCGGCCGACCAAGAACCCGGTATTGGAGCGGTTTCTGATGCGCAACCGGGGCAAGCGGGCCAAGCGCGCGATCCCGCGCGACGATGTGCGTAGCCTGGTCTCGGCGCTGAAGAACAATGAACCGGTGTGGTACGCGCCGGATCAAAGCTACCGCAAGAAAGGCGCTCAGATGGTCGAATTCTTCGGCATTCCCGCCGCCACCAATACCGCCACCTCGCGCCTGGCGCGCATGACGGGCGCCGCCGTGTTGCCCTATTTCCCGCAACGCCTGCCCGGCTCCAGGGGCTATCGCATGGTGATCCTGCCGGCACTGCAGGATTTCCCGACCGCGGATCCCGCAGCCGATGCCCGGCGCTTCAACGAGCTGATCGAGGCGCAAGTGCGACGAGTCCCCGCCCAATACCTGTGGATACACCGCCGCTTCAAAGGCCTGACACCTGACTACCCCGACTACTACAGGCGGCAACGGCGGAGCCGGACTTGAGCCGACGGCGAAGCCGGACTTGAGTGATTGACATTTCGCCGGCATGTCCACGTCGCGTCATATCCCAATGCCCGGCAGCAGGTCCATGACACGGGCCGGGCGTCACGCCGGCAAAATGTCAATCACTCAAGCTCCTGTACCCCTGCATCAGTGCACGCCAGTTCGCCTCCGAGAATCTCGCCTGGGCGCGTGTGCGCAGGATCTTGTGCAGCGAGCGCCGCAAGCGCTCCAACACCGCCTCCTCCCACCTGCCTCGCGCTCGAATGCGGCCGCGATCGAAGTCGAGCACATAGACCGGGTCCCGCGCCTCGGACGCCGTGCTCAAGAGGATGTTGTTGGCATTCAGATCCACGTGCTGTACGCCCTCGCGATGAAACGCGGCAATCGTGCCGCCTATCTCGGCCCAGCGGGCATCCGGCAGCTCGGCGCCCGTCATCGCCTCCGCCAGCGTCTGCGTCGATGCCAGGTACTCGGTGATCAAATCCGCGCGGTACGTGAATACGCCGCGCACGTAACGCGCGGCGATCGGTGGCGGTACCGGCAGCCCGAGCCGGCGCAGCCGCACGAGCAAGCGCCACTCCGCAAACGAGCGCGTGCGGGCGGCGCCCAGCCAACAGTAACGATCGGACGACAGCCTCGCGGCCCAGCCGCCACGCCGGTAATGGCGCAGCACCCAACGCTGCTCACCGGCGCGAAGTATGGCAATCGAGCCGCGTCCGCCGGCAAACTCCTCCAACGCGTCGCGCGCCGCCCAATGTTCGCGTTCGAACAGCTCATGGGTCGGCCGGCCCAGACGCGTGGCGTCGTACAGGATGCCGCCGCCAGGTGTCCGGCTTAACTGTCCGGTAGCAGATTCGTCGTCGGACTTGTGGCTTGAATTGGACGGCACGGCACGATGGGGGCGCAACAGATCGGGGTGAGGACGTGCAAGAATAGCGAAATGCCTCCAGCTCTCGATACCCCCCCTGCAAGCGTCTGCATCCTGCGGCTCTCCGCCATTGGCGATACCTGTCATGTCCTGCCCGTCGTGCGCACCCTGCAGCGCGCATGGCCGCAGACACGCTTCACCTGGATCATCGGGCGTGTCGAAGCGAAGCTGCTGGGAGACATACCGGACATCGAATTCATCGTGGTCGACAAGCGCAACCTGCTGGGGGCCTGCCGCAGCCTGCTGCATGCCATGCGCGGGCGGAAATTCGACGTCCTGATGCACATGCAGCTCGCCCTGCGCGCAAGCATCCTCTCGACGCTGGTCCCGGCACGGATCAAGCTCGGATTCGATCGCCAACGCGCGCGCGAACTGCAGTGGCTGTTTACGACCAAACGCATTCGCCCCGTCCAGCAGCAACACGTGCTGGACTCCCTGTTCGGATTCGCGGAGGCGTTTGCGGTCGACGACAAGCTGCTGCGCTGGGATATTCCGCTCCCGGAAACCGCGCGCGCCTATGCGCGCCGGGTGATTCCGGATGAAGCGCCGCCGACACTGATCATCAGCCCCTGTTCCAGCCATCCCCTGCGCAACTGGCGCGCCGAATACTACGCGCGAGTCGCCGACTATGCGGTCGAGTCGCTAGGCCTGCGCGTCGTGTTGTGCGGTGGCGGCAGCGAGTCCGAGCGTCGCATGGGCGAGGCGATCGTCGGGCACATGCATCAACCCTGCAGCAACACGATCGGCCAGGACACGCTGCTGGAGCTCCTTGCCACAATCGGGCGCGCATCATTGATCCTGACGCCGGATTCCGGACCGGCCCACATGGCCACAGCGGTCGGCACGCCGGTGATCGGCCTGTACGCGGCGACCAATCCAGCACGCAGCGGACCCTATCTGAGCAGGCAATGGTGCGTGGACAAGTACGATGCCGCCGCTCGACGCTACTTGGGCAAGCCGGCCGCGCAACTACCCTGGACGACCAAGATCGAACGCCCGGGCGTCATGGACCTCATTGCACCGGACGAAGTCATCGAGAAAATGCGCGCCCTGCTCGACCTGGCGCGCGAGCGCGGGTGAAGCAGGTAAAATCGACGCATGTCCATGAATTCGCAATTGCCCGTGACCCTGCTGGTCATCGCGCGCAACGAAGCGCAGGCGATCGGTCGCTGCCTGGATAGCGTGCCGTTCGCGGCGCAGAAGGTGGTGGTGGATTCCGGCAGTACCGACCAGACGCCGCAGGTCGCACTGCGTCACGGGGCGCAGGTCGTTCACCAGCCATGGCTCGGCTTCGGCCCGCAGCGTAATTTCGCCACGACTCAGTCCCACCATGACTGGATCCTGGTGCTGGACGCGGATGAAGCGCTGTCGCCTGAACTGGCCGAGGAAATGCAGCGCCGCTGGCCGGAAGTCATGCAGTCCGACTGCGCAGGCGCGATTCTCAGGCGGCAGACCTGGTACATGGGAGGGCCCATGCGCTGGTACCGCCCGATGGTCGGCGAACGCATGGGCCGCCTGTACCATCGCGACCGAGCAAGCTGGACGGACGTGCGGGTGCATGAATCGCTGCGCTTTCAAGGGCGGACGATCACCTTCCAGCACCCGTTCATCCATTTGAACAATCCCACGCTGCTGCATAAGCAGCTCAAGACACTGCTTTATGCCGAGCTCAAGGCGCGGGACTGGCGGGATCGTGGCAAGCCGCCACGCATGTGGATGGCGCCTCTGGTCCACGCCTCGGCGTTCATCAAGGACTATTTTCTGCGCCTGGCATTCCTCGACGGCTGGCGCGGGTATGTCGTGGCCCGGACTGCGGCGTCCTACGCGCTCTACAAGCGCATGCGCTATTACGAGATGATACGAAACCCCGCCTCGTGCGAGCTGGCCGCCGAAGCCCTGCGCCGCAATGGTCTGGATCCTTGAACACGAATAAACGATACCTGCTCTACGGATCGGAGCGCTACGCGCTCGCCATCCTGCGCCCACTGCAGACGGCCATCCGCGCACGCGGTTGCGAGGTCGCCTGGTTCTTCGACGGGCCGGGGGCCGAGGACCTGCGGCCCGACGAGTCCTTGCTGCGCACCACCGCCGCCGTGCGCCAGTTCGGGCCGCTTGCGGTACTGACCTCCAGCAACGCGGTGCCCCATTTCTTTCCTGGCGTCAAAGTGGAGGTATTCCACGGCTTCGATGCCGGCAAGCCACGGCACATCTACATTCGAGGATTTTTCGACCTGTATTGCACCACCGGCGCACGCGATACCCAGGCATTCCAGGACAAGGCGCGTGAGCTCGGCCATTTCTCGGTGAAGGAGACAGGCTGGCCGAAACTCGACCCCTTCATGCGCGAGCATGGTGCCGCCGCGCCGCCGCCAGTACGCCCGCAGCCGGTGATCCTGTACCACTCGACCTTCTCGCCGTCCTGGAGCGCCGCGCCGCTGCTGTACGAATCGATACGAGACATGTCGCGCAGCGGACGCTGGCGGTGGCTGGTGACGTTGCACCCCAAGACCGATCCTGAGATCGCCGCCCGGTACCGGGCGTTGGAAGGAGAGCATCTGCGCTTTGCCACCGAGGACAACATTCTCGACCTGTTTCCGCAGGTCGATATGATGATTTCGGATACCTCATCCGCCCTCAACGAATTCCTGCTGACCTACAAACCGGTCGTGACGTTCAAGAACCGCAGACCCGGTCCGCAGCTGATCGACATCGACGCCGCGGAACAGCTCCTGCCCGCCATCGAACGGGCACTCGCCAGACCGCCGGAGCTGATGCGGGAGATTCGTCAATACGCGGATTCGATTCATCCCTATCGCGACGGCCGATCGAGCGAGCGCGTGCTGGACGCCGTCGATGAATTCGCAGCCTCGGGTGCACGCAATCTGCGGCGCAAGCCGCGCAACTGGTGGCGCAAGATGAAGATTCGAAAACGTATCGGATACTGGGGTCCCGCCTGAGTACGCGCAGCGCGACTCCAGTGGCACCCTGGCAGGCTTGTGCGTCGAAGTTTTCGCGCTTACCCTCCCCGCCATGAACGCTGATATCCAAGTCCCGATTTCCCCCGGCGAGTTGATCGACAAGATCACGATCCTGCAGATCAAGTCGGCCCGCATGAGCGATCCGGCAAAGGTCGCAAACGTGCGTATCGAGCTGGAACTCCTGGAATCGACATGGCATGCCTCGGCGCACTCGGGCACCGACATCGATGCCGAATGGGGCGCGCTGCGCGAGATCAACGAAAAGCTGTGGGATATCGAAGATCAGATCCGCGACAAGGAGCGGCATCGCCGCTTCGATCAGGAATTCATCGACCTCGCCCGAGCAGTGTATGTCACCAACGATGAACGCTCGGCCGTGAAGCGCGAGATCAACACCAAGCTCGGGTCGAGGATCGTCGAAGAAAAAAGCTACGCAAAGTACTGACAGGGCCCGTGGCGGGCCCTGCCCGATCCGCGACGACCGCCCTGCGCGAGCGCTGACACGCCCTGGGAGCACGGGCGCGCTCCACTGGCCCTGGACCACGCTCCCCGTGAGCGATGGCGCCCCTCGGGCGCAGGGTGGATCAGGTCGTTCCGGCTAGCACAGGTAGACGACCTTGCTTTCCCTGACCTCGAATCGTCCCGGCGATGCCTTCGACTGCGCTGTTGAAGGGGCGATCTGCGGCGGTCTCGATGCCGCAAGCATGGGCGCCAGACGGGTGTCATCGAGCCGTGCCACGGATTCATCGACGATTTTCGCGGCCACATGCGCCAAGTCGGCATAGAACACTGCCTCCTCGAGGTCTGCCTTGAGCAGCACTTCGCCCAGGCACTTCATCAGAGAATGAGCCTCGAGCAGCGCTACCCGCTCGGCCTCGATGAGTTCTCCCAGGTCGCCGTTGTCCCTCCCGCGACGATCCGGGTGGATCTGCATGGCATCCATCGGGCTTTCCACCGGCGAAATCACGACATCGCGTGTTCGCCGGGCCATCTTGCGTACCGCTCGTGCCGGCGTCTTGATCTTGTTGGCCATCGTTTGTCCTCATGAAAGTTTGACGTTGCCCGGCAACGGCGATTAATCCGGCAGCCGGGGTTCTCCACGGGCGCAGCGGAAATTTCCGCGCCGTCCGGGATCGAGCATCCGATCGCGGTGGCTTTCCCCGCTTCACTGGGGTTCTCGGAGCTGGAGAGGAACTGTACATACATACATATTTCGAAGAGTGCGGTTTTTCTCTCTATTTATCGAGTTTTGCGTAGATTCGATATTTGGCGCGGGCCAGGGG
>JBEBRC010000154.1:0-8313 GCA_040395055.1 Steroidobacter denitrificans
CTGTCGCTCATCAGCCTGGTCGTCATCGCCGATCACGTGGCCTTGTCCCGGCTGGCCGAAAACTGCAGGTGCAGGCCGAAGCGCGCCGCACCGAGAAGCTGCTGGCGTATCAGCGCGCCTACGACGACGCCTGGAAGCGGCTCCACCCATCGCTGAGACCGCTGAGCTTCGCGCCCGTCAGGAGATCTGCTGATTAATAAAGGATTTTTCAGTCTCTGGAGGGCCGTGGAAGTCCATGGCGGTCTCCTTGAGACGGTCAAACGTTGATCAGACGTTGAACCGAAAGTGCATCACATCGCCTTCCTGGACGATGTATTCCTTGCCTTCAAGGCGCATCTTTCCGGCTTCCTTCGCGCCCTGCTCGCCCTTGTATTGGATGAAGTCGTCATAGGCGATGACCTCGGCGCGAATGAAACCCTTCTCGAAGTCCGTATGGATCTCGGCGGCGGCCTGCGGCGCCGTGGCACCGATGCGCACCGTCCAGGCGTGCACTTCCTTCACGCCGGCCGTGAAGTAAGTCTGCAGCCCCAGCAGCGAATAGCCGCTGCGAATGACACGATTCAGGCCCGGCTCCTCGAGCCCCAGCTCCTGCAGGAAATCAGCGCGATCGGCTTCGTCGAGCTGCGCAATCTCGGACTCGATCGCAGCGCAGACCGCGACCACCTGCGAGTTCTCGCTGGCGGCCAGAGCGCGCACTGCATCCAGATGAGGATTGTTGGTAAAGCCCGTCTCGGACACGTTCGCTACATACATCAGTGGCTTGATCGTGATCAGATGCAGGTCCTGCAGCAGACGCCGCTCATCGGCCTCCATGGCCAGCGAACGCGCGGGGTTTCCCGCATCCAGGTGATCGCGCAGCTTCTTCAGCAGCTCGCGCTGGCGCAGCGCGTCCTTGTCGCCGGCCTTGGAAGCCTTCTCCGCTCGCAGCAGGCCGCGCTCCACCGTATCCAGATCCGCCAGCGCCAGTTCGGTATTGATGACTGCAATATCATCCAGGGGCTTGATGCGTCCGGCGACGTGCACCACGTCGTCATCCTCGAAGCAGCGCACGACATGCGAGATCGCGTCGGTTTCCCGAATGTGCGACAGGAACTTGTTGCCCAGTCCCTCGCCCTTGGAGGCACCGGCCACCAGCCCGGCAATGTCCACGAACTCCACGGTCGCCGGCAGTACGCGTTCGGGCTTGACGATCGCGGCCAGGCTTTGCAGGCGCGGATCGGGTACCGGCACCACGCCGACGTTCGGATCGATGGTGCAGAACGGATAGTTCTCGGCAGCAATCTGCGCCCGCGTGAGCGCATTGAAGAGCGTCGACTTGCCGACATTGGGCAAGCCGACGATACCGCATTTGATTCCCATTATTTTTTCCCGTGCAGATGGTTCATGGCACGCTCGGATCCCTGTTCCAGGAACACCGGCAGCGCATCCAGGGCCTGCTCTACAGCGCCGAGAATCGCCTCTTCCTCGCCTTTCGGAGCGCGGCGCAATACGTAGTCGATCACCTGCGATCGATCGCCGGGATGACCGACCCCCAGGCGCAGGCGCCAGAATTCAGCGCCGATATGACTGATCGTATCGCGCAGTCCGTTATGACCGCCGGCGCCACCGCCAAACTTGAAACGCGCTTCGCCGAGCGGCAGATCGAGTTCATCGTGAACGACCAGAATCTCCTGCGAAGTCACTTTCAGATAGTCGGACATGGCGCGAATCGCCAGGCCGCTTCGATTCATGTAAGTCATCGGCTTGAGCAAGGTGAGCTCGCCGCCGGCGAACTGCGCGCGGCAGACGTCGCCGTGAAATCTCGCATGACTGCGAAAATGTCCTTGCAGTCTTGCCGCCAGCGCATCGACGAACCAGAACCCTGCATTGTGGCGCGTAAGCAGATGCTCAGCCCCAGGATTGCCAAGTCCGACGATGATTCGCAGAGGAGTACCCGCCATGAGCGTTGCGTGCGCAACGGCGCTCAAGCCCTGCCGCTCATGAATGAATCGGCGCCGCCGACCCAACGCTCATGAACACTCGACCTGAGCACCCTGAGCAACGATGCGCTCACCCGGCCGCCGAGCGACAGCCGGGTGAGCAGACACCGTTACTTCTTGCCGCCTTCCTTCTTCGCGCCCGCGGCATCGTCCTTCTTCGCCTCGCCTGCGGCCGCCGGTGCGGCCGCCGCCGCCGCTGCCGCGGCAACCGGCGTCTCGGCCTCTTCGGCACGCGGATGATGGATTGAGACGACCGCCTCGTCGCGGCCATGGACCAGCGCCACCAGTTCCACGCCCTCAGGCAGCGGGATATCGGACAGACGCTTCATCTGGCTGATCTCCATTGCGGACAGATCCAACTGCAGCGCCTGCGGCAGGTCCTTCGGCAAACAGCGCACTTCGACGTCGCTGAGCAAGTGCGACACGACGCCACCCTGCGTCTTGACGCCCGGCGAGCCGGCCGCGCCAATGAAATGCAGCGGGATCATCATGCGGATCGGTTCGTTGTCCAGCACGCGCTGCAGATCCATGTGCAGGATCTGGTTCTTGGCCGGATGACGCTGCAAGGCCTTGAGGATGGCGAGCTGTTTCTCGCCGCCGATCTTCACCGACAGGACCGTGGAGAAAAAGCGCTCATTCTCGGTCATGGTCAGCAGATTCTGCTGGTCCAGGATCAACTGGCTCGGCTCGGCGCCACCGCCATAGAGGATGGCCGG
The DNA here is from genome assembly GCA_040395055.1 of Steroidobacter denitrificans. Taxonomy (GTDB): domain Bacteria; phylum Pseudomonadota; class Gammaproteobacteria; order Steroidobacterales; family Steroidobacteraceae; genus Steroidobacter; species Steroidobacter denitrificans_A. The sequence continues at coordinate 2,696 of JBEBRC010000154.1, forward strand.
CACCTTTCCGGCTCTGCGCAGGCGGCGGCTCGCACCTTTCCCCTGCACGTCACGCGGATCGGCGACGAGTTCAAAAGAAGTTTTCATGTCGGACTCCAGACAAAGTAACAACCTGCGACAACCTGCCTCGCGACCAAAGCCAGGCATCGCGCCCATCAAGCAAAACACACCATCGCCAGATCCGCCCCGCGACCCTCATCGAGTCTCGCCAGCGCACCAGGCGGTACCGCCGGGCAGGCCGTGCGGCCATTACCATCGGCGGGCATTCGGCGGCGGCACCGGCCCACCGCCCGCAGCGGCGACCGCGCCCTCCATCACCGAAACAGGCCTCGCGGCGGACACGCTGCCGCGGCCGACGCTGAATGCCGAGCGAGCGCCCCAGCCTCGCGACCCACTCAGTCGATGTACAACGAGCTGACGCTCTCCTCATCGCGGATGCGGCGCATCGTCTCGGCCAGCAGGCCGGCGACGCTGAGCTGGCGTATCTTCGGACAGTTCCTGGCCGGCTCACTCAGAGGAATCGTATCCGTCACGACCAGCTCATCGAGTTCGGACTGAGAGATTCTCTCGATCGCGGGCCCGGACAGCACCGCATGGGTGATATACGCGTACACCTTGGTTGCCCCGGCCTGCTTCAGCGCATGGGCGGCATGGCACAAGGTACCCGCCGTATCGACCAAGTCGTCGACCAGCACGCAGGTCTTGCCGGCGACCTCGCCGATGATGTTCATCACTTCCGATTCATTGGCACGCGGACGGCGCTTGTCGATGATCGCCAGTTCGGCATCGTCGAGACGCTTCGCCAGCGCCCGGGCGCGCACCACGCCACCGACATCGGGCGACACCACCATGAGTTGGTCGTACTTGCGCTTCCACACATCGCCGAGCAACACCGGCGAGGCATAGACGTTGTCGACCGGGATATCGAAGAATCCCTGGATCTGATCGGCATGCAGATCGACCGTCAGCACTCGATCCACGCCCGCGCTGGCGATCATGTTCGCCACCAGCTTGGCCGTGATCGGCACCCGCGTCGCACGCGGCCGCCGATCCTGGCGGGCATAGCCGTAGTAAGGCATGACAGCGGTGATGCGCGCGGCAGAGGCTCGCCGGCAAGCATCCACCATCACCAGCAGCTCCATCACATGCTCGTTCGTCGGCGGGGAAGTCGGCTGGATGATGAAGATGTCGCGGCCGCGCACATTCTCCAGCAGCTCCACCGTCGTCTCGCCATCGCTGAAGTGGCCCACGGAGGCCCGGCCCAGCGGCAGCATCAGGTGGCGCGCGATATCGTGCGCGAGCTGCGGGTTGGCGCTGCCGGAAAACACCGCCATCGTTGTACGATCCATCAAAGCTCCCACGAAGCATTGGCGGGGGCGGAAGGATTTCGAGCCTCCGAATGACGGGATCAGACCTCGACCGAAAGCGTCGCTATAACAGACACTTACGGATTGAGCTCTCAGGCAGCCACCCTCCCGATCCAGCCGATTCCCCTCTTGGCGACCAAATGGACGCCAGGAACCGTCGGCCGATCGCCCCACCACCATCAAAAAGAGCCGCGCATTGTACACGAGGCCTTCATCTCGTTTCGACATTTAAATGATGCCCGGCGCGTCGAGGCGATCTTGCGAATCAGGCAAGCTCCGCCGAACGCCTCCGCCACATATGCCATTGAAACTCGGCGCTTTTTTACTTTTCCCGCTAATATTTTTTACTTTACCCAGGCAACCGATTTCCGTTATTCAAGGAGAAGTGGACAATGACGGCAGGCACGCCGATTCTCGCCCTGCGGCAGGCCGGCAGGGCCTTGCGCACAGTCGGGATGCAAGGGCCGCGAGAGCGCCCCGGCCGCTGGCGCACGAGGAAACGCGTGCGAATTGGCGGGTGACCGCGACGCACCAGAACGAGACCACTACCACGGTGACGGCGCCGCCGTAGTGCCAGCGCAGTCGGCCTAGGGGCGAGCCGGTCCGCGTCGCGCTGCTTCGATCGTGGCGATGTCGATCTTTTGCATCTCCATCATCGCCTCGAACGCGCGCTTGGCGGCCGCACGATCAGGATCGGTCGTTGCCTCCAGTAGTACGCGTGGGGTGATCTGCCAGGACAAGCCCCATTTGTCTTTGCACCATCCGCATGCACTCTCGGCGCCGCCATTGCCGACGATGGCGTTCCAGTAGCGATCGGTCTCGGCCTGGTTCTCGGTGACGATCTGGAACGAAAAGGCCTCGCTGTGCTTGAAAGCCGGTCCGCCATTCAGGCCCAGGCAGGCCACGCCCAGTACCGTGAACTCTACAGTCAGCACCTGCCCTTCCTTGCCAGCCGGATAATCGCCAGGGGCGTGGTGGACGGCTGTCACGGCGCTGTCCGGAAAAGTCTGCGCGTAAAACCTGGCGGCTTCTTCCGCTGTGCCGTCGTACCAAAGACAAATCACGTTTTTCACCATCTTCCGTCTCCGTTCACCAGCCATTGGGACATTCGGGCATTCGGGCATTCGACCGGGTAAAGACGAAACAGCAACACTAGAATCGACAGCGGGCCCCACGAAATTTACCTCCGAAACACCTGGGTGTGGCGGCTGGACATTCGGACGCTACCGTCACGCTGGATCTACGGCTTCTGACGGCGCGGGACCAAGACGTTGCCTACCGAAACCTGCACGGGCTCGCCGTCCTGATTCAGTGTGGTGGTGCGCAGTTTGACCAGCCCCTGGCCCGGCCTGGATTTCGATGGGCGCACTTCCAGCACTTCGCTTTCCACGCGCAGTTCGTCGCCTGGACGCAAGGGGCGCGGCCAGCGCAGCTCATCGAAGCCGGCACCGACGATGCCGCCTGCCGGCTTGAACTCGCCTTCCACCAGCAGCCGCATCGTCACGGCGGCGGTATGCCAGCCGCTGGCCGCCAGGCCGCGGAAGACCGAAGCAGTGGCGGCCGCGTCGTCGAGGTGGAAAGGCTGGGGATCGAACTCGGCGGCGAAGGTCTTGATGCGGTCCTCGTCGATGCGTATGCGCGTGGTGCCGTTGAATCGCTGGCCCTGCGCGATGTCGTCCAGATATAGGGTCATGGCCGTGTCCTTTCAGAGCGCTTCGAGAGCGAGCGCAATGCCTTGGCCGCCACCGATGCACAACGTCACGATGCCGCGCTTGATGCCATCGCGCCGCATCGAATGCAGCAGGCGCGCTGTAAGCACCGCACCTGTCGCACCGATGGCGTGGCCGTGCGCAATCGAGCCGCCTTCGACGTTGACGAGGTCTTCCGGCAGCCCCAACTCGCGCAGGCAGGCCAGCGCGATCGCGGCGAATGCCTCGTTGATCTCGATGCGCTCGATGTCGGTATGCCGCCAATGGGCACGTTCCAGCGCGAGCTTGACGGCGGGGATCGGACCCAGGCCGAACAGGCCGGGCTCGACGGCTGCGACCGCGTGCGAAACCAGCCGCGCCCATGGCCGCAGTCCGCGCCTCTCGGCGAAACCGCGCTCGGTCACGATCACTGCCGCCGCGCCGCTGTTGAGTCCCGGTGCATTGCCTGCCGTGATGGTTCCATCCTTGCGAAATGCAGGCTTGAGCTTGGCGAGCGTTTCGACCGTCGTCGGTCGGTTGGCTTCATCCTTTGCAAAGCTCACCGGCCCCTTGCGGCTGGTCAGTTCGACGGGAACGATTTCCTCGTCGAACTTTCCTGCGGCCTGTGCGGCACGGAAGCGCTGTTGCGAGCGCGCTGCCCAACGATCCTGATCCTCGCGCGTGATAGCGAACTGGGTCACCAGATCCTCGGCGTGCCAACCCGAGTGCTGGCCGCTGAACGCATCGTTGAGGCCGTCGCGCAGCAAGCTGTCGAGCATCTGCGCATCGCCCATGCGGTTGCCCCAGCGTCCGCCCGGCACCAGATAGGGTGCCTGGTCCATATTCTCCATGCCGCCGGCGATCACCGCACTGGCATAGCCCGCCGCGACTTCGAGTGCAGCGGTCGCGATGCCCTGGGCGCCCGAGCCACACACACGGTTGACCGTCAGCGCAGGCACCTGTATGGGCAACCCGCCGCCAATGGCGGCCTGACGCGCGGGGTTCATCTTGGCGCCGGCCTGGATCACCTGGCCGAGCACCACGGCATCGATGGCGTCGGGGGCCAGCGCGGCGCGGCGCAGGGTTTCGTGGACCACCACCGCACCCAGCTCCGGCGCCGGCGTGTCTTTCAGCGCACCCCCAAAAGTGCCGATCGCTGTGCGGACTGGCGAGCAAAGAACGATTTCGATTTGGGCCATGAGTCTCCAGAAAACTATGAAGGCCGGCTTTCAGGCCGCATCGAGGAACAATTGGGTGTGAGTGACGAACAGCTCCGGGTACTGGAACTGCGAGCCATGCCCGGAATCCGGATAGACGTTTAGCTGGGCGTTAGGAATGTGCTGCGACAGGTTGAACGAATTGATCGTCGGCACCATGACGTCGTTGTTGCCGTTCACCACCAGCGTGGGTTGCTTGATCGTCTTCAAATACGCATGGCGCTCGCCTCGGGGCTGGCGCCATTCCATGATCGCAACCACCTGGGCCTTGGCGGTCTGAGGGGAAGAAAGCGGGTCCTGGTCCTGGCGCTGGTGGCGACGTTCCCAAAAAGCCTTGCCGGCTGCCTGGCTGGTCTCGGTGGGCGCAAAAAACAGGAATAGGAAATCATCCAGGCTGGGCACCGCTTTACCTGCGACCTGCAGGACTCGCGGATCCGTCGGCGATTCGCCATTGCGTGGACCGGTGCCCACGAGCACGAGCTTTCTCACCAGATGCGGATGCCGTACCGTGAAGGCTTGCGCCACGTAGCCGCCGATCGAGAAACCGAGAACATCCACTTGAGACAAGCCGAGGGCGTTCACAAAGGCGGCCACGTGGTCACCCATCGCATCGATCGTGTCGGGTGTTTCCCCGCTCGAACTGGCTACGCCAGCGTTGTTGAATAGGATGACAGGCCGTCCTTTCGCGAGGACGTCAGTCAAGAGGGGATCCCAGTGATCCAGGCCGCCACGAAAGTGCTGCAGGAATATGAGCGGTGTTCCCCTTTCCGAGCCGAAACGCCGGTACGCGTAACGAACGCCGCTGACTTCCACGAAGCGCGTCGGGGCAGAGAGATGAGTGTCGGCAGTCAAGCTCCCCTCCGAAGGTTGGTTGATGGAATTGTGAGTGGTGTCGGGCACATAGGTCTGTGGTGTGGCAAATGCCGGGTACGCAATCAGCGGTGTAAACAGTGCGACGAATAGTGTCATTTTCATAGTGAAACCGTACAAGACATTGAAGAAGATGATGGCGATGGGACTGCGAAATGGCTTAAGCGCTCACCCCTATCAGCCCTGCCCTCAGCCTGTCATTGAATGATCGAAAATCAGGCACGTCGTCGTCGCATGCGCGTACAGTTTGCCGTCGGGGCCGACGATGCGCCCCTCAGCCATGGCGACCTGGCGCCCGGCGTGGATCAACTTGCCTTCGGCGCGCACCAACGGCACCTGCGTGTTGAGGGCGCGCAGCATGCTCACCTTGAGTTCCAGGGTGGTGAAGCCCTTGCCCGCAGGCAGCGTCGAATGGACTGCGCAGCCCACGGCCGAGTCGAGCAGCGTGGCGAACCAGCCGCCATGCACGATGCCCA
>JBEBRC010000155.1:0-8291 GCA_040395055.1 Steroidobacter denitrificans
GGCCTTGGCTTGCGTGGTCCGCTCGACGCCGAAGCAGGTTCTTTTGCTCGAGTCGGGCAATTCTCGGCCAGAAAACTTTTGTTTTTCAACCCATGGCGGCCTTCAGGTGCCCAGCATGAAGGACATTTAATGGTTGTGTTGTAAAGAAACATCACGTAATATTTTCGCACTGCAAAATGATTGGTGGGCACTTGAAAGGGATCTTTTCAGCCTCATTACTCATTGCACTGAATGCTGTCGGTCGCGCCAGACGGCGGTTCCGGGTCTCGCGGGAGAGCCCGGGTCGCAGGTAGAAAATGGCGTGATCGTGCTCGAATCCCCCTGATTGGCCGGGTTATCGCAAGGTACCCGGCCTTTTTTTTGCCAGTTATCAATAACTCAAGTCCGGCTCCACTACCGGCTGGCTCCACTACCGCGGCTCCTGCCGCCGCAAGTCCGGCTCCGCTGCTGCCCCTGCCGCGCTCGCTGCCGCCCTGCAAACGTCAATAACTCAAGTCCGGCTCCTTTGCCCGCCCTGGGCCACCTTGGTTTCGATGTCGGTTTTGTGGGCGCGCAGGATCTTGCGGATTTCACCGGCCGGCGGCCGCTCGGCGATGCGTGCGATCAACTCGGCCAGCTCATGCCAGGGTTTGCCCCAGTTCATCAAGCGCACGGCGTCGGCGATGACTTTGGTTTTCAGATCCACCGCGGGAGCCGTGTCCGGCCGGACAGGCGTCTTCGCCGCCGCGGTGGGCCGCGTGGCCTGCCGCGGCGATGCCTTGGCAGGCGATGCGCCGATCTTCGATTGCTTTGCGGAGGCCGGGGTTCTTGCCGCTCTCAGGCGCGGCATCTCGCGCGTCGTGTCGTCGCCCCCAGGGCGGGTGGGTGGCGTGGCGAGGGCCGGCGCCTCGATGGCCGGGGCCGGCTCGGCGCCGGCTTGCGGTTCGTCTGGCTGGCGGCTGGGATCGGCCAGCGGAATGAAGCGCTGGATATGCTGGATGCCGACCAGGTTCGCCAGGAAAGCCATCAGCTCCAGCGATTCCGAGAATTTGCCGTCACCCATGTCCTGGCGCGATTCGACGTGCTCCTTGAGCTCCAGTATCTTTTGGCGAGCGACTTCCAGCACCCAGCGAGTCGGGCGGTCGTGCTCCGGCCAGGCCTGCACGCGAGTGTATTCGGTATGGCTCAACTCGACGTACGCCAGATGCAGGTCGATGCTTGCCAGCCATTTCTCGATCAGCTCGTTGACGCGTCGATCCGCTGGGGTCATAAGGGCTCCGGATGGCTGGGCGCATTATGCACAAATTCGCCCCCGCGCCGGGGCGCGCGGGCCGCTCACCCGACGCCAGGGGGCGCGTGCCGGTTGAGAGGGCAGTGCGCCGTCGAGCCCATGCCGGCGCGGCCAACGAGCCATGCCCCTGCGCCGCGCCGCAGCTCCAACCGCCGCGGTCAGTCGCAGGCGATGTAATTGAGCGGCAGGACCGTCGATTCCTTGATCGTTTCCAGAGAGAAGCTGGCATTGACGTCGAGGAACTCGCAGCCGGCGATCAGGCGCTTGTACAGCACGTCATAGGCGTCGATGCTGGGGACCACGATTCGCAGCAGATAGTCGACATCGCCACTCATGCGATGGATTTCGGTGACTTCCGGGATTTCGCGCACCGTGCGGATGAAGCCTTCGAGCCAGGCCGCGCTGTGTTTCGCCGCCTTGACGCTGACGAACACCGTGGTACCCAGGTTGACGGCCTTGGCATCGATCAACACCACGGTCCGTGCAATGACGCCGGTGTCCTGCAGGCGCTGGATTCGCCGCCAGCACTGCGCCTTGGACAAGCCGACGCGCTCTGCGACATCGGTCGCGCTCAGCGACCCGTCGTGCTGCAACAAATCGAGGATCCGGCGATCGATTCTATCCATGGCGATACGCTGCCAGCGGAATGCACAGGCATTGTTGCGCCCGCTGTGCCCGCTGTCCATCGCGCGGCGTTCCTGCGCGGAGGCCGCCTGCCGTCTGCATGATGCAGGCGTATCGTGCACTGCGATGCCAGCCTGGGGCCGGGCCTGGCCGGCCGCGGGCCGTTCAGGCAGGACCGCTGCGGCTCGTCTGCGACGCCAGCTCGGCCGTGCGGGCATCGCGTCGCGCCTTGGCGCGGCTCAGGATCATCTTCTCGTGCAGTTGCCTGATCCGGTCGCTGGCCGTGTGCTCGAACAGGAATGGCAGCACGCCGTGAATCAGGCAGGCCACGGCGCCGATCAGCATGTGCAGGGAAAATCCCCAGGCGCATCGAAGATGCTGCCAGTAGGTCTCGCCGACGCTGGCCGGATGTCGCGTGAGTAAGCCATGGCCTTGCATGGGACCACGTTACTGGAATAAGCGCGCAACACGGTTGCGAAGTCAGGGCTGGAACCTGCCATCGGCGCAACATCGTTGCATTGACAAGTCATTTTACTTTCAGTATCGCCAACGCCTCGCGGCGTTGCGCGCCAATCCGCGCCAGTCCTGCTGCGGCGTCGGTGCGCTCACGGATCGATCGGCAAGATCAAGGTCTCCTTGATCTCCTCCATCACGACATAGCTGTGCGATTGCGCGGAGGCAGGGAGGCGCTCCAGGATCTCGCCCAGCAGCTTGCGGTAGGCGGCCATCTCCGTGATGCGCGCCTTCACCAGATAGTCGAAGTCGCCGGATACCAAATGGCATTCCAGGATCTCCGGGATGTGCAGCAGTTCTTTCTTTACCTTGTCGAAGGCATCGCCCGACTTGGCCGAAAGATTGATTTCCAGAAACACCAGCATGGATCGGCCCAGAGCCTGCGGCGAGACATGCGCGTGATAGCCGGTGATGACGCCGGTGCGCTCCAATCGGCGCACGCGTTCCGCGCAGGGGGTCGCGGACAGGCCGACCTGCTCCGCAAGTTCCGTAATGGCAATACGGCCATTGCGCTGCAGAATGTCGAGAATTCTCCGATCGATACGGTCGAACTGGCGCATTTCACTTCCGGGCCGTGGGAAATCGAACATCACCTAGGGAAATACCCTGGCTATCGTTAGATTTTACTGGAAATTCCCCACTAAGATCCCAATAAACTAAACAAAACCACTGTACAGGACAGCCCGTCATGCATGTGATCGTTCTCGGCGCAGGTGTCATCGGCACCACGGCAGCCTATTACCTCGCCCGCAACGGAGCCCAGGTCACAGTGCTGGATCGCCAGTTCGCGGCGGCCCAGGAGACCAGCTACGCCAACGCCGGCCAGGTCTCACCCGGCTACTCGACGCCCTGGGCGGCGCCTGGGATTCCGCTCAAGGCCATCAAGTGGATGTTCGACAGACATGCGCCGTTGTCGATCCGGCCCGATGGCAGCCTGTATCAGCTGCAGTGGATGGCGCAGATGCTGGCCAACTGCTCGGCGGCCCGCTATGCGATCAACAAGGAACGCCTGCTGCGGCTGTCGGAGTACAGCCGGGACTGCCTGCGCGCCTTGCGCCAGGAAACCGGAATCGCCTACGAGGAACGAGCCCGCGGCACCTTGCAGTTGTTTCGTACCGCCAAGGACTTCGACGCCGCGCGGCGCGACATCGAGGTGCTGGAGCAGGCGGGGGTGCCGTACGAACTCCTGGATGCCGACCAGCTTGCCTCCGCCGAGCCGGCGCTGGTGCGCGTCAAGCATCGCTTGGCGGGTGGCTTGCGCCTGCCCAACGATGAGACCGGCGACTGCCATCTGTTCACCACCCGCCTGGCCCAGCGGGCGGCCGCGATGGGCGTGCAGTTCCGCTTCAACCAGACTGTGAGCGAGCTGGTGGCCCAAGGGTCGCGGATCGTCGGCGTACGCGTGGGCGCGGAACTGTTGCAGGCGGATCATTACGTCATGGCATTCGGCAGCTACTCGCGCGCGCTGCTGACGCCCCTGGACATCGACCTGCCGGTCTATCCGGTCAAGGGTTATTCGCTGACGATACCCATCGTCGATGAGGCGGCAGCACCCGTGTCGACCGTGCTGGATGAAACCTACAAGGTGGCGGTCACGCGCTTCGACCGGCGCATCCGCATCGGTGGCATGGCTGAGCTGGGGGGATTCGATCTGCGCTTGAACGCACGCCGGCGACAGACCTTGGAGAAGGTGGTGACCGAGCTGTATCCTGGCGCCGGCGATCTGTCTCAGGGGACATTCTGGACCGGGCTGCGGCCGATGACGCCGGACAGCACGCCGATAGTCGGCCCCAGTCCGTATCGCAATCTTTACCTCAACACCGGTCATGGTACCTTGGGCTGGACCATGGCCTGCGGCTCCGGCCAGCTCATCGCCGACCTGATGACCGGCTACCGGCCGGCCATTCGCCTGGACGGCCTGGATTTGTCGCGCTATGGCGCAAAGTCGTCGTCGCGACGCGAATTCATGGTCGATGGAACGAAAACAGCATGACCCGACCCTCGCGCGCGCTCATCGATCTGGATGCCTTGCGCGACAACTATCTTTTGGCGCGGCGCCTGCACGGCGCCCGGGCGCTGGCCGTCATCAAGGCGAATGCCTACGGCCACGGGGCGCTCGCCTGCGCCCGAGCGCTGGAGTCCGTCGTCGATGGATTCGCGGTCGCGTTCCTGGATGAAGCGCGAGCGTTGCGGCAGGACGGCATTCGCAAGCCGATCCTGATTCTGGAAGGTTTTTTTTCAGCCGAGGAACTGCGCCTGGCCTGCGAGCTGGATTTGCGGCTGGTGGTTCATCACGAGGCGCAGATACGGATGCTGGAGCAGTGTGCGGCGGCCCCGGCAAGCATCGACGTTTGGCTCAAGGTCGATTCAGGGATGCATCGGGCGGGATTCATGCCCTCAGACCTGCGCCCGGTGCACCGGCGCCTGTTGGCGAGCGGCACAGTACGCTCGATGACATTCATGAGCCACTTCGCGCGTGCCGATGAACCGGCGCAGCCGATGACCCTGGAGCAAATCCGGCGCTTCGAGGAAGCCACGGCCGGCATGCAGGGAGAGCGCAGCCTGTGCAATTCGGCGGGAGTACTCTCGTGGCCGCAGGCGCGCCGCGACTGGGCGCGTCCGGGCATCATGCTGTATGGCGTCGATCCCGGCGGCCTGGTCCTGCCCGAACTGAAGCCCGTGATGAGCTTCGAAAGCCAGGTCTTCGCCGTGCGCGAACTGGCCGCAGGCGAATCGGTTGGCTATGGCGCCACCTTCATTGCGCCCACGCCCCGGCGCATCGGCCTGGTTTGCGCCGGCTATGCCGATGGCTACCCGCGCGATGCCGCCTCTGGAACGCCCGTGGCCGTGGATGGCCAGCCCACCACCCTGGTCGGCAGGGTGTCCATGGACATGCTCACCGTCGATCTCACCGACATCCCGCAGGCAGGACTTGGCAGCGCAGTCGAATTATGGGGCCGCACCATCCCGGTCGCGACCGTCGCCCGCAGCGCCGGGCGCTCCGCCTACGAGTTGTTGTGCAACGTCAAGCGCGTGCCGCTGCGATATCGCGGCTCGCACAGTGAAAGCCAGGATCTGCGGCATGAGAGGCATGGCGACGACAGCCAGGAGAGAACAGTCCAGGCTCAGCGGGTGCGCACCGGGTAGCCGCTGCCTGCCTCCAGCGCCGTACGGTCCCAAGCTCCTGAATCGGCCGCAGCCTGGTACGTGTCTTGAAGGAACTGCAGCAACGTCGTATCGGGGGAGGAGGTATCGCGCATGGCCTGGTACGGCATCACGAACTCCCGCAGGCGCTCGCTGTAGTGGGCGATGCCGGGAAGGACTGACACCGAGGCGAACCCTGGCGGTTCGGGGTAAGCGTAGGCATAGAAGGCCGCGTCGGGGTAGGCTTCGCTGCCGGCCCAGAATCCGGCGCTGCTGACTTCCTGTGAATAGGCCTCGCGGGCCACCCAGTCGGGCAAATGCGGAATGCCCCCTGGATGCTCCGGCGCCGCGCGACCGGAAAAGCGCGTGACCGCCAGGTCGGCACTGCCCCAGAAGAAGTGCACCGGACTGCATTTGCCGACGAAGCGCGACCTGAATACCTCGAACACTCGCTCGGCCTGTACCAGCACTTGCCAGTAGCGGTGAACGTATTCGGGCTGGTACGAATGATGTGTCTCATCCTGGTCGAAGGGAATCGGGTCGGGCAGCTCGTTGGGCATGGTATGAATCGCGACCGGCACGCCCAGGGTCCTCATCGCGTCCATGACCCTGGCATAGAAGCTCGCGGTCGATTGCGGTTCGAGCGCCAGGCTCACCAGCCCGCCGTTCGTCACGCGAATGTTCAGCACGTGCTGGATGAAGTCGAATTCGATCTGCGCCGATACGCCGCCACAGGGCATGAGCCGTGTCGCCAGGCCCCTGGCGCTCACCTGCAGCGCCGTATGCCAAGAATGATTGATCCATGGGCATTGCGCGAGTTGAATCTTGCCCACGATCTGCAGCCAAAGATGCAGGGTCGAGCAGGTCTTGCTCCAATCCTCGTAGGCCAGGGCAGGCCAGGCCCGCGAGGTGCCGGGGTAGCGCCTCATGACAGCATTCCTCGAGCGTCGTCTCACCACCACTCGCCGGTAGATGCCGGTGCGAAAGGCGAGTGTGGGGGCGGTCGCGCAGCCTGCAGCATGCGCCGCCGCTGGCGCGAGTGCGAGTGGTTGACTGTACTCATGCGCTTGCGAGCGCCGCCCCGCGATCGCTCGACACGAACGCGTACGGCCTGCGCCGGCGTATGGCCCGGCGATCGGCAGCCAGCGGCTCGCTGGCTGCCGGGGGACCGGGCTTACGGTGTGGCAGTGGTCACCATGGTTCTGAACGGTCCCCGTCCCAGGAACAGCAGCCCGGCGCCGATGATGCTCGAGACGCAGACGATGATGGTCAGCGACAGGCCCACCGCCTTGGGGCTGCCAAACGCATAGTCATTCAAGAAGCCGATCAGGAAGGAGCCCAGGGCCAGACCGACGAACGAGTTGAAGAACAGCAGTATCGCTGAAATCTGCGCGCGGTATTTATTGGGCGACAACAGTTGAATCGCCGCGGTCGAGGGTGGCAAGGGGAACGATGCGAAAAACAGCGTGACCGTCAGGATCAGCGCCGCCGCCCACAGGCTGGAGGCAAAGGGCAGCAGTATCATGGAAATCGCGGTACCGATTGCCCCGATGACGCCCATGCTCATCGGCGCATCGACTTGGCCGCGGCTGCGCTGGCGATCCATCAGCCAGCCGCTGAACAGCACGCCGGCAGTGCAGCCGATCATCATCATCGGGCCCAGCAGATATCCCGCCTGGGAGGCGCGCAAGTCGAAGGTCCTGATCAGGTAGGCGGGGGACCAGCCCATCAATCCGAACAAGGCCATGGCGGTCATGGAATAACCCAGGAAGTGGCACAGGAAGACCGAGCGATGGCTCAGCAGAAAGCTCATCACTCCGCTGCGGCCCGCCCCGTCGGACGACGAGGTGCCTATCTCTTTTCTCTGCGGGTCGCGCACCAAGGCAAGTATCAGCCATGCGATCAACACGCCGGGCAAGCCCACGAGAATGAACACCAGTTGCCAGGGAGCGAGGTTGCCCAGCACGGGCAGGGTGACGGGCCCCCATGCCGTGACGGCATCGATGGCCGCTCCGCCCAGCAAAAACGCGAGCCCCGCGCCGACGAAGGATCCGGTCGAGTAGACCGCCAAGGCCAAGCCGAGCTTGTGCGGTGGGAAGTAGTCGCCCAGCATCGAATAGGCCGCGGGAGAGAGCGTCGCCTCGCCCGCCCCGACGCAGATTCGCGCCAGCAGCAGCTGGAAAAAGCTGCGCGCCAGCCCGCAGGCAGCGGTCGCCAGGCTCCATACCAGGACACCGACCGCGATGATCAAGGGTCGCGAGTGTTTGTCCGAGAGGCGGGCGATCGGCATGCCCAGCGCGGCGTAGAACAATGAGAACGCGATCCCTTGCAGCAGCCCGAACTGGGTATCGCTGATCTGCAAGTCCGCGCGTATCGGTTCGATGAGCAGTGAAAGAATCTGCCGGTCGATGAACGAGGCCACATAGGCGAGCATTAGAATCGCGACCACGATCCAGGGATAAACCAGGCTGTCTTCGTCCTGCGCGCTGTGTCGTTGTATTGTTTGTACGCTCATTTAACCCGATTCCTGGTGTATCCGGCGTCCCGGAGTGTCGTTGTTGAAAGCGAGATCCGTGCGTGCTCGTGTCCCTGGAAGGCAGTGCGAGATCAGTGGCCCAGCCAGCGGTCATGTGACCTCATCGTCCAGGTATCGTTGTCATTGCAATAGCAGGTCAAGGCAATGCGGCTCAGTCATGCCGCCGGCGTGCGTTCCAGATCATGCGTGCCAACCGCGCGTGCT
>JBEBRC010000156.1:0-8243 GCA_040395055.1 Steroidobacter denitrificans
GTGTCCGTGTCCCCATCATGATCGACTTCGTTTCCCTGGAGATCCTTGATCGGCCCCTTGCGCCGACAGGGGTGAGCTTGTGAGTAGCGTTCTGAATCCATTGCCTGGCCTGCTGCGATTTGCTTCATCTGCCAAAGCCGACCGGCCAGACGAATCCTCCGCGGCGGCGAACTCTCCTGAGCCGCACCAGAATTCCGTGCGGGAACCGCAGCAGCCCTCGGATGCCGGCGCGGCCGGCGTACTTCGCGCCGACCCACCCGGCTACTCGCATAGCCATCATCGGGATCCTTGCTCGATCGAAGATACGGGCGGCTGGGATGCCTACGAGGTGTGGCGCCGCCTCATCAAGGATGCGCGCCAGCGGCGCCAGCATGCGGGACGCCAGCGCCCCGGCTGAGGATTCGCGGCGGCTTGGCGTCGAGGGCGCGATTTCCCGGCTCATGCAAGTGCCTGATCTTATCCGGGCTGTGCCCGCGCGGGACTGATCGTCGCCAGCTGGCTATCGCCAGAGGTGATCGATCCATCGTCGTGCCTCATGGGTTCTGTCTTGCACCCATGGGCATGGCGGTTATGATTCATGCATCCAGAGCTGATCGGCCGCGCTGCTGCCGCCGGCAGCCTACTCAACCCGCGTATTCGTCCGTGCGCGCCAGCCTCCGCTCGGAAGCGGCAAGGCGGTTGGCGCGTATTCCTTGCCGCCAACCGTCGAGTTGAAACCATGTCTCGAATCAAAACCCTGTTGATCGCCAACCGCGGCGAGATCGCGATCCGTGTCATGCGCTCGGCGGCGGAACTGGGTATTCGCACTGTCGCTATCTTTTCTCAGGAAGATCGCTTTTCGCTGCACCGCATGAAAGCGGACGAGAGCTATCTGGTGGGCGCCGGCAAGACGCCGGTCGAGGCCTATCTGGATATCGAGGGCATCGTGCGCATCGCTCAGGATGCCGGGGCCGATGCGATCCATCCTGGATACGGGTTTCTGTCCGAGAATCCGCAGTTCGCCGAGGCTTGTGCCGATGCCGGCCTGATTTTCGTCGGTCCGACGCCGCAGATCATGCGCCGGCTGGGCAACAAGGTGCAGGCGCGCGAACTGGCCGTTGCGGCTGGGGTGCCGGTGATGCCGGCGACGCCGCCGCTGCCGCTCGACGATGCCCGTATCGCCCAGATGGCGACGGAGGTCGGCTTCCCGCTGATGCTCAAGGCCAGCTGGGGCGGCGGCGGACGCGGCATGCGGGTCGTCGAAGATGCGCAGCAGCTGCCGGAAATGGTTGCCGCGGCGCGGCGCGAGGCCAAGGCGGCCTTCGGCAACGATGAAATCTATCTCGAAAAGCTGGTGCGGCGTGCGCGGCATATCGAGGTGCAGTTGCTCGGCGATGAGCACGGCAATCTGGTGCACCTGTTCGAGCGCGACTGCACGGTCCAGCGGCGCAACCAGAAGGTCGTCGAGCGCGCGCCGGCTACCTTTTTCAGTGACGAACAGCGCCACGCGTTGTGTGAAGCGGCGCTCCAGATCGGCCGGGCGGTAGGCTATCTCAACG
Organism: Steroidobacter denitrificans; assembly: GCA_040395055.1. GTDB lineage: Bacteria > Pseudomonadota > Gammaproteobacteria > Steroidobacterales > Steroidobacteraceae > Steroidobacter > Steroidobacter denitrificans_A. The sequence goes on from JBEBRC010000156.1 coordinate 1,539, forward strand.
CCGGCACGGTCGAGTTCCTGCAGGACGCCGACAGCGGCCGTTTCTACTTCATCGAGGTCAATCCCAGGGTGCAGGTCGAGCACACGGTCACCGAGGAAGTTACCGGCATCGACATCGTTCGCGCGCAAATTCGCCTCGCTGAAGGCGCGCGGATCGGCACCCCGGAGAGCGGCGTGCCGAAGCAGGAAGACATCAGCTTGAACGGCTACGCGATGCAGTGCCGCGTAACGACGGAAGATCCGGAGAATAATTTCATTCCGGATTACGGCCGCATCAGCGCCTATCGCAGTCCGGCGGGCTTCGGTATCCGTCTCGATGCCGGCACCGCCTATTCCGGTGCGATCATCACACGCTCCTACGATTCCTTGCTGGTGAAAGTGACTGCCTGGTCGCCGACGCCGCAGGAGACGATCGCGCGCATGCATCGCGCATTGTGGGAGTTCCGAGTCCGCGGCGTGGTGACGAATCTGCGCTTCCTGGACCAGCTGATCATGCATCCGCTGTTCGCCTCGGCGCAGTACACCACCAAGTTCATCGACCAGACGCCGGAGCTGTTCCAGTTCCCGCGCAAGCGCGATCGCGCGACGCGGCTGCTCAATTTCATCGGCGATGTCATCGTCAATGGCAATCCGGAAGTCAGGCATCGCGCCCGGCCCGTGCGCCTCACGGCCCCCAGCGTGCCGCCGCAAGCGGCGACAACGCCCGCGGCCGGTACGAAGCAGAAGCTCGATGAGCTTGGGCCGAAGAAGTTCGCTGCCTGGATGCTCGAACAGAAGCGGGTATTGCTGACGGACACGACCATGCGCGATGCGCACCAGTCGCTGCTCGCGACACGCCTGCGCACGCACGACATCCAGGCCATTGCGCCCCATTACGCACGACTGATGCCGGATTTGTTCTCGGTCGAGTGCTGGGGTGGCGCCACGTTCGATGTCTCGATGCGCTTTCTGCATGAATGTCCCTGGGAGCGGTTGCAGGTCCTGCGCCAGGCGATGCCGAACCAGCTGCTGCAGATGCTGCTGCGTTCGTCGAATGCCGTGGGGTATACGAACTATCCGGACAACGTGGTGCGGTATTTCGTACGCCAGGCGGCGCAGGCGGGCATCGATCTGTTCCGGGTCTTCGATTCGCTCAACTGGGTCGAAAACATGCGGGTGGCAATGGATGCAGTGCTCGAGTCGGGCAAGCTGTGCGAGGCGGCCATCTGCTATACGGGCAATCTCTCGGATCCGCACCAGAAAAAATACGACCTGAAGTATTACCTCTCGCTGGCGCGCCAGCTGGAGGCGGCGGGGGCCCACATCCTGGGTATCAAGGACATGGCGGGCCTGTGCCAGCCTGCCGCGGCCTTTACCCTGGTCAAGGCGCTCAAGCAGGAAATCGGCCTGCCGGTGCATTTCCATACCCACGACACCAGCGGCATTGCAGCCGCGAGCGTGTTGGCCGCGATCGAAGGCGGCGCGGATGCCGTCGACGGTGCCATGGACGCGATGAGCGGCCTGACGTCGCAGCCGAACCTGGGCTCGATCGTGGAGGCTCTGCGCCACGGGCCGCGGGACTCCGGGTTGAATGCGGACAATCTGCGAATCCTGTCTGGTTACTGGGAGCAGGTGCGTCACTGCTACGCGGCTTTCGAAAGCGATCTGCGCGCCGGGGCCTCCGAGGTCTACGTCCATGGCATGCCCGGCGGGCAGTTCACCAACCTGCGCGAACAGGCCCGGTCCCTCGGCATCGACGATCTGCGCTGGCCCGAAGTCGCGCGCGCCTACACCCAGGTCAACGACATGTTCGGCGACATCGTGAAAGTGACGCCGACATCCAAGGTCGTGGGTGACATGGCGCTGATGATGGTGACCAGCGGCTTGAGTGCCGAACAGGTATTGGATCCAGACACCCAGATTGCGTTTCCCGAGTCGGTCGTGTCTTTTTTCCGTGGCGACCTGGGTCAGCCCTATGGCGGCTTCCCCAAGTTGCTGCAGCAGAAGATTCTGAAGGGGGAGAGGGCGCTGAGCGTACGCCCAGGCGAGGTGTTGCCGCCAGCCGACCTGGACCAGGCTCGCGCCCAGGTGCACGAACAGACCTGGCGCGAGGTCACCGACGAGGAGTTCGCCTCCTACTTGATGTATCCAAAGGTGTTCGTGGATTACCTCAATCATCGGCTCGACTATGGCCGGGTGAGCGCGCTGCCCACGCCCGTGTATTTCTACGGCATGGAGCCGGGCCAGGAAGTGACGGTGGAAATCGAGCAGGGCAAGTCGCTCATCGTGCGCTTTCTTGCCCTCAGCGACGCCCACGAGGATGGCACGCGCACAGTGTTTTTCGAGCTCAATGGCCAGCCGCGCTCCGCCAAGGTGCCCGATCACAGCCAGGTTGCCGTCAAGCCCCCGCGCCGCAAGGCCGATCTCGGGAACCCCGATCAGGTGGCCGCGCCTATGCCGGGCACCGTCGCCACCATTGCCGTCAGCCGTGGCGCCAAGGTCGAGCGTGGCGACGTGCTGCTCACGATCGAGGCCATGAAGATGGAGACCTCGGTACGCGCCGACCGGGACGGCGCCGTCGGCGAGATCCTGGTGCAGGCGGGCGATCCGGTGGACGCCAAGGATCTGCTCCTGATCCTTCAATAGCGCCCCACAATAGCGTCCCAGGAGGCGGCGCCGGGGGGGGCGGCAATCGCCGCTCGGCGGGCCAGTCGAGGTTGCCTGCCGGGGGCTGGATGGCGCTCCTGGGGCCTGCGGTTGGTCTGCCGGCCATATTTGGATCTAGAATGGTCGGCATGACGCTACTGCGAGTTGCCGAGCCTCAGGAAGAGCGCGCGCATCGATTGGAGCGGGAGTTCCAGGCTGTTCTGGACGCTGCGGTCGATGCCGTCGTGCTGTTCGATCATGAGGGCCGCATCGAGCTGCTCAACCATGCCGGTGAGCGCATGTTCGGCTATAACGAGCAGGAAGTGATCGGCCTGAGGGTCAACCTGTTGTTGCCGGAGCCGTATCGTTCCCAGCACGATGACTATTTGGGTCATCACATCGAGGCTGGCGAGCCGCGCATCATCGGCATCGGGCGGGAGCTGCTTGCCAAGCGGCGCGATGGCGGCGAGTTCTCGGCCGAACTGGCCGTGGGCCGGGTACAGGGGACGGATCCGCCGCGCTTCGTCGGCTTCATCCGCGATGTCACGGTTCGTCGCAATGCCGAAGAGGCTCTGCGCCGCAGCGAGGCGCAGCTGACGATCGCCCAGGAAATAGCCAATCTCGGCAACTATGTCGTCCACTTGGACGGGAAATTCGAGGATTACTGGTCGCCGCACCTGTATCGCGTGCTGGGCCGGCGCTACGGCGAACTCTACATCGGCGTCTACGACTATCTGGAGCCGATGGTGCATCCCGCCGATCGGGCGCGATGGCAGCAGGCGCGCCGCGAGCTGGAGGCGCACGGGCGCACCATGGATATCGAGTACCGGGTGATCCACCCGGACGGATCCTTGCGCTACGTACATCACATCGCCCAGACCTCGCGAGCGCCCGAGGGGCGGATCATCCGCCAGGTGGGTACGCTGCACGACATTACCGATCGTCGCCGGGCCGAGGACGAAGCGCGCCAGATGCAGGACCGGATTGCGCACTTCGGCCGTATTTCCACCATGGGCGAGATGGCCGCCGGCCTGGCGCACGAGGTCAATCAACCCTTGACCGCGATTGCCACCTACGCTCAAGCATGCCAGCGCCTGATTGCCACTCGTGGCTCCGCCACCGACGAGATCGCCATGGCATTGGATCACATCGGCGCGCAGGCGTTGCGTGCCGGCGAAGTGATTCGCCGGTTGCGTCAGTTCGTCAAGAATCGCGAGGTGCGTCGCGAGTTGCTGGATGCCAATCGCCTGCTGGATGACGTGCTGATGCTGGCGCAGACCGATGCGCGCCATCACGGCGTGCGCATCGTGCTGGAGCGCGCCTCAAAGGCGCTGCAGGTGCAGGCTGACGCGGTGCAGATCCAGCAAGTGATACTCAACCTGGTGCGCAATAGCATCGACGCCATGCTCGAAGTGCCGGAGGCGCGGCGCGAAATCCTGTTGCGCGCGGGCCTGGACGCCGAGGGGGACGTCGAGCTCATGGTTGCCGACCGCGGGACGGGAGTCGATCCGGGTGTTACCGCGGAGTTGTTCGATCCTTTTTTCACTACCAAGCAAGGAGGTACTGGTCTGGGCTTGTCGATCAGCCGTTCGATCGTGCGCGCGCACGGAGGCAAGTTATGGTGCAGCGCGAATCCGGGCGGAGGCGCCCGTTTCTTTTTCACCTTGCCGGCCGTTCCGGCTTCAGCGGAGAGTTGATCAATGAGGGGAAATTCCACAAACGCGCGTCCTACGATCTTTGTTGTCGATGATGATTCGGCAGTGCGCGATGCTCTGAAGCTTCTTCTACGTTCGGTCGGTCAAGCGGTCGAAACCTACGGTTCGGCACAGGAGTTCCTGGATTCGTATGGCGAGGACCGGCCTGGCTGCCTGGTGCTCGACATCCGCATGCCGGGCATATCGGGGCTGGAGTTGCAGCAGAAACTGAACGAGAAGCACTCGATCCTGCCGATCATTTTCATCACCGGTCACGGTGATGTGCCGATGGCGGTGGAGGCGATGCAGGCGGGCGCAGTGGATTTCATCCAGAAGCCGTTTCGCGACCAGGATTTGATCGATCGCATCAACCAGGCGCTGGAGAAGGACAGCAGTAATCGTGCCGCGCTGGGCGAGCGCAACGACATACGGCGACGTCTGGAAACGCTCACGCCGCGGGAGCGCGAAGTGCTAGACCTGGTAGTGCAGGGCAAGGCGAACAAGGTCATCGCAGGCGATTTGAAGCTTAGCCAGCGCACGGTCGAGATCCATCGCGCGCGCGTGATGGAGAAGATGCAGGCCTCATCGCTGGCACATCTGGTGCGCATGGTGCTGGAGGTAGGCCACGCATGAGCGGGCACTGCGAAGCTGCGACGCCTGGTGCGTGGCGCTGATGCATAAATAGGATATCCTGCGGCAAGCCGGCGCACCGGCTGTCTGTTCCGACGACACCGCAACGCTCTGGCGCACCTCGTGAACCGGCGCTGGATGCGGCCGTGCGAGCCGCATTGGCGCTCGTTCAGCGTTTTACCTAAGCCGGATGCTCAAACCGAGACCTGCTGTCGGAGCTTGCTTAGGGGAATATTCGATGCTTAGGTACAAGTGCGAACTTTCCGCCGGCAGCCCCTCGACGAAAGATGCACCCATGCGATCACGGTCCATGTTCTCGCCCGGCGCCAGCTGCCTCCCACGCAGCTCGGGCTTTGCTCGCGCACCGGCCGTGACCGCCTTTTTTCCGAGCCCGTCCCGCTTGTGTCCGCCAATCGCCGCATCGTTGCAGTAATCGAAGCCGACGCTGCCGATCGTCGCACCCTATGCTCGTTGTTGAGTTCGCTCGACGCCGAGGTGCGGTTCTACGACAGCGCCGAGAGCTACCTGGAGTCCTCGTGTACCGTCGCGCTCGATTGCTTGATTGCGGATGTGACCTTGCCTGGCATGTCGGGCCTGGATCTGCTGCGCATGTTGCGTGCCTCCAAGGCGCCCCCACCAGTCATACTTCTGGGCGAAGAATCGGATGTGCGCGCCGCGGTCGCCGGCATACGCGAGGGTGCGGCAGACTTCATCGAGAAGCCGCATGCGGATGTTTCGATCCTGCGGCGCGTGATCTATTTGCTGGATCATTCGCATGCGGAAGTCGCCTATTAGCGACTGCTGCGGCCGATTCCCCGTCGCGGCGGATGGGATGGTCGCTACGATTGTTGATCAGGCAACGTAGAGCGCGGATCGAAAGGCAGTTCTCGCTGCATGTTCTGATAGAACTCGCGCGCTTGAGGAGTGTCGGCGGGCGGCAATACGATCTGCAGGATCACAAACTGGTCCCCCGGCGTCGGACCTGGCAGGCCGCGGCCCTTGAGGCGCATTTTCTGGCCGGACCTGGCGTTGGCGGGTATGCGCAAAGCCACGGGACCCGCCAAGGTTGGCGTCTGCACCGTGGCGCCCAGCGCCGCTTCCCAGGGGGCGAGCGGCAGGGTTAGCGTGATGTCCCGCTCCTCGACCTGGAACAACCGATGCGGGCGAAAGCTGATTTCCAGGTAGAGGTTTCCCGCCGGGCCGCCGCCCATGCCGGCGCTACCTTGGCCAGCAAGGCGAATGCGCTGTCCTTCGAGGACTCCGGCGGGAATACTGACTTTGAGCGTACGCGGCTTGAGCGTTACATGCCCATCTTCGCCGACTTGCGGCGACTTCAGCTCGATCGTGTGCGATGCGCCTTGATAAGCATCCTCCAGTTCGATCTGGATCTTTGCCACATGGTCTTCGCCGGCTGCCGCGAAGCCGCGGCCGGCGCCCGCGCGTGGACCACCGCCTAAGGGACTGCGCTGGCCGAACAGGGAAGAAAAGAAATCGCTGAACCCGCCATCCTCCGCGCCGCCGAATGAAGAACTCGAAAACTCGAAGTTCCGGCCCCAGTCGGGCGGCGCCCGGAACTCCTGCCCGGAGCGCCAGTTGCTGCCGAGCTGGTCGTACGCCACGCGCTTTTCAGGGTCCTTCAGTACTTCATAGGCTTCCTGGACTTCCTTGAACTTGTCTTCGGCATTCTGTTCCTTGCTGACGTCGGGATGGTACTTGCGCGCCAATCGACGATAGACGCGCTTGATCTCGTCCTGGCC
>JBEBRC010000157.1:0-8230 GCA_040395055.1 Steroidobacter denitrificans
ACTAGCCAGTTGCTGGGACAGACCGATCGGCATGTCTTCGACCATGGCGGGGAGCCCGAACCGGCACGTCGCTAACCCCCCCTGTTGCGTTTGGATCGGTGGGAAACGACGGATGCCGTCACGCCGGAGCCCGCCTCGCCCGGCTGCTACGTACTCCTAGGGCGCGCTGCCCTGTCCGCTGCGCCAGCATGGCTCGCGGACTCAACGGCCCAATAACTCAATAACTCAAGTCCGGCTCCTCCGGCCGGCCCTCCGGCCACCGCCCCCACTACTGCTCCGGCCAATCCGGCGCGACCAGGCGACGCTTGTTGTCCACCGAGCGGGCGATGCCGGGCTCATCCAGTTTCTCCCGGTCCCATAGTTCGCACGTGACTTCCCGATGCCGCTGGTCGAGCGCCTCGCAGTAATTGGTGTACAGACACAAGCGCACTTCGTCGCCGCGCCCCGAGCGGACCTTCGAGAACCAGTCCGGGTCGGCCAGCGCCTGGCGGGCAAAGCCCACGACGTCGGCCTGTTGCGCAGCCAGCACGGCCTCGGCCTGTTCGAAGCTATGAATTCCGCCCGCCACCACCACCGGTATGGTGTATCCGGCCTGGCGCACGGCCGCGCGAATGTGCGCCGAAGGATCCAGGTTGCGGCCGAAAGGCCCCTTTGCATCCGAATAGTAGGAAGGCATGCATTCGTACCCGCTGGGGCCGGTATAGGGATAGGCGGCCTCACCCACCTTTGGCTGGCGGGCATCGTCGAATTTTCCACCGCGGGACAGGGACAGGAAATCCATGCCGGCGGCAGCGAATCGGGTCGCGAAATAGGCCGCGTCGTCGACGCCGCTGCCGCCCGCTATGGTCTCCTCGGCCAGGAAGCGGCAACCGACCGCGAACTTCGGCCCGACCGTGGCGCGTACCTCACGGAAGACTTCCAGGGGCAGCCGCACCCGGGCTGCGCGCGAGCCGCCATAGCCATCGTCGCGATCGTTGGTCGCGGACAGGAACGACGCCATCGTATAGGCATGAGCGTAATGCAGCTCCACACCATCGAAACCCGCCTCTTGCGCGCGCCCTGCAGCGTCCGCAAACAACGGCGGCAACGTCTCGGGCAGGCGCGCAATGTGCTCCCGATCCAGGTCGGTGACGCGCTCGCGATAGCCCTGTTCCAACGACTCCATTTCACGCCGATCCAGTATGGCTCTCAAGCCGTCGTCATCCAGCGCTGCCAGCTGCAGGCGCACGTCCTGTTCGCTGGCATCTTCGGCGAGCTGCAATCTTTCCCGATGCGCCGCGGTGATGTGCAGCAACCGCTCCAGATACTTGGCACGCTCGGGCCGACGCCGCATCGCTAGAAAATCGATCAACTGGATGAGCAGCCGCGTCTGCCCGCCGCTGGCGCTGCGCACCACGGCAACCAACTCACGCAATCCCGGCAGGAAGCGGTCGCTGCCGATGCGCAGCAGCGGGCCGCTGGGTACGTCACGTATGCCGGTGGCCTCGAGCACGATCGCGCCTGGCCGGCCGCGCGCGAAGCGCTCGTACCATCCCAGCACCTTGTCGCTGACGAATCCATCCTCGGTCGCGCGCCAGGGCACCATGGCCGGAACCCAGGTGCGCTGCTCCAGGTGCAGCGGCCCAAGCTCGATCGGGCTGAACAACAAGGATGCTTTCGCCTCCTGCCCGGTCGGCCAGCGCCCCGGTGTCGGCCGATGGCGAATGCGTTCCGGGGGGCGCCACATCGACATGCCGCTCGCCGCTCAGGCCGCGCTCGCGGGAACCACGGCGATCGCCTCGATCTCCACCTTGGCCTCCGCTTCCATCAAGGCCACGACCTGCACCACCGCCATGGTCGGAAAGTGCTTGCCGATCACCTCCTTGTACGCCGCGCCGATCTGCTGCAGCTCGGCGTAATACTCGTCGCGGCTGGTGACATACCAGGTCATGCGCACCAGATGCTGCGGCCCGGCATCCGCCTGGGCAAGCACCGACATGATGTTCACCAGGCACTGGCGCACCTGGGCTGCCAGGCCGCCGGGCACGAAGCGCTGCTGCTCATCCCAGCCCACCTGACCGGAAACATAGATCTGCCTGCCCTCGGCCATCATGCCGTTCGAATATCCTTTCGGCCGCGGCCACTGCGGGGGCTGCAGAACTGTAATCGTCATTTCAAAACCTCTCGTGCAATGATCAATTTCTGTACTTCCGTGGCGCCCTCGTAGATGCGCAAGGCACGGATGTCGCGGTAGAGCCTCTCGACGATCTCGCCGCTCACGACGCCGCGGCCACCGAACATCTGTAGCGCACGATCGATGATCTGTTGCGCATTCTCGGTTGCCGTCATTTTCGCCATGGCGGCGGATTTCGTCACCGCCTGCCCGGTGTCGCGCTGCCAGGCGGCACGATACGTCAGCAATGCCGAGGCATCGATCCCCGTCGCCATGTCGGCCAAGGCAGCCTGCGTCAATTGAAAGTCGGCCAGCGCCTTGCCGAAGATCCTGCGCTGACGCGCATGCGCCACGGCCTCATCGAAGGCGCGGCGCGCAAAACCCAGCGCTGCCGCAGCAACCGATGCCCTGAAAATATCGAGCGTGCGCATCGCGATCTTGAATCCCTCGCCTTCCGCTCCGATGCGTCGATCGAGCGCAACGCGGCAGTTCTCGAACCGCAGCGCTGCGAGTGGATGCGGCGCAATGAGGTCGATGCGCTTGTCGATGATCAGGCCGGGGTCGTCCGCTTCCACCAAAAACGCGCTGATGCCCTGCGCACCGATGGTGCCGTCTTCACGGCGGCGCCCGGGTGTCGTGCGTGCGAAGACACAGTAGAAATCTGCGATCCCGCCATTCGAGATCCAGGTCTTCACCCCGTCCAGGACATAGTGGCCGCCATCCCGGCGCGCCGTCATCTGCATCGCCGCGACATCCGATCCCGCATCCGGCTCCGACAGCGCAAATGCCGCGATCAGCGCCCCGCTTGCGACGCCTGGCAGATAGCGATCCTGTAACGCGGGCTCGCCGGCGATCGACAAGGCGCCGCTGCCCAGGCCTTGCATCGCAAAGGCAAAATCGGCAAGCCCGTCATGCCAGGCCAGCGTCTCGCGCACCAGGCAGATGGCGCGCGAGTCGAAGTCGGCGAGCGCGCCTCCGTGCCGCGCCTTGACGCAATAACGCGTCACGCCCGCGGCACCGAGCTCCGCGACCAGCTTGCGGCAGGCATCGTCCACCGACGCACGGGACTCGCCACCCGTGAACGACGCCAGCTCGCGCCGTGACCAACCCGTGACCAATTCGGCCAGGACCTGATGCGGTGGATCAAAGAACGGCCAACTCAGACGCTCGGCGAGATCGAAATGTATACTCATCCGTCTGTCTCTCCATCCAGCCCCAGGCGCACGCCCTGGCTCGGTGCACATCGAGCCTGCGCCGGCCTGAGATCCCACCCGCAACGCCCGGACTCCCTTGCATTCCGCCGCGCGCACCTGAGCCTCGCCAGACGGCCCGCTTCGCCGCCGATACTAAGGTGCATATATTTTAAGTGTCAACCTTTGCCCGACTTATCCCCCCGGCTGATCCCCGCCCTGGCCGAGGGCGTATCCGCCCGCACGCTCCTGGTCCAGGGCGCAACATGGCATCGTTGCGATAGCGGGGCAGCTCTTTTAGCATTGAAGCACTAGACTCCTCATGGCGTACATTGCGCAGGATACGAGCCAACGCAACGCCATGGCCCAGTTTCATCCCTGTGCCCGGCCTGCTGGCCGACTTGCGTGGCCGACTGGCGCAACCGGCCGATGACGTCGGACCGCCGGCAGAGGCCGCGACTTGATACGCTGAATGGCAATGACAGCTTGCGACCGGAGTGGAACATGTCGAGTACAGCAACAAGAACCTTCGCTGAAAAATGGGGTGGCGCACCGCACAGCAAGCAATCGTTACGCCTGTGGTTACGAATGCTCAGCTGCTCCATGATCGCCGAGAAGCGCATCCGCGTGCGATTCGAAGAGAATTTCGGCACCACCCTGCCGCGCTTCGACGTGCTGGCCGCACTGGAGCGCGAACCGAACGGCCTGACGATGAGCCAGCTGTCGGCCGCGCTGCTGGTATCCAACGGCAATGTCACGGGCGTGGTGAATCGCATGATCGAGGATCTCCTGGTTGTACGCACCACGCGTTCCACCGATCGCCGCGTTGCAACGGTACGCCTGACTCGCAAGGGACGCGAGGCCTTTCAACGCATGGCGGGCGTGCACGAGGAATGGATCGACAAGATGTTCGCCGATCTCAGCGATACCCAGATCGACCAACTGACGAAGCTGCTGGGCGTCATGCGCCACTCGATCGAAGACAACCTCATCTAGCACCCCAGTTCGCCAGCCAAGCCGCGGCCAGCCTCGGGGCCGTATCGCCACCGGACGCCTTGCTGCGCGGCAGCAGCCCCTAGGATGCGGCCGGTTGCGGTTCGAACCCGGGCGGCACTCGCGGCATCGACGCCGGCACGCTCAATCCCAGCTCGACCAGCGTTGCGCGCAAGCGCTCGCCTTCCTCGTCCGCAAGCGCCGCGTTTCGCAGCCGCTTGATGACTTCCGCCAGATCGGCGCGCGGCCCTGCCTCCTCTATTGCCTGCATCAGGCTGCCGTAGTTCTGCCACCCTCGTGCATGGGTATCGCCATACCCCTTCACCAGCCGCTGGCACTCGGCGAGCTCGATCGCGACCTCCCGCCCATGTGCCGCCAAGGCGCTCTGCACTCGCTGCAGCCACTCGTTGATGCGGGTCTCCTCGATTCGATAGCGCAAGCTCGCACGCCGCCAGCGGCGCATGCCGGCAATCAGGCGCAGCATCAAGAAGCCGCCGAGGTGCGTGGTCCGAATGTGGCGTCCCTTGCGAAACAAAGGCGCCAGCGCGCGCCGCGCCCACTCGCTGCGCAGCAACCAGCCGCCGAAACCCGCCGGCAGCGTCTCGCACATTTCCTCGAAGCGCGGATGCATGAATTCGGTGACATGGACGATCTGGTCCTGTCCCGCCCCGACCTCGGCCCGGAATCTGTCGAAGCGCGCGCCGCGGGTCTTCAGGTCCGCCACCCGAATCGTGTCCTCGTATGACATCCACAACGCCAGATACCGCCCGACTGCAGCGGTCAGCGCGTAGTCATGCCCGCCATGCACCGCCCGCTGTTCGCCGTCCCGGATCCCAGCCAGGCGATCCAGGTAGAGATCGGCATAAGCGCCATCCTGATAGTCGAGCATCCGCTTCACGCCATGCTCCAGCAGCCCATGCAAGTGAGCGGGAAATTCGCGCCCGATGCGCTCATCGAGCCTGCGTCCCAGCGCGCTCGTCGGACCCGTGGCGGGCGCAACCAGTCCCGTCACCGGAGCATCCTGCAAGGCACGGTCGAAACCTGCGGCAAAACCCGCCAGATTGCTCTTGACCGCCACGCCCGATTCGCTGATCGCCCGCTCGTACAAGGCGCGCGGAAAAGGCAAGGCGGCAGAGCCCGCCACGGCGCCGAACAATACCGAACTGATGACGCTGTTGTGCTCCCCGGCGATGACGTCCATATCAAAACAGATCAAGCGTTTCGACTGCGAGTGCAAGGCGGCCAGCACGGCATTGGCATCGGCGATGCCATCGCCCAACGCCGACTTTTCCGTGATGCCATAGACGCGATGATTGGAGCTCACCAAGGTCGTGCGTCCGGGCGTCACCAGACCGCGCACCACACTACGTCCGGCCTCCATCAACTCCGCGGCGACCACCAGATCCACATCCCCGGCCGAGGGCATCAGCGCCAGCACGGGGCGCGGTTCGCCGGGAAGCGGCGCTGGGCACACTTCCACGTAGTAGACCGTCGTGCCCGTGCGCTGCGCGACACCGGGAATGGAGGTCGACTGTGCTATCCAGCCATGCAGCTCGGCCGCCTTGACCAGCCAATCGGCCAGCACGCCGCCGCCTTGACCGCCGAGCGCGGCAATGGCGATGCAAAGCGGGCGCATGACCGGCCTGGCCGCCGGCGGATCCTCAATAGGCATAGCGAAGCCTGCGGGCGGCCGCGCGACGTTGCAGAAACCCGATCACACCGCCGCGCACGCGCGCCACCAACCGATCCCAGCCGGTCGGGTTGTACACCAGCTGGGCGCGATAGAACGAGGGGCACAGCACCGCCGCGTGCGCCACCTCCCCGCACACCCCGCAGCCGACGCAGGAGTTGTCGACATGCGCCACCGGATCCTGCCGCAGCGGATCGGGGTTGGGACGGATGGTCAAGGAAGGGCAGCCTGACAGCCGGATGCAGGAATGATCGCCGGTACAGGTATCTGCATCGATACCAAAACGCTCCCGTACCGCCCGCCTGCCACTTGCGACGGCCTGGTTGAACAGCGGCCTTTCGCGACGCTGGCGATTGAGCATGCACTCGGAGGCTGCGATGATCACCTTCGGCCCCTTCTGCTCAGTGGTCATGGCCTCACGCAAGGTATCGCGCATGCGCGCGATGTCATAGGTGCGATCGATGACGCGCAGCCATTTGACACCCACACCCTTCACGGCTTCCGCGATCGGGTGCCTGGTGCTCTTGGAGCGGTTGCCGCCGCGCGATGACAGAATGTGCTGGCCGCCGGTGGCGGCCGAATAGCCGTTGTCCACCACGACCAGCACGCTGTCTGTCTTGTTGAAAACGGAATTGCCGACACCAGAGGTCAACCCGTTGTGCCAGAAACCGCCATCGCCCATGACCGCAATGGCGCGCTTGTTGCGCGGGGCATTGAAGGCCGCCGCGCCGGCCGCGCCCAGGCCATAGCCCATTGTCGTATTGCCCAGGTTGAACGGCGGCAGGATGGAGAACAAATGGCAGCCGATGTCGCAACTGATGTGCAATGGCCCCAGCTCGCGCTGCACCAGCTTCATGGCCGTGAATATCGGCCGCTCGGGGCAGCCGGTGCAGAATCCCGCCGGCCGTATCGGCAACAGTTGCGCCAGGGCCTGGACCTCCTTCGGCAACGGCCCATCCGCCGGCGGCAACAGCGCGACCGCCTGCTCCAGGCGCTGCGGCGCATGCGTGTGCAGGAACGCGCGCAGTCCTCGCCGCAGAACCTCCCCGGTATACTCGCCGGCGCGCGGCAATACATCCTTACCCACGATACGCGCCGGTATATCGGCCCGGCGTAGAATCATGCTGAGCGCCTGCTCGATGAATTCAGGCTGCCCTTCCTCCACCACCAGCACCGCCTTCTTGCCGCTACAAAAGGCCGTCAGCTCTTCATCGATCAGCGGGTAGGTGACATTCAATACGTACAGCGGCAGCTCCGTGGCGCCGCTGCAGTCCGACAGCCCCAGCAGTTCCAGCGCTCTGACCAGCGTGTTGTACAACCCGCCTTGAACGATGAGGCCGACCTCGCCCTCCTCGGCGCCGAAAAATTCATTCAGGTGGTGGCGGCGAATGAAATCCACCGCGGCGGGCCAGCGCGACTCGACCTTTTCACGTTCGTGCAGGAAATTCGCCGGTGGCAGGACGATCCGACTGACATCGCGGTTGGGCTGCTCCAGCGCATCCTGCGGCGTGAACGCTGGCCGCTTGTTGTCATGGGCGATGAACGAGCCATAGACGTGGCAGGCGCGGATGCGCAGCTCCAGCATGACGGGCGTATTCGAGGCCTCAGACAGCTCGAAGCCCCGTTCCACCATGGTGACGATGCTTTCCAGGTTCGGTCTCGGATCCAGCAGCCAGATCTGGGACTTCATCGCGAATGCATGCGAACGCTCCTGCATGATCGAGGAGCCTTCGCCATAGTCCTCGCCGATGATCACCAGCGCCCCGCCGGTCACGCCGCCGGAGGCGATGTTCGCCAGCGCATCCGAGGCAACGTTGGTCCCGACCGTCGACTTCCAGGTCACCGCGCCGCGTATGGGGTAGTTGACGGATGCGGCCAGCATGGCAGCCGCGGCGGCCTCCGAGGCGCTGGCCTCGAAATGGACGCCCAACTCCTCGAGCAGACCCTGTGCATCCGAGAGGACGTCCATCAGGTGAGAGATGGGCGCGCCTTGGTAGCCGCCGACATAGCCCACACCGGATTGCAGCAAAGCCTTGGTCACGGCCAGGATGCCCTCGCCGCGAAACTCCTCCCCGGCACCCAGGCGAAGCTTGCCGACCTCGTGCGTGAAGGATCTTTCGGCCATGTTGCGCTCCTTATGAGGACTCCTCGTCAGGGCTTGGCGCGCCGCCTATCGGGATTTCGCATCGCTCGCATGCCGGCGCC
>JBEBRC010000158.1:0-8224 GCA_040395055.1 Steroidobacter denitrificans
GCGCACTTGGGCCAATAGTCCCGGGCAATGCGATCGAGCGTCTGCCGCGCCTGTTGCGCGAAAGCCTGTGACTCGGACTGGCTGCGGTAACCCAGTCCGACGACGCGCACCCGGGTCATGCCTTCGCCTGCCGAGTCGAAGTAGATCACTGTCCAGGCGCCGGCGGCGGCAGCGCGATCCGGCGCACTGGCGGACGGCTGCCGGGCGCGCATGGCGAGCATGCGCTCGGGCTCGTAGGCCAGGATCTCCTTGACGATCGTTTGCGGCTCGCCCCGCCCATCGGCCGGGTCGTGGCGGCTGCGAATCTCGCCGCCGAGGCGCAGATCGACGGTGGCGTCCGCGGCCCCGGCGGCACGCAGGCCCTCGGCGGTCGTGAACAGACGCCAGACGTCGGCCAGGGACGCATTGATGAAGGCTTCCGTGACCGCCGGCGCGCTGTTCCCGTCCTCCTCGCCAAGAGTTCGCTGCGTGTCCTGGCTCACGACCTGCCGGGGGCCGTCGGCCGCCCGCGCCTGGGGTAGCGGTCCCAGGACAAGCAGTGCCAGGCAGCACAGCAGTGCGCGGGCAATCGCTCCCTGGCTGGGTTCATGCCGCGCGGGCGTTGCGCCCCGGAATTGTGCGATGGTGCTCATAACTGTTGCGGACCTCTGGTCGATACTGCGAAGCTGCCAGCGCTGTCTGGACAGCCCAAGAACCAAGATAAAATCGTCAAGCCCATGATTCTTACACTGGAAGTCCTTGGGGAGCAGGCCGAGATGCTCGGGACGAGCCGCCGCAAGGTATTCGATGCCATCGGTGGCACGATCGGACGCCTGCCCGACAACGATTGGGTGTTTCCGGATCCTTACATTTCCGGCCGCCATGCGCTGATCCGATATCTCAATGGAAGCTACTACGTAGAAGATACCAGCACCAATGGCGTGGCCATCAATTCTCCGGAGAATCGCGTGTCGCGCACCGAGGCTCAGCGATTGCGCCACGGGGATCTGCTGTACATCGACGCCTATGAGATCAGCGTCTCGATCAAGAAGGATGCCCGCTCGCAGGACAAGGATCCCTTTGCCAGACTCCACCGCGCCGCCGGCGCGGGTCCGGGCGGCGGGCAGGCGCGTGACGAGGATCACACCGTTGGCCTGGAGCCGCGCGCACAAGCACGGGTGAGTGGGACGGATCCGGATGCTGTTGCGAACGGCCGGGCCGGCGCCGCACAGGGCACCGAGTGGTTCGGCCTGGATGAGACGTCCCCATCGCTGTACCCGGCGTTCGGGCCAGCCGCCGCCCGCCTGACCCGGGGCAGCGTGGCTGGATCCGGATCGCCGGCGCCCCGCCGGCGCCCGGCCAGATCCAACCCGCGAACGTCGACCGAGGGCATGCAGCTCGAGCCGCTGCTGCGGGCCGCAGGGATCGAGGGTCTGGCCCCCTCGGGCGAAGCGGCGCAGATCCTGGGGGAAGTATTGCGAGCCGCGATGTCCGGAGTGATGGACATGCTGCGTGCTCGCGAACGCATGAAGGACGAACTGCGCATGCGCGGCACGACATTCAAGGCGGCGCGCAACAATCCGCTCAAATTCTCCGCCAATGTCGACGATGCCTTTCACAATCTGCTGGTGAAGCACAATCCTGCGTACCTGGCGCCAGCGGACGCCGTCGAACAGGCATTCGGCGAAGTGAGTGCTCATCAGGCCGCATTGCTGGTTGCCATGCGCATGGCGTTCGAGTCGATGCTTTCCGAGTTCGATCCCGAACGTCTGCAGGAAGACTTCGAGCGGCAGATGAAGCGAGGCTCCATCCTTGGCGTACCGGCCAAGCTGCGTTATTGGGATTTATACCGGGACAAGTATGCTGTCGCGGTCAAGGACGCGGAGGGCGCATTCCGCAGCCTGTTCGCCGATGCATTCACTGCTGCCTACGAGGAACGGTTCGAGCGCGAAAGAGCCGGCAGGCGGCGCGAAAAATAGCGGCCGCCGCCGCGCACCAGGACGGCAGCATTGACTCGTTGCCGCAATACGATGTCAAAGGTTGATTCCGTGTCCGACAAGACCGAACGAAGAACACCGCCGCAGAACGAGAATGAAGAGATGACGGCACTGCGGCCGCTCGCCCAGCCGCCCGTCGCCGAAAATTCGGGATCCGAAGACGGCCCTGCCGGCGCCGCACAGGCCGCGCTCGAGCCGGGGATCCCGGGCGACAAAACGATGCTGCGCACCGTGCCGGAGGAGTCCGCAACGATCCTGCGCTCGCCTGCGAGCGAGCGCACTGGCGTGCACGCCGTCACCGATGCCGATGCCAGCGTCGGCCCGGCCGGCCCGGGCGCCGCGTTCGATGCGGCCACTATGGTGGATCCTGTCGCGGATCATCGCGCCGCTCCCGGCACGCCGACCTTCGCTCGCACCTTGCGTGCCCCGGGCATCGAGGCGGGCGGCGACAGTGCCTATGCCGCGACCTTGCAAGCGCCCGCGGGTGCCGCCGCGGAGCTGGACGATGGCAGGCAAAGCGATCGCGCGACGCTGGCGCCGGGCTCGGTCATCAAGCAGCGATTCGTGCTCGAATCGCTGCTTGGCAAGGGTGGCATGGGGCTGGTTTTCGGCGCCATCGATCGGCGCAAGCAGGAGGCCCAGGATCCGAATCCGAGAGTGGCCCTGAAAGTGCTGAACTCGGACTTCGAGCGACATCCGCAGTCGTTCATGGCGCTGCAGCGCGAGGCGCGCAAGGCGCAGACCCTGGCGCATCCGAACGTCGTCACGGTATTCGACTTCGATCGCGACGGCGATACGGTATACATGACCATGGAGCTGCTGCAGGGCCGCTCGCTGGATTCGATCGTTCGCGAGGCGCGCGGCAAGGGGATAGGGCGCGAGGCCGCGCTGCCGATCGTGCGCGGAATCGCCGAAGGCCTGGCGTACGCGCATCGCAAAGGCATCGTCCATTCCGACCTCAAGCCGGGTAACGTCTTCATCGCCGCCGATGGCACGACCAAGATTCTCGACTTCGGCATCGCTCGTGCCGTGCCCAGCTCGATCGCCGAGGAGAACCCGGATGTGTTCGACGCCGGCAGTCTGGGCGCGTATACCGAGGCCTATGCCACGGACGAGATGGTCGACGGTATCGATCCGCACCCTGCCGACGACATGTATGCGCTGGGCCTCATCGCCTACGAACTGATCTCAGGGTTCCATCCCTATCAGCGTCACAGCGCGCCGAATGCGCGCAAGCTGGGTATCAAGCCGGCGCCGCTCAAGGGCCTGAAGCGCCGCGAAGCTCGTGCGATCGAAGCCTGCCTGTCGTTCGATCGCAAGCAGCGGCCGCAGGATGCGGCGGCGTTCCTCAAGGTGTTCCGCGGCGTCACGGCGTTGCAGAAGGCAACGCTGGCGGCTGTCGCAATACTGGCGCTGATGGCAGGCTATCTGTGGTATCAGAACTACGTCGAGATCGGCCCCACGATTGCTTTCAGCGAGCTGTCACTCGAGGACCAGCAGGAATTCAACGAGTACATGACCCAGGGAGACGAGTCCTGGGCGTTCTTCGAGCGCGACCATATTGCCGATGCGCTGCCCGGCGCGATCGAGTGGTACGCCAGGGCGTACGAGGTGCACCAGCGCAACCGCCGCGCGGTTGCAGCGCTGAATCGCGCCGCCGATGCACTGCTGGCGGCGGCCGGTCCCGACCGGCAGCAGCGCGGGGAATGGGCGCGCAACCTGCAGCGGCAAAGCCCGCATTTCCTGCGCTATGCGCCCGTGGTCGAAGCGGCGAAACACTAGGAAGCAAGGCCCTCCGCGGGCATCTACTTCTTCTGGCTGCCCTTGGCGCCGCGCTTGCCGGCGCCGCGTGTGATCCGCCCGGCTGTCGCATGAGTTGCGTTGAACTTGACCAGCTGCCGCATGATCCGAGCGGGATCGGCCTGCAGCGCTTCGGACAGGCGCAGGAACTCGATGACGTCCAGGCGGCGTTCGCCGCCTTCGTATTTCGCCACGAAACTCTGAGGTTTCCCCAACTGGTCGGCCAGTTGCTGCTGAGTAAGTTGCGCCTTGCGGCGAGCCGCCAGCAGCAGATCGAGGAAGTAGCCTTGGACGGGTGTGCGTAATGACTTCAATGTCGGACTCCGGCAACAGGGATCCCTCTCTAATAATCCTGCTTCCCCATTATCCCAGTTGAGAATAAAATCCACGTATACATGACTGGCTGCTTGCGGAAGGTCCGAACATGAATGGCTCACCGCTCGTCGACGAGGCCCAGCTTCCCAGCATGGGGCCTCATATCCACAGCGAACTGCGCCGGCTGGCGCTGACCGATTGCTTGCCTCCCGAGGCAGCGCTCCGCCAAGTCTTTCGCGACCTGTACGGCCCGGACCGTACACGCGAAGAGGAGTTGCGCTTCATACGGTTCGCCGCACCCATGGCGCGACGGATCGCGATCAGCCTGGCCAAGCCCGATGCCCGGCTCGTGAACACCGACATTACGACCGTCGACTTGCGCGAGTGGCTGCAGTGGTTGGATGCAATCGATCCGATGTGCGCCCGGATGATCGACTTGCACTACTTCGGCGGCGCCACCACGCGGGAAACCGCGCGCTTGTTGAAGCTTGCACCGGGGTCGGTAGTGCGCGACCTGCGATTCGCCAAGTCCTGGCTGCAGGCCAAGCTTGCCTAGATCCTGCGCGGTGCCCGGACGGACAGCGGCCGGCACGCCAGAACGGCGACCCGCTCGTTCAGCCACAGCCGTTTGGTATACAACGCCCAGCTCAAGGTAAGGCGGGCGCAGCTGGAGCCGGTTGTGAGGGAATGGTTCGAGCGGGTCCGTCCACGTGCTGTGCACGACCACGAATTGCATTCGATTCGTCTGGCTGGTTCGCCATGGGATTGGCCGTGGGATGGGCCATGGGATGAATGGTGCCGCGCCACCGGGCAGGCAAACCGGGCCGCTTCGGCCATCTGCCGTCGATGCCGCTTCGTCCGGGATCGGAAATCTGTTGTAATCGCGCCTTTCCGCGTTCCATCGCGTCCGATCTACCTTTTGAGCGATAAGTCATCCGCCGATGAGCAGCCAGTCCAGCAAGCCCAGAACCGCCATTTCCCCTACCCGCGAGGAGAACTACGGCGAGTGGTATCAGCAGGTGGTGAGGGCGGCGGACCTGGCCGAGACCTCGCCCGTGCGCGGCTGCATGGTCATCAAGCCCTGGGGCTACGCGCTGTGGGAGAACATGCAGCGGGTGCTGGACGACAAGTTCAAGGAGACGGGGCATCAGAATGCCTATTTCCCCTTGTTCATCCCTTTGTCCTTCCTGCAAAAGGAGGCGGCGCACGTCGAAGGCTTCGCCAAGGAATGCGCGGTGGTGACCCACCATCGGCTGGAGGTCGGGGCGGACGGCAAACTGGTGCCTACCGGTGAATTGGAAGAGCCGTTGATCGTGCGGCCGACCTCCGAGACGATCATCGGCGACGCTTTTTCGCGCTGGGTGCAGAGTTATCGCGACCTGCCGCTGCTGATCAACCAATGGGCCAATGTCGTGCGCTGGGAAATGCGCACGCGCATGTTCCTGCGTACGACGGAGTTCCTGTGGCAGGAAGGCCATACGGCGCATGCCACGCGCGAGGAGGCGGTCGAGGAAACCATGCGCATGCTGGATGTGTATGCCGATTTTGCCGAGCAATGGATGGCCGTGCCGGTGATCAAGGGCGAGAAGACCGCCGGCGAGCGCTTTCCCGGTGCCGAGCAGACATTCTGCATCGAAGCCATGATGCAGGATCGCAAGGCGCTGCAGGCGGGGACCAGCCACTTCCTGGGCCAGAACTTCTCCAGGGCCAGCGAAATCCAGTTCCTGGACCAGGCGGGGGCGCATCAGTACGCCTGGACCACGAGCTGGGGCGTCTCCACACGCCTGGTGGGCGCATTGTTGATGACGCATTCGGACGATGACGGCTTTGTCTTGCCGCCGAAGCTGGCACCGCTGCAGGTCGTCATTATTCCTATCCACCGCACCGACGAAGATCGTGCGCGCGTGCTCGAATACTGCCGTGCCGTGGCCGGGGAGCTGCGATCGCAGCGCTTCGGCGAGCGGCCGCTGGGTGTGCTGGTCGATGAGCGCGAGGAGCGCGGCGGCGACAAGATCTGGCACTGGATCAAGAAGGGCGTGCCGCTGCGCCTGGAGATCGGCCCGCGCGACATCGAGAAGGATGCCTTGTTCGTCGGGCGTCGGGATCGTTCGCCGAAGGACAAGCAGAGCGTCTCGCGTACGCAGTTCGTGTCCTCGGTGACCACGATCCTGCAGTCCATCCAGGATGCGCTGTTCGAGCGTGCAAAGGCTTTTCGCGAGCAGCACACGCGACGCATCGATACTCGGGAGGAGTTCTACGCCTACTTCACGCCGCCTGCGGTGCAGGAGAATGCACCGACGCCGATTCACGCGGGGTTTGCGCTCACGCATTTCAGCGGCGAGGTGGAACTGGAGGAGCGCATCAAGAGCGACCTGGGCGTCACGGTGCGGTGCATTCCGCTTGAGCGCAGCGAGCCCGGCATTTGCCCGTTCACCGGCCGGCCGAGCTCGCAGCGAGTGATATGGGCCAAAGCCTATTGAGGATACTGGAGCGCGGGCCACCGGCTTGACTCGAGTCCAGGATTTTCGTCCGCAGTATCATGTCTCCCCATACCCGCGCCTGGCTGCAGATTCATTGCTGCGTCATCCTGTGGGGGTTTACGGCCATCCTCGGCAAGCTGATCACGCTGCCCACGTTGCCGCTGGTGTGGTGGCGCATGGTGCTGGTGAGTGCCGCGCTGTTGCTGGTGCGAAGATTCTGGTCCGGGCTGTTCCGGCTGCCACCGCGGTTGGTTGCCGTCTACGCCGGGATCGGTGTTGCGGTGACATTGCATTGGCTGACGTTCTACGGCTCGATCAAATTGTCGAATGCCTCGGTCGCGGCGACCTGCATGGCACTGATCCCGGTTTTCGTTTCGTTGCTCGAGCCTGTGCTCGTGCGGCGGCGATTCGAGCCTGCAGAGCTGCTGTTTGGACTCGCCGTCATTCCCGGGGTGGCCCTGGTTGTCGGCGGCACGCCTGAGGGAATGCGGATCGGCATTGCCATCGGCGTGGTGTCAGCGTTGTTTGCCGCCATCTTCGGTTCCTTGAACAAGCGCTACATCGGCAACAGCGATGCCTTGACGGTGACAGGGATCGAGCTGGGTGCGGGTGCGTTGCTGCTGACGCTGGCCGCGCCGCTGCTCCCGGCAGGCACCACCCTGTTCGTACTGCCCTCGCAGCACGATGGCTGGCTGCTGGTGTTTCTTGCCATGGGATGTACGTTATTGCCGTTCGCCCTGTCGCTGGTGGCGCTGCGCCAGCTCAGCGCGTTCACTGCCGCGCTGGCCATCAATCTGGAACCGATCTATGCCATCGGCCTCGCCATGCTGCTGCTGGGCGAGCAGCGGGACCTGTCGGGCAGCTTCTACCTGGGCGTCGTGATCATTCTGGCGGTGGTCTTCCTGCATCCGTGGCTGTCGCGCCGTCTTCGCTGGCCGTCGCCGCCTCTCGAGCGTCGCCCGAGCGACTGACCGGCATCGAGGCACTCGATTCGCCTTGCCTCCGATCACGAACATCGATCGGGATTGCAGCTGCCGCCGATCGCGGTGGGTCCAGATGCGCTGGGTGATGCCGGATCGGTCAAATGCGATGTCTTTGCAACAGGTGAGGGTTTTAATCTCAACGTATGGATGAATGACCGTGCGTCGGACGCGTCGCATGAAATATTCGAAGAGGCTGCAACCTTTTGCTTCGTGACTGCATCAGTACACCACGCGCGCCGATACCCACTAGTCCAGCGAAGGGAGAATCATCATGTCTGTCGAGTCGATGAAATCCAGCCGCCCTGCCGTTTGCGTCGTTCTGGGCGCCATCGGGCTGTCGTTGTCGTTCGCCGCCAGCGGGCAAGGAGTCGCTGCCTCGATGAATCAAGGGCGCGTCGATCGAAGCCACGAGCAAGAAAGCCACGAGCAAGAAAGAGTGATCAGCTATGCCGATCTGAATCTGTCGCGGCAGTCCGATGCCGCCGAGTTGTATTCGAGACTGAGACTCGCTTCCAAGAGCGTCTGCGGCACCTACGACAATCGCGATCTGCACCTGCGGCAGGTACACGCCGCCTGCGTCGAGGAGGCACTCTCGGATGCGGTTTCGCGCATCGATCGCTCGGTCCTGACCGGGTTGCATCAAGCGAAATCCCGCCAGCGTCTTGCGCAA